>CAZULB010000010.1:43988-47061 GCA_964621155.1 uncultured bacterium | reverse complement strand
CATGGTGTCATTCTGTCCCGTGCGACAAATCCCCCGCAAGCTTTGTTCATGATTGAGGATCGAACGCGGCGGTCATGCGAAGCGCCGATCCTAGCGCATCGGCTCCGCGCGGCGCAACCGCCGGGGACCGGGGAACCCGGCGCAGGGACCGTTGTTCAATGGCGATAGCGCGGCGCACAAGGCGCCGCCGGAAAGGCAATTAATGCAGTACGAAATTCAGGCCCTCAACGAGCGCGTCGAACGCGAGAGCCAGTTCGTTCCGCTCCTGCAAAAATCCATTCAGCGCGCCATTGTCGGCCAGCGCTATCTCGTCGACCGTCTCCTGATCGGCATTCTGTGTGACGGCCACGTGCTCATCGAAGGTGTTCCCGGTCTCGCCAAAACGCTCTCGGTGAAAACGCTCGCGGCGTCGATCGACACCACGTTTCGCCGCATCCAGTTCACGCCGGATCTATTGCCGGCGGATCTGGTCGGCACCGAAGTGTACAACCCGCGCGACCATACCTTTACGGCCAAGAAGGGACCGCTCTTCGCGAATTTCATTCTTGCCGATGAAATCAACCGCGCGCCGGCCAAGGTGCAGAGCGCCCTCCTCGAGTGCATGCAGGAGCGCCAGGTGACCATCGGGGACAAGACGTACCCGCTCGAATTTCCGTTCCTCGTACTCGCGACACAGAACCCGATCGAGCAGGAAGGAACCTATCCGCTCCCGGAAGCCCAGGTCGACCGCTTCATGCTGAAGCTCAAGGTGACGTATCCCGCGCGCGACGAAGAGAAGCAGATCATGGAGATGGTGACTTCCGGCGTGATGCCGAAGATAGAACCCGTGATCAATCCCGCTGTCCTCAAGCAGGCCCAGCAGACCGTGCGCGAGATCTACATGGACGAGAAGGTGAAGAACTACATTCTCGATGTGGTCTTCGCCACCCGCGACCCCGAGGCCTTCAAGCTCAACATAAAGCACCTGGTTGCGTTCGGCGGTTCGCCGCGCGCCACCATCTTCCTCGCGCAGGCGGCACGCGCGCACGCCTTCCTGCGCGGGCGCGGCTACGTGACACCGGATGACGTGAAAGCCGTCGGCTACGACGTGTTGCGTCACCGTGTCATCGTGACCTACGAGGCAGAAGCGGAAGGGCTCGATTCCGAGGCCGTCTTGAAGCAGATCTTCGATCACATCGAGGTGCCCTGATTTCCATGGCGGATTCCACCTCGCGACGTGACCCGGCTCCGGCCGATGATCGCAGCCTCGTTGAAGTTCTGAAGAAAGTGCGGCGCATCGAGATCACGACGCGCCGCATGGTGAACGACGTCTTCTCCGGCGAATACCACAGCGTATTCAAGGGACAGGGGATGGAGTTTGACGAGGTGCGCGAGTACCAGCCCGGCGACGACATCCGCGCCATCGACTGGAACGTCACCGCGCGCATGGGCGCTCCTTATATCAAGCGCTTCATGGAAGAGCGCGAGCTGGTGGTGACGTTCCTTCTCGATGTGAGCGCGTCCGGGCGTTTTGGCTCGCAGGGGAAGACCAAGCTCGACACGGCCGCCGAGATCTGCGCGGTGCTCGCCTTCAGCGCCATTCAGAACCACGACAAGGTGGGTGCCATCGTCTTCTCGGACGAAGTGGAGAAGTACATTCCGCCCGACAAGGGTCGCAAGCACGTGCTGCACCTGGTGCGCGAGGTGCTCTTCTACCAGCCGCGGCGCAACCGCACCGATGTCGCCACTGCGCTCGACTATCTGCTGCGTGTTTCCAAGCGCCGTGGCATCGTGTTCGTGGTGAGTGATTTTCTCTCGCCCGATTTTTCGCGTCCGCTGGCCATGGCGGCGCGCAAGCACGACGTGGTGGCGATCTGGCTCCGCGATCCGCGCGAAGAGGAACTGCACGGATCCGGGCTAGTGCGGGTGTGGGACCAGGAGGCGCGCCTCGAGCGCGTCATCGACGTTGGCTCGCGCGCGGCGCGTGAACGGTTCCGCTCCTATGTGCGCCGGCGCAACGAGGAGACCGCAGCTGTGTTTCGCCGCCACGGCATCGACTGCGTGCGCATCGACACCGGCCAGGATTATATCGTTCCCCTCTCCGTTTTCTTCAAGGCGCGCGCGAAGCGCCGCTAGAACGTCGCACCCGAAGTACGCATGAAGCATTCGCGCGAATTCTCCGCCCTCGCCGCCTGCGTGCTCGCGATCCTGATCGCGAGCGCGGGGAGCGCCGCGCGCCTGCGGACGGCGGTCAGCGAAGTCACGACGCGAACGGAAGCCGCTTTCGACAGCGTCACTATCGGTCAGCGCTTTCATATCAAGTACCGCTTTGTCTTCAATCCGGATTCGCTGCGACCGTTGACACCGAAGAAGCTCAATGCGGGAACGTGCCGGACCATGTCGGTCGCGTATACAGAGACGCGCCAGGAAAGCCAGGTCGAGCGCATTGCGGACGTCATATTCATTCCGCTGAGCATCGACTCGTCGGTGGTGCCGGCGAACAAGTTCGACTTTCTCGCTGCCAACGGCGACACCATTCGCGCCTGGACCGACGAAGTGCGCGTGCCCATCAAGCTCATCGCCGCCGATGCCACGGATCTGAACCCGCTCAAGGAGCAATGGAAGGCGCCCATCAACTACTGGCTCTGGGGCGGCATTGCACTGGCGGTGCTGGCCGCGATCGCCGCGTTGGTGTGGTGGATTCACAAACGGCGCTCGCGGGTTGAAGCGGAGGCTCCCGCGGTGACGCTGCCGCCGGAAGTCATTGCACTCGCCGAGCTCGCGCGTATCGCCGCGCTCAACCTGCCCGCGCGCGGCGATTACAAACAGCACTACACGCTTGTTGTCGATACGCTGCGGCGCTATCTCGAAGCGCGCTACGGCGTGGAAGCGATGGATCGCACCACGTACGAGCTCATGGATGCGTTGGACAGCCGTCGCGTGCACGTCGATGGACTGGAGCCGCTGCTCAACGAAGCCGATCTGGTCAAGTTCGCGAAATTTGCTCCCAGCGTCGAGAGCGCGGCGCACGCAGTCGATCACGCGCGCGAGATGGTGATCCAGCAGGCCTTTCAGGCCATGCTGATGGCCGACC
>CAZULB010000010.1:1677-43978 GCA_964621155.1 uncultured bacterium | reverse complement strand
CCGGTCCACGCCCGTCGCAGCACCGGTGGATCCGCTGGCGCCGTCAGAGCCGACCGCACCTTCCCAGCCCGCCGCGGGAGCGTCATAGCATGTTCCGCTTCGCGTACCCCTACGTGCTCTCGCTCCTGGCGCTAGTGCCACTCGCGGCCTGGTACGTGCTGCGCCATCGCGGCGAGCGCAGTGTTGCGTACTCATCGCTCGATCTGTTGCTCGGTGCCGGACTCGAGGCGCCGGCATGGAAACGCCACCTCGCGCTTGCGCTGCGCCTGCTCGTCTTGACGCTCGTTATCGTGGCACTGGCGCGACCGCAGACCGGACGCTCCAGACACACCACCTACTCCGAAGGCATTGACATCATGCTTGTGCTGGACACCAGCGGCTCCATGCAGGCGCAGGATTTCGAGCCCAAGAATCGCCTCAACGTGGCCAAAGAAGTGGTGAAGGACTTCATCGCCAAGCGACCGGAGGATCGCATCGGCCTCGTGGTCTTTTCGGCCGACGCCATGACGCAGTGCCCACTCACCCTCGATCACCCGCTGCTCGCGCGACTGGTCGACCAGGTCGATTTCGGCATGCTGGACGACGGCACTGCCATCGGCGTGGCACTCGCCACCGCGTGCAACCGTCTGCGCACGAGCAAGGCCAAGAGCAAGGTCGTGGTGCTCTTGACCGACGGACAGAATAACGCGGGGATGGTGGATCCCACCACGGCGGCGCGTGTCGCCGCGTCGCTGGGCTTGAAGGTCTACACGGTCGGTGTGGGCACGCGCGGCCGTGCGCCGATTCCAGTGGATGACCCCGTTTTCGGGCGCCGCCTCATCTCGGTCGAGGTCGACATCGACGAGGACACGCTGCGGAAGATTGCGACCATCACCCGCGGCCGGTACTTCCGTGCCACCGACCGCGAAGAGCTGCTGGCCATCTACGACCAGATCGACAAACTGGAGAAAACCAAAGTCGAGTCGGAAACGTTCGTTGAGTATACGGAGCGCTTTGTGTGGTTCATTGTTCCAGCCGTGGGGTTATTCCTCCTCGAGCTGGGCCTGGCCGAAACCGTGCTGCGCGAGACGCCGTAAGAGAGGGCTATGATCGAGTTTTCGCGACCAATGTGGCTGTGGGCGCTGGCGGCGTTGCCGCTGGTGGCGGGCCTGATGCTGTTCGCGGCCCGGCGCCGGCGCGGTGCGCTCTCGTCGTTCGTGAGTCCCGAGCTCGAGGAGGCGCTGGCGCCCGGGTACAGCTGGCGCCGCCAGCTGGCGCGGGGGTTCTTGCGCGTGACTGCCCTCGCGTTTCTCATTCTGGCCGCCGCCGGCCCGCGCTTCGGAAGCCAGCTCGTGAAAGTCGAGCGGCAGGGAATCGACCTCGTGATTGCACTCGATACGTCGCTCTCGATGCTCGCGGAAGACGTCGCGCCCAACCGGTTGGAAGCGGCCAAGCGCGAGATCAGCGATCTCATTGGTGGACTGAAGGGCGATCGTGTCGGATTGGTTGCCTTCTCGGGCGAAGCGGTACCGATGTGTCCGCTCACGGTCGACTACGACGCCGCGCTCATGCTCGTGCGCTCGATGGATGTCTACACCGTGTCGGAACCGGGGACCGCAATTGCATCGGCGGTGGAAACGTCGGTGTCGCTGTTCGAGGGCAGCGAGAAGGGTGACCGCGTCATTATTCTTGTCACCGATGGCGAAAACACGTCGGGCAACCTCGACGAGGCCATCAAACTCGCGGCCGACAAGCACATTCGCATCTATCCCATCGGCCTGGGCAGCCCCAAGGGCGAACTGATCCCGGAGCGAGGAACGGACGGCGCCGTCATGGGGTACAAAAAGGATGCGCGCGGCGAGACGGTGTTGAGCCGGCTCGACGAGCCCGCGCTGGAACGTATCGCGGCCGGAACGCGCGGCAAGTATCTTCCCTCCACGTCGGAAGGCCTTGAACTCAAGGTCATCTACGACGAGATTTCTGGAATGGAGCAAAAACTCATCAAAGGAGAGTTCGTGGAGCGCAAGAAGGAGCGCTTCTGGCTGCCGCTCGGGCTGGGGCTGGGCCTCCTGTTGATCGACACGTCGATCGGCTCGCGCGCGCGCGGCCGGGCGGTGCCGGGCCGGCGCATCCTGCACACCGGCGTGGCCGCGATCTTGGCGCTGTGCGCGGCGGCGATAGTGTTCGTGCCGGACGCCAACGCGGTTCGCTCGGTGAGTCGCGGCAAGATTGCGTCCGGCAATCACGCATACAAGGACAAGGACTACTCGAAGGCGTTTGATCTTTATCGTGCTTCGTTGGGAGACTCCACGCGCCCGGCGAGGAACGCATATGGCGCGTACTACAATGGCGGCAATGCACTCTTCCAGCAGAAGAAGTATCAACCCGCCATCGACTACTACCAGCGCAGCTATTCGGCCGACAGCGTGCTGACCGGCAAGATGCTCTACAATCGCGGCAACGCGTTGATGAAGAGCGGCAAGGCCGCCGAAGCGGTGGAATCATACGTTCAGGCGCTGCAGTACCTCCCGGACGACAAGGACGCGCGCCACAATCTCGAGATGGCCTTGATCGAGAAAGCGCAGCAGCAGAAACAGAAACAGGACCAGAAGAACGACAAGGGAGACAAGAAGGATCAGAATCAGGGCAGTCAGAACTCGCAACCCGATTCGTCGAAAACGGGACAGCAGGACCAGAGTGGCCAGCAACAAAAACAGAAATCAGATCAGAAGAAGCCCGAGCAATCGCAGGCGCAGTCGGATTCGACCGGGCAGCAACAACCGGATTCATCCATGACGCCGCTCTCGGGTGAAGAGCTCAAGCAGCTCTCCAAAGAAGACGCCATGCGCATCCTGCAGGCGCTCGAAGACCGTGAGCGGCAGCTGCAACAGGAGCGGCGCAAGGCTCAATTCCGGAAGTTGAAGCGTTCCGGCAAGGACTGGTAGGTTTGACGGCGTGAAGAGACTGGCAGCATTTTTCGGCCTTGCCGCCGTGTTCGTCCTGGTGGCCACCGCGTCGCCCCGCGCGGACGACGATGTCACCGTGCGTGCCAGCGTCGCGCCGCCGACGGTGGAAGTGGGCGGGCAGGCCGCACTCACCATCGAAGTCGAAGGCAAGTTCCGTCGGTCGGCAAGTCCCATCCTTCCCCCGTTGGAGGACTTCGACAAGTACGAAGGCGGCACGTCGCAGAATTTCAGCTTCATCAACGGCCAGGTTCACTCGTCGATCATTTACACGTACATCCTGAGCCCGAAGAAAGAGGGTACATTCAAGCTCGAGCCGATCCGGTTCCAGGTTGGTGACAAGCAGTACACTGCCAACCCGGTGACGCTGACTGTGATTCCCGCCCAGCCCGGCATCAGCGCGCCGCAGGGAAGCCAGCAGCCGGCGCCCGGATCCGGCGTGCGTGCGCGCGGCGATCTGCCCAATGAGGATGAGAGTATTTTCGTAGGCGCGTCGACGGACAAGGATACGGTTTACGTGAATCAGCAGGTGACGTGGACGCTCGGCTACTACACTGACGGTCGCGTTGAGCTCCTGCGCAGTCCCAACTATTCGCCGCCGTCGTCGGAGGGTTTCTGGGTCGAGGACCTGCCGCCGCAGAACAAATACTACAGCACGATTCACAATCGGCAATACCTGATCTCGGAAATCAAACGCGCGTATTTCCCGACCGCGCCGGGCGCCTACACCATCGGAGAAGCGCGTGTCGACATCGTGGTGGACGATTTCGGCCGCGGCAACATCAACGACTTCTTCTCGCGCGGCATGTCGGGCGGCTTCGGGCAGCAGCGCTCGCTGACCACGAAGGCCATCAAGATCTACGTGAAGCCGCTGCCGGAAAAGGGCAAGCCCGCCGATTTCAACGGCGCCGTCGCCAGTAATCTCTCCGTCACCATGACGGCCGACAAGCAGACCGCCAACGTTGGCGAGCCGGTGAACGTGACCGTAGAAGTCAACGGCACCGGCAACATGCGCACGCTGTCACCGCCTAAGCTCACCGGCATCGACAAGTTCAAGTTCTACGAATCTGGCAATTCCACCGACTCGTTCAAACAGGACTATGTGGTGTCAGGTCGCCGCAAGTTCCAGTTCGTCATCGTGCCGCAGGTGGAAGGGCAGTTCACGGTCCCAGCGGTCTCGATTGCGTATTTTGATCCGGCCAGACGCTCCTACCGCGTGGCGCAATCGGAACCGGTGCCGCTCCGGGTCAACCCGGGCACCGCCGAGAATGGGCGCAAGATCGTATATGCCGGTGGCGGCGACGACTTCCAGGTGCTGAACCGCGACATCCGCTTCATTCACGCGCCGCCGGCTGCCCTCACTGCGGCGCGAGCACCGTTCTATTCGCATTCGTGGTTTCTGGCCGCGCAGGCGCTGCCGGTACTTTTGCTCGCGGGGGCTCTGTTGGTGGAGCGCCGCCGTCGCCGTTATCGCGAGGACGTAGGATTTGCACGCGCCAGCCGCGCATTCCGCGACGCTGACCGGCGGCTTCTGGAGGCGGATGGAGCCTTCCGTGCGGGTCACGCGGAGACCGGGTTTGCCGCCATGCACGCGGCCATCTTCGGGTACGTTGCGGATCGCGCCAACGTGCCGCCGGCAAGCCTCTCGAACGAAGGCATCGCGTCGTGGCTCGAAGCCAACGGGGCTGAGGCCGCGCGTATCCAAGAAGTGCGTCGCGTGATTGCGGCCTGCGACATGGCGCGCTACGCATCGGCATCGGCGGATGCAAACCAGGGGCGCACGCTCGCGAGGGCGACCCGCGATACGCTGGCCGCCATCGAGAAGGCAATCGCATGAAGTTCCTGCTGGTTGTCCTTCTTGCACTCGTGACCTCGGTGGCGTCGGTGGCGGCTGCCACCGACGCAGCACCGTCGGCGCAGACCGGTGATACGCAGCTGTTCGCGTCGGGCAACTCCGCCTATGAGGCGGGGGACTACAGCGCTGCCATTGATCGCTACCGCGAAGTGGCGGAGGCGGGGGTTGTGCACCGCGATCTCTACTACAACCTCGGCAACGCGTACTTCAAGTCGGGAGATCTCGGCCACGCGGTGCTGTGGTACGAGCGAGCACTCGAGATCGATCCGCGCAATGACGACACCCGCGCCAATCTTGCGGTGGTGCGTTCAATGCTCCGGGATCAACAGCTGGTGAACGCGCGCGGAGGTGTGCGCAGCGTTCTGATGGGCTGGCATCGCCGGCTTTCTGCGGGAGAATCGGTGGCAGTAGCGTGCATCTTTTACGCGCTCTTCACGCTGGCGGCAATGTGCTTCATCTTTCGTCGCTCGCGTGCTGTGCAGTCCCTGTATCGCTTTGCTTCCTGGGTGTCGCCAGGGCGCTTGTTCGGGCTGGGCATGGCAGGTGACGTTCTGCTCGGAATGGCTACGGCGGCCGTACTTGCCCTCGTTTTCGCCGGTTCCGCCTACACCAAGGTGCGTGAGAGCCGGGTGCACACGCGCAGCGTCGTGGTGAGCACGGAAGTACCTGTCTTCAGCGGTCCCAGCAAGGACTCCACCATCCAGTTCAAGATCCACGAAGGCACCATCGTTTCGGTGCGCGACGGCCGCGAAGGCTGGGTGCGTGTCGATCTGCCGGGTGATTTGTCGGGCTGGGTCGAGACAAGTACGGTCGAAAGAATCTAGGCGGCTGGGAAGCTCTCGGACGCGCGGTGTCTTCGCCTGCTCAGACAGTGCTCGCGCGAGCATCAAGACATTGTTTCGCGCGGCGCAACTCGCCGCGAAGGCACGAGCGTCCGAAAGCGTAACCCAGGCTAGCGCGAGTCCGTCGTCCATTCGAAGTCCAGTGCCAACTCTGTCTGCCCCACACGAATCACATCACCATGTGACAGCACTGCGCGGTTCTTGCGCTCGCCGTTGATCCACGTTCCCGTCGAACTGTTCAGATCTTCCACCACAAAATCGTCGCGCTCGCGCAGGATGCGCGCGTGATAGCGCGCCACGTCGGGATCCTTGATCTCGACGTTGTTGTCGTGCTCGCGCCCGATGGTGAGGGTGGTGGGGAGCAGCGCGATCGCCTGGCCGGTGTGTGGTCCGGAGACGAAGACGAGGCTGGGAAGCGATAAGGGCGAAGGAGCCGTCGTGGTCGAGCGCGCGGGAGCTTCGGCTTGCGCGGTCGCCCTGGCGCCGGCTTCAAACGGCGACAACACCGAATCGATCTCGTCCTGCACGGAAGCCTTCACCCGCGCGGGCGCGGGCGGCGGGGCGGACTGGCTCAGGCGCGCACGACGTTCGCTACCCGCCTCAGGAGAAATCTCACGCACCCACTGCTGGGGATTCTCGAAGCTGTTGAGGAGTGCCGTCCGGGTAGCCAGGGGCTCGAGCTCGGGGGAAGCAGGTTCGACGGCCTCGGGCCGGGCGGCCGCGATCATGTCGGGCTCCGGCTCCGGCGCGGGGGCTGTTTCCACCTCCGCCGGCGCGGGTTCATGGGTCGCCTCCAGCGTGGGAGGCTCATCGACAACGATTGCTGAGAGGTCGTCGTTGACGCTGCCTTCGTCGTTGGAAACGGCAAAGGGATCGTCGGCGAACGCTTCCGCTGCGTTGGCGTCAGCACCCAGGGATGGGATCTCAACGGGTGTTTCCAGCGCAACCGGCCCCGCTTCAACGGCAGGCGCGCCCGCCGGCGCTTCTTCGGTCGGGGCGTCCGTGTGCTCGGGACTGCGCATGGCCGCGATGGCGGACAGGGCGGCTCGCAGCGCGGCCTGTCGAGAGCGCGCGTCCTCGGCGTGCGCATCCAACGCGCGCTTCATCTCGTTGAACGTCGGGTCCGGATATTCGCCGATCCGGTGCCGGAAGCCGGCCTCGGACAGTTCTTCTTCCACCGACTGCAGCGCAGCCGACGCGTCGCGGTATTGTACCTCGAGCGACTCCTGGACGCGCTCCAGTTCGTCGCGTAGCGGCGTCAGACGCAAGCGGATCGCATCCAGCTCGCGATCGTAGTCGGAGCGGACGCGGTCATAAATGCGGCGCGCCACCGTATGGCGGTGGTCCTCCGCCCGGCGCAGGCGTTCCCGCACCTGGTCAAACTGCTCCTGCAGCTCGCGGTAGCTGGAAAGCAATTCTTCAATTCGCGCCGTATCGAGTGCCGGTGCCTGGTCCATTGCTATCTCCCGGGTGTGGCCTGGTAGTGGCCAAAGATTGCCGGGATGGAGCGTAAAACGTGCCAAGCGCGCCGGTTCACCCAGGACTGGCATTGTTTTGGCAAGTGATCGCTTTGTGTGCGTTGACTCGCACCCGGCCTTACCAGTAGGCTTGGGAGCCTTTTCGCGCCGAAACCATGCTGGCCATCGACTTTGCATCATTGACCGACGCGGACGCGTCCGCCTCAACAACGAGGACGCGAACGGTCAGTTTGTTCCCGAGACCTCCGCGGAGATAGAAGAGCGGGGCGTGGTGTTCGTTGTGGCCGACGGGATGGGCGGCCATCGCGGAGGAGAAATTGCAAGCCGCATCGCGGTCCGCACCATCCTTGCCTTTTACACCACGGAAACCGGTGCCGACCGCGCCAAGGCGCTCGCGCGCGCCTTCCACGAAGCCAATCAGACCATCATCCAGGAAGCAGTGGCGGATTCCACGTTGTTCGGTATGGGAACCACGTGTACTGCGCTCGCGCTGCACCAGGGGCGCGCGTACTTCGCGCATGTTGGTGATTCGCGCTGCTACATGTTGCGTAAGGGAAAGATCGTGCAGGTTACGAGCGATCACTCCATCGTGGGCGAGATGGTGCGCTCCGGGATCATCACTGACGAGGACGCGCGCACGCACCCCAAACGGAATGTGATCACGCGCTCACTGGGCGCGCAGCCCGACGTCAGCGCCGAGACACCCGACAGCATCGAGCTCCAGCGCGGGGACACGTTTTTGCTTTGCTCGGATGGCCTGACCGCCTATCTCTCCGATGACGATATCGCGGTCGTGCTCGCCATGCACCGTCCCGAGGACGCGTGCAAAATGCTGATCCGCATGGCAAACGAGCAGGGTGGTCGCGACAATATCACCGCCCAGGTGATCACCGTTCGCGACATCTAGCCGCTGCGGGCGCGGCTACGCGCTCTCTAACTCCACACAAACTTCATTGCGACTCCTTCAATGGGGCGGCATGGCCGGTCGAATGTGCGGCGCGCGCAACCGGCTACAGACCGGCGTTGAACCCGATAAAGAACATGGTGCCGTTGCCGGCGTGCAGCGCGGCGAAAAGGCTACCCTTCTTTACGATCTCGGCGCTGCAACCAATGCGAAGCTCGGCGTCACCGTCCGTGTCAGAATCGTCGCCGCCTCCGGGCAGGTCAAACTTGACGTAGTCGAAGAGAAAGTAAACACCCGCATATGGCATGATGAGCCGGCCATCGTTCATGACGAAGTCGTGGCTCGCAATGGCTCCGATGGGTACGTGGATATTCGAATAACCCGATCGCGCGAGGAAACCACCCCCGACGTTGGCGGCGATGTCGATCTGCATGTCCTGGCGTGATTCGAAGAACAACCACTTGCCATCGATACCCGCCCCGTAGAAACCCGTGTCGTCGTTGGAATCCTCGGCCTTGACGTTGTTGTACATCACTTCCAGACCGAGGTCGGCCGTGGTGGAAAGATTGAACCGACCGAAGCCGCCAAGCCGCACGACGTTGTCGCCGAAGCCGGCCACGAGTCCGAGCGAGGGCGAGGCGTCGCTGACTGGTTTGGCGCCCGGGTACGAGTAGAAAACCTGCGCATGTGCCGCACCCGCCGCGACCACGAGCACCATCGCGACCATCACGCTTCGAAACATCATCCTCATAAGTCACTCCGTTCGTTGCCCGGCAGAAACTGCAGCGGCTAGATGCGTCTTATAACAACGGTTAGCGGGTAACGACAACTGGGAATTCCGCACGGTGGCCTGGGACTTGCAAACTGCGGCGTGGCGCCCGGGCCCGGGTCGCAAGTCATTGCAAATCAAGGCCGTGCCTCTTTGCCCCGGCACGCTGTGTGGCACATTCGAGAGGGTCTCGCAAATGGCAATCAGGGTCGCGATCGAAGGCTACGACCAGCTCGAGCAGATCGGGGTGGGCGGCATGGCTGCCGTGTATCGCGCCCGCAAGGTGTCGATCGACAAGGTCGTCGCCATCAAGGTGCTCTTTCCCTACCTCGCCACCGACGAAAGCTACATCGAGCGCTTCCAGCGCGAGGCGAAAGCCGCCGCCAGTATCCAGCACGAGAACGTCGTCAACATCATCGACTTCGGCGAGAGCGACGGCGCGTTCTACATCGTGATGGAATACTACGACGGGCGCACGCTTGAGCAGCTCATGAAAGAGAGACCGGGCCTTCCGCCGGAAATTGCGATTCGTATTCTCCTCGAAGTTGCATACGGCCTCGAAGCAGCGCATGCGCTCGACATCGTTCACCGCGATGTGAAGCCCGCCAACATCATCATCACCAATCAGGGCGCGATCAAGATTGCGGATTTTGGTCTGGCTCGGAAATCCGATTCGGAGACGATGATCACACAGCAGGGCAAGGTGGTCGGAACACCCGCGTACATGTCACCCGAGCAGGCCGCCGGCCGATCCATCGGCCCGGCGAGCGATATCTTCTCGTTCGGCGTGGTGGCCTATGAACTCCTGAGCCGGCGGAAACCCTTCGAAGGACAGTCGTACTCCGACGTGCTCGAGAAGATTCAGACCTTCGAGCCGTCGCGAGTAGGAATCATCAATCCACTCATCTCGATGGAGCTTGAGAACCTTGTAAAGCGCTGCCTGGAGAAAAACGAATCTGCGCGCTACGCGAGCGCGTCCGCGCTTGTGGCCGATCTGGAAGCGGCGATGGAGAAGAACCAGATCGCTCGCGACCGCCGTCAGCTTGCCGCCTATGTAAAAGACCCGGCGCACTATGACGCCGCCTTCGCCGAGAAGACAATCACCGAGTGTCTCTCGCGTGGCGCGTTCTACATGCAGAAGGGGCGCTCACATCTGGAAGACGCCGTGCTTGAGTATCGCCGCATTCTGTTCCTGGATCCCGGCAACGAGCGCGCGCTGTCCAACCTCGACAAGCTCCGCCACGAGAAAGTCGGAAAAGGCGAAGGCGCGCGCACGATCATGCTGGACGCAGTGCCGGCCGCGGGTGTGGCTTCGAGCGCCCTCAGCTCCGCGCCGGAACGCAACGCGGCGGGACGCGCACCCGGACTGCGTGTGTGGATGTGGGTGCTGGTGACTGCCGTGGTGATGGTGCCTGGGCTGGTGTTTCTGGTGGCGCGCCCGCGCACGGCCGACCACGCCGCACAGCAGACGTCGTTGCGCGTCGCCGAGCCGGTGACGACGCCGGTGGAGACAATGGTGCACGCCGATTCGTCGCGGCTTGCCACCACCGCGCCGCGCGTGGAAAGCCAGAAGGAAAAGGCGCCCGTCATCATGTCGGCGTCCTCGTCGGAAGCGGGCGTCACGCCCGTGACCGACAACCGCGCGCAGAATGCTTCGCGCCCGGAAAAGCAGGGCACGAACATGAAGCCCCCCGTCACGAAGCCGGAACCGAAAGTGCCCGGGCCGGCGCCAACGCCGGTGCGCGAAATCGCTATGGGGTCGTTGTCGGTCTACTTCCTGGGCGGGGTTGGTAACGTATGGGTGGACGGAAAGCTTTTTCCCCACCAGCCGCCTTTCGAAAAGATTCCACTCGCGGCCGGCACACACCGCGTCTCGTGCCGCATGAGCGAGGACAAGGAGAGCCACGAGCTGACCGTCACCATCCACCCCGGCGCGGAGACGGTGGTCGAATACGAGGTGGGCGGAACGCCGATGGTGAGCGACGAGTGAGTCCGAGGAGTACACGCATGAAGCACCCGATTCGAAAAGCGACCGCATTCTTTGTCATGATCACCATGCTGGTTGGAATCGCCGCGCCCGTGATCGCCGGCGATCCGTCCGACGATCTCAAGCAGATCGAGTACAAGTATTACTTCCGTGGCAAGTATCCGCAGGCGATAGACGCTCTCACCACCTTTATCGCGCGTATCGATGTGAAGGGCCCCGTGGCAGTGCGCGCCAATGAATTCCTGGCCGCGTCGCACGTGCTCTCCGGCGCGCCGCAAGACGGCAAAGACGTATTTGCGAAACTGATCACGGCCGACGCCGCCTACGCGGGGCCTGACGCCGCCGTGTTCAAGCCCGAAGTGGTCGACGTTTACGCACAGGCGCGCGCCGAGTATGCGGCGCGCTCGCTGAAAACGCCGGCACTCGCGGCCGTCGACAGCACCGTCGTGCCCGGCAACGCAGCCGGACCGGCGGTCACCAGCCACCCCGCGTCGAAACCGATCTACAAGAAGTGGTGGTTCTACGCCGGCGCCGCGGCGCTCGCGGGCGTGGCTGTGGCGGCCGCCGGTGGTGGTGGCGGGGATGCCGCAGCTTCTCCGCGGGGAACGATCTCGGTGGGGGTGAACGTCAAGTGATGACGCATCGCGCCTCCATCGCCGTGTCATTGTTGTGTGCCGCGCTCGCGTTGTCATGCGAGCGCAACGAAGCTCCGGATGTGCCCGGCGGCGAAATCGTGCTGCGCTTCCAGCCCGGGGCGAGCCCGGGCTCCCTGACGCGCGCGTCGGTATTCGACTCCGTGGTCGTCAATGTGTTCCGCGGTGGATCGACAATCCGCCTCGAAACGTCACACGGTGTTGCAATCGAGAACGACAACCCGATCACGGTGCCGGTGTCGTGCATCGCCGAGAACAACAAGAAAGTCGCCGTCGATCTGTACGTGGGCCGCGCGCTCGCCTATCACGGTTACAATGCGGACGTCGACGTGACGGCCGGAGTGACAACGCCCGTCAGCATCGACGCAACCAGATTTTTCATCACGGATCTCACGCTGACTCCGCAGGTGATTCCCACCGGTGCCGCGTTCACGCTCAAGTGGCCGTCTGCGCCCGCGGCCGCCAGCTACCGTGTCGAGATGAGCACCACGCTCGACTTTGCAACCGTGGCCTCGTCGCAGACCGCGATCGACACCACGCTCGACGTGCACGTCGGACAGGGGGCCCACTACTTCCGCGTCCGCCCGGTGACGCCGTATGAACAGGGTCTTCCGTCGCCGGAACGTTTTGGTTACGTGACCGGCGGCTCCAACCAGGTCCGCGTCACGGGTGTCAGTGCCACCGTCATTCCGACCGAGACCATCACCATTACGGGAGAGAATCTGGACTTCCCCGACACGCAGGCACTGATGGGTGCGGACACGCTCGCCATCGAGTCCGCGGCCTGGGGACAGTTGGTCGCGCGCGTGCCCCGTCCCGCCGTCACCAACAAGGTCACGGTCTCGAGCTCGCTCGGGTCCAACACGTCGGGCAAGGAGGTTGTGGTGCAGCGCATCGCGTACGTCACGGCGTCTCCCAGTTCGTCAACCACGACCGGCTACGTGGCGCAAATCGAGCAGTTCAGCAGCGATTTTGACAGGAGCGGCGTTGCGGTCGTCGACCTGGCCAGCCTCGAGAGTCGTGACATGAATGCATTCGACGTGATCGTGGTGGCAGCGGACACGGGCACGCTCAAGAGCAACTGGGGAGGAACGAACCAGGGCAAGCGCATCACCGCCATCGCCGACAGCGACGCCAACGTGCTCGCAATTGGTCGCGGCGGAGTGGCGTTCCTGCAGAATACACTGACGGGCGCGAACCTCACCTTTGTAGCCGCCGTCGATGGTGACAAACAGTACTTCGAATACGAGCAGAGCGCTGAAATCTTCACGACGCCGCACAACGTGAGCATGCAGGACATCACCTTCTGTTCGGTGCCTTCGAGTACAGTGGCGCTCAACGTTCCGCGCCCGGCACCCAGCGGCACCCGGCTCTATGCGTCGACGGACCGTAGTTGCCTGATCGGGTGTACGCCCAATGACCAATGGGCGCTCGCGGATTTCAGCTTCGACAATGCCGACGGCCACCCGGTCATCTACCTGTTCTGGGGTTACGCCGGCGCGCCCGGCGACCTGAGCTCCGACGGCAAGAACTGTCTCGGCAACGTGGTGACCAGGCTCTACAAGAACTAGCCCGGCCCGCGCGGCACCCGGCCGCGCGCCTTGACACCCTCACGCCACTGTCAGACAATACAGCGTCCCTGCGGCTTGGTTGCCGCGGGGACGTGTGCTTTCCGTCTCACTGACAATCAACGAGGAATGAAGATGCTGTATCTGCGCCGAGCCGGCTTGTGGATGGTGTGCGTCCTGGTGGCGGTAGGAATCTCCGCCTGTTCCAAGAAGAAGGAAGAAGCAAAGGCCCCCGAAGGCAAGACGCTTTCCGAGAGGGTCGCCAACGAGACGCCGCCGCCGGCTGTGGTGACGAAGGAAAATGCGCCGTACAGGGCCGCGATCGAGGGCAAGGGCTTCACGATCAGCCAGGCCAAACGCTTCCCGGCCCAGGTGGACGCGCGCCGTGCCGCCGTCGTGGTCTACAACTCCGGCAGCAAGGGCGGCGTGCTCTACGTGCGCGGCTTCGAGACCGACGCTCCGCGCCCGGTGTGGCACTGGTACTTCGACAACGCCGCTCCCGATTCGATCACGGCCATGGACATCAATCGTGA
This sequence comes from uncultured bacterium, assembly GCA_964621155.1. Classification (GTDB taxonomy): domain Bacteria; phylum Krumholzibacteriota; class Krumholzibacteriia; order WVZY01; family JAKEHA01; genus JAKEHA01. Next base: position 30,447 of record CAZULB010000010.1, on the reverse strand, counting down.
CGGCCTGTGGGACGTGCGTGTCTTCATGGCAGGGGGCAAGACCAACGACTACGTGCAGGACACCGACTTTTCCTTCATGGGCGCCGAGCGCGAGGGGCTCTTTGCAAACAACGGTGCCTCATCGAACAGCAAGGACCTGTGGAAAGTGTTCGATGCCGACTCTTCGACATCCTGGACGTCTCCTGCGAACGGCGCTTACATCGACATTCCCAATCCGTTCGGGCTGGAAGTCGGGCAGCTCACCGTGCGCGTGGCGGGCGGCTCACGTCCGACCAAGCTCGAGATTGGCGACGGCACCAACAAACTTCAGGAGTGTGACCTGGAAAGCACTATGGAGGAACAGCGCTTCCAGCTGGACGCAGCCTTGAAGACGCTTCCTGTCGTCCGCGTGACCGTGGTGGGGAAGGGGAAGAACGTGGCTCTCAGCGAGCTGGAGATCCACTAGTTGCTTCGGGCGCAGGAGCGGTGGCCGGCACGATCTCTTTTAGCACGTCGAGGAATGCGTCGGCCACTTTCGGATCGATCGTGATTCCGCTGTTGGAGATGATTTCGTCGACGGCGAACTGGTGGCTGCGCCGTTTGCGGTATGGACGGTCCGACGTCATGGCATCATACATGTCCGCCACCGAGATGATGCGTGAGATGAGCGGAATCTGCTCACCCTTCAGTCCGTCCGGATAACCTGATCCGTCGTAGCACTCGTGATGGTGCCGTATGAGCGGCACGATCGAGTGCATCTCACCCAGCATTTCGATCATCGAGGCGCCCACCTGCACGTGGCTGCGCACGCGCTCCATTTCAGCCTCGGAAAGCTTGCCCGGGCGGTTCAACAGATCGTCGGGTACTCCAATCTTGCCGATGTCGTGCAGCATGGCGGCAAGGTAGAGTTGGTGCTTGTCCTTGGTGGATAAACCGAGTTTGTCCGCGATCATGAGCGCATAGCGGCTCACGCGCGTTGAGTGACCGGCCGTGTACTGATCCTTGGCCTGTATCGTCCGGACGAGGGTTTCCACGGTATTGTAGAAAAGGCTGCGCAGGTCGTCGTAGAGGCGTGCGTTGTCGACGGCAATGGCCACCTTGAGGGCCAGCGCCGAGAACAGTGCCAGGTCGCGACGCACGAAGGCGTTGGCCTTGTGCGAATCCAGATAGACAAGGCCGAGAACGCCGTTACGGCTGACGAGCGGCGCGCACATGGCGCTGCGCACATCGAGTGCGGCAACGCTGCGCGAGTGAATGAAACGCTCGTCGACGAGAGCGTCGCTCGAGATGATGGAAGTTTTTTGCCGCACCGCCGTCTGGATGATGGTCTGGCTCACGACGATTTCGGCATCGCTGGCGTCGGACATGCCCGCGGGCCGGCGCGCGTAGGGGACCAACGCGCCACTGTCGCGCTGGATCAGGAATACAAAGCCGCGCGATGCGGGAACGCTTTCCATGATGATGTCGAGGAGATTCTCCAGCAAGAGCTGCTGGTCTTCGATGTTCTTGAAAGCGCTATCGGCGCGATACAGCACCTGCAGGGCGCGCTGCGCGGAGAGCGGGTCGCTTCCCAGTCCTTCGAGAAATTCGCTGCTGCCGCTTTCTTCCGCTGATTTTGAGAGGGTGACCGACGCCTTTCTGGGCTTGGCGTCGATGGAAACCGTGACGTTCATGGCCGGACGCGCGTCCGCAATGGTCGAGTGCGCGGCTTCAACCACGATACCGACGTTGGCAATGATGAGCTCGTCGCCCGGGCTCAGCCGCTCACGCGTAACACGGCGACCGTTGAGATAGGTGCCGTTGGTGCTGCCCAGGTCGTGGACAAAGTACTGATCCTTCTCGCACGTGATGCGACAGTGGAAACGCGAAATGGCAGTGTGATCGAGGACGATCACATTCTCGGGGTCGCGCCCGATGGTGAGCGGCAAGTTGGCCGGCTCGAGCACAACGGTGCGGCCCTTGGAGTTTCCGGATACGACGCGTACGTGCAGCATGACAAAACTTTCCGGTTTCGGTGATCGCCGGGGATCCGGCCGACGGCAGGGATTCATTGCAAGAATCAGGACCAATGCGGCTGCGCGCGATGCGATGGGGAGTCGCGGCTGGAGTGCCGCATGTAGTGGTTATGGTCAGCGCCTGGTACAAGATATTGTATTCGGCCTTGACAAAGAAGATATAACTATCCGAAAGTATGTGGGCCGCAAGTCGTGTTTTGCCACGAACCCTTCATCCACGCCCTGTAGGAGCCCGCCATGTTGAAGACCCACGAATGTCCGTCGCTCAGCGCGAACGCGCTGCGTGTGCTCGAAACCCGCTATCTGCAGAAGAATGCGGCCGGATCCGTCATCGAAACGCCGGAGGAGATGTTTCGCCGCGTGGCGGCGAATATCGCGCAGGCCGAGCGTCGCTACGGTGCCGGCGATAGCGAAGTGGCCGAGTGGGAAGAGTCGTTCTTCGAGGCCATGCGGTCACTCGAGTTCCTCCCCAATTCTCCCACGCTCATGAATGCCGGCACCGCGATCCAGCAACTCTCCGCGTGTTTCGTGCTGCCCGTGGAAGATTCAATGGACGCCATTTTCGATTCCATCAAGCGCACTGCATTGATCCATAAGAGCGGCGGCGGCACCGGCTTTTCCTTCTCGCGGCTGCGGCCCCGCAATGACGAGGTTCAGAGCACGCGTGGCGTTTCGAGCGGACCCATCTCCTTTATGGGCGTGTTTGATGCGGCCACCGACACGATTCGCCAGGGTGGGCGTCGTCGCGGCGCCAACATGGCGATCCTGCGTGTCGACCATCCCGACATTCTGGAGTTCATCAACGCCAAGCACGCGAGCGACCGCCTGAACAACTTCAACCTGTCGGTCGCGATCACCGACGAGTTCATGAGTGTGCTCGCGCACGACGGCGACTACGAGTTGCGCAACCCTCGCACGGGAATCGCCACGGCGCGGCTGCGTGCTCGTGACGTGATGCGGCGAATTGTCGATTGCGCATGGCGCAACGGAGAGCCGGGGATCGTATTCATCGACCGCATGAATGCCGACAACCCGACGCCGGCAGCGGGGGACTTCGAGAGCACGAACCCGTGCGGCGAGCAACCGCTGCTGCCGTATGAATCGTGCAACCTCGGTTCGCTCAACCTGTCGCGTTTCGTGGAAGGAGACACCGGGAGCGCGCGCCTGGATGGGGAGCGGTTGCGCGAAGCCACAGCGCTTGCGGTGCGCTTCCTCGACGATGTGATTGATATGAACCGTTACCCGTTGCCCGAGATCGAATCGCGGACCCTCGCCAACCGTAAGATCGGCCTCGGCGTGATGGGCTTCGCCGATCTGCTCGTGCAGATGGGCATCGCGTATGACTCGCCCGAAGCGGAGCAGGTTGCCGAAGAGGTGATGCAGGCAATCCAATCAGCGGCGGTGGCGGAGTCACGGCGACTCGCCCGTAGTCGCGGCGCGTTTCCGAATTTTGCCGAGAGCGTCTATGCCGGCCGCGGGGAGGCACCGCGCCGCAACGCGACCGTGACGACGATTGCACCGACAGGATCCATCAGCATTATTGCCGGCGCTTCCAGTGGCATCGAGCCGTGGTTTGCTGTTGCCTTCCAGCGCCGCGTGCTCGATGGCGCCGAGTTCGTCGAAGTGAATCCCCTGTTCGAGAAAGTCGCGAAATCGGAAGGGTTCTATTCCCCGCAGCTCGTCGCATCCATTGCGACTGCCGGAACGCTGCATGGCATCGACAACATACCGGCACGCTGGCGCGAGGTTTTTCAAACTGCGCACGACGTGACGCCACATGGCCACATTCGCATCCAGGCTGCATTTCAACGCCACACTGAAAACGCGGTTTCAAAGACGGTGAACTTCGCCAGTGCTGCCACCCCGGAGGATGTTGAGACTGTGTTCCGCGCTGCGCACGAGATGGGTTGCAAGGGTGTCACCGTATATCGCGATGGAAGCCGCGCGCAGCAGGTGTTGAGTACGGGGGCGACATCAGGAGTGGGCGCGGCTCCGGGCGCAGCTGCTGCGAGAGTGCCGCGTGCCCGTCCGGATGTGGTGGCCGGGCGCACGATGCGAATGGAGACGGGGTGTGGGAATCTCTATGTGACCACCAATGAAACCGAAGCGGGGCCGTTCGAATTGTTTGCCCAGATCGGAAAGGCCGGCGGCTGCGCAGCGTCGCAAACCGAAGCGATCGGAAGATTGGTTTCCCTCGCGCTTCGTTCCGGCGTCGATGCCGGCGCGGTTGCGCGCCAATTGAAAGGCGTGCGTTGTCCCTATCCGTCGTGGAATCGGGGACAGAAAGTGCTTTCCTGCGCGGATGGAATCGGCCAGGCGCTGGCGGGTATGGTCGATGGTCCTGCAGCCGGGGCCGCACCAAAAAAAACCTCGCCGCGCGCCGATACGCTGGCGGGAAGTTGCCCCGAATGCGGAAACGAACTGGAGCACGAGAGCGGCTGCGCGGTGTGCCGGTCGTGCGGCTTCGCGCGGTGCTGACAGAAACAAAGTCCTGCTTTTCGGTCCTGGATGCAGCAGACGAAGCGCCGCTACGCTCAATTTCGATCTGCTCAAGTAGTCGTCCTGATGGCGGCCACCTGGGTATCGTCCACTTTGATGCAAACTGTTCCGCTACTGCCACTTGCGGCCACTTGCGGACAAGTGCGGGTAGTGCTATGGTAACCGCCGTCCATTCACCCCATGAGCCGTTCCGGCCGTCCTCGCGCCGGTTTCAACAACCCGAATCCTCGAAAGGTGAGAAAATGAAACGCATAGTCTGTACCGTGGTCGCCCTGGCCATGCTGGCGACGGTTGCCGCCATGGCCGCGGATGAGAAGAAGCCTGCCGCTCCAGCCGCACAGGCGCAGGACGCGGCGATGGCTGCCGTCATGCCCGGCGAACACCACGCGCACATGAAGAAACTCGTCGGCGAGTTCGACTACACCATCACGATGGTGATGCCCGGCATGCCGCCGCAGGAGTACAAGGGGCACCGCAGCGCGAAGATGGTCATGGGCGACCGTTACCTCGATGAAACCTACACCGGCACGTTCATGGGAATGCCGTTCGAGGGCCACGGCACTATGGCGTATGACAACATCCAGAAGAAGTACCTCTCGACTTGGATGGACAACATGGGTACCGGCATCATGATGGGCAGCGGCCAGTGCGCGAACAATGGCACCGAGTGGTCGATGACCGCCGATATGGCGGATCCGATGTCGGGAAAAATGGTCACCACGCGTAGCGTCACCAAGCTTGTCGACGCTGATCACATGACCATGGAGATGTACGGCCCGGGTCCAGACGGCAAGGAAATGAAGATGATGTCGATCGCGGCGACGCGCACGAAGTAGGCGTCAACCGCCAATTGATGACAAGAAAAGCCGCGTCCGACCGGGCGCGGCTTTTTCTTTGTGCGTTGTGATGTTCTTATGCGGCGGCGTGGGCGCGCGCGTGTTCCTTGGCAAGGTGACTGGTCGGAATCTTGAGGCCGATCATGTCCCACGGCAGAATCTCTTCGGTGGATCGGGCGCGCAGTGCGTACCAGTCGGCATCCACACCCGCATCGCGGAAAACCTCTTCCCAGCGTCGGATGTCGAAGGTCTCCGACCACGCATCCATGCGCAGCCCCGCTTCGCGCGCGCGCACAAGCGTGTCGGCCAGGCGGCGGTCGCCGCGCGAGAACACCGCTTCCAGGTAGCTCGTGTTCACATCGTGGAACTTGAGCTGAATGTGCGAATTGCGGTTGTAGTTCTTGATGTACTTCTGTTTCGCGATCAATTCCTCGCGCGTGTCCATGGCTTCCCACTGGAACGGCGTGTGCGGTTTCGGAATGTGCGATGACACCGAACAGTTCACCTGCGCGCGACGGCCGTGCGTCTTGACGCGCAACGTGCTGGCCGCGTCCGCGAGGTCGACGATGCCGCGCAGATCCTCGTCGGTTTCGGTCGGCGCGCCGATCAGGAAGTAGAACTTCACCAGGCGATAGCCGGCTTCATACGCGGCCTCACAGCCTGCCATGAGGTCGGCGTTCTTGATCGGTTTGCGAATGACTTCGCGCAGGCGGTCGGTGGCGACCTCGGGCGCCATGGTGAGGCCCGACTTGCGCACCGTGCTGGTGAGTCCCGGGAGCCGCTTGAGCTCGGGCCCCACGCGCAGGGACGGCAGCGACACGTTCACGCGGCGCGAGCTGAAACGCTCCTGCACCGCGGTGAGCAGCTCGATGATGCCGGGATAATCGGCGGTGGAAAGACTCGTCAGACTGATCTCGTCGTAGCCTGTCTGCGCAAATGAAGCCTCCGCGAGTTCGAGCACCTTGCTGATGGAGCGCATTTTGAGCGGTCGATAGTGCTGTACAGCCTGGCAGAAGCGGCACTGGTTGGGGCAGCCGCGCATGATTTCGATATTGATGCGGTCGTGCACCACTTCCACGTTCGGAATCACGGGTGCGGTCGGGAAGGGGGCGTTCTCGAGGTCCCACACCGTGGTCTTGGGAATGCTGAGCGCGGCGGGCAACTGCGCGTCGATGCGTGCGATGGTGCCGTCAGCGTGGTAGTCGATATTGTAGAGTGCGGGCACGTACATGCCGGGGATCACGGCAAGCAGCGCGTGCAGTTCGGCGCGCGGGCGTCCGCTCTTCTTCCAGTTCTTGATGGTGTCGAGGGCACGGTTCATCACGTCCTCGGCATCACCCACGAGAATCGCGTCGAAGAACGGAGCCACCGGTTCCATCGCCAGCGTGATCGAGCCCCCACCCAGAATGACGGGGTCGTTGAGACTGCGGTCCGCGGTCAGGCGCGGAATGCGTGCCAGCTCGAGCATGTTGAGCAGGTTGGTGAAGCCCAGCTCGTACTGCATCGAGAACCCGATCACGTCGAAGCGATCGAGCGGCGTGAAGCTTTCCAGGGTTACCAACGGCAGCTCGCGACGGCGCAGTTCGTCCTCCATGTCGATCCACGGCGCGAACACGCGCTCGGCGCACGCATCCGGCCGCCGGTTGATCATGTCGTAGAGGATGCGCAGCCCGAGGTGCGACATGCCGATGGCGTAGGTGTCGGGGAACGCGAGCGCCACCTTGATATCGACCGAAGCGTGGTCCTTGACGATGGCGTTGCGCTCACCTCCGGCATACTGGCCTGGTTTCTGAACGCGCGGCAGCACTTCGTCGAACAGAATATTGCGAAGGTCTTTTGCCATGATGACGAACCGGCATTTTACCCCGAATTGGCGGCCGTGTCACGGCCTGTGTATACTGCGGTGTCATGCCCGAACTGCCCGAAGTTGAAACCGTGGTGCGCGAGCTGCGCGAACACCTGCCCGGCCGGGAAATCGTGCGGGCATCCCTGACCGCGCCCGATCTGTATCGTAGCGGCAGCGCCCGCGTAACCGCGCTGGGCGGGGCGCGCATCGAAAGCGTCGATCGCCGCGGCAAGGCCATCGTGATTGCGCTGCGCGGACGCGGCGGGAAACCGGATCGGCTGGTGGTGCACCTCGGCATGACCGGGCAGCTGGAATGGAATCCCGCCCCGGCTGCGCGCAGCCGGCCCAAACACCTGCACGCGCGCTTCCATTGCATGGATGGCTCCGAACTGCGCTACATCGATCCCCGGCGCTTCGGCTTCATTTTCGTGGGAACGGCCGCGGCGGTGGACGCAACCCTGCAGATGGGTCCGGACCCGTTCGAGATTGAAGCCGTGGAACTGGCGCTACGGCTTGCAGGCCGTACCGCACCGATCAAGTCACTGCTGCTCGATCAGCACATTGTCTCCGGGCTCGGAAATATTTATGTCGATGAGGCGCTGTATCGAGTGCAGATGCATCCGCTGACCCCGGGGACGCTCGCCGCGCCGCGCGCCGCCGAAATCATCGAGGCCGCGCGCGCGATTCTTGCGCGGGCAATCGAAGCGCGCGGAACGACGCTGCGCGACTATCGCCGGACGGACGGAAGCATCGGAGAATTTCAGATCAAGCTCAACGCCTACGGCCGCGATGGCGAGGAATGTCAGCGTTGTGGCGGCATCATCAAGCGCATCGTGGTCGCGCAGCGCGGCACGCATTTCTGTCCACGCTGCCAGAAGGCGCCCCGCCTCAGCGCGAGGAAGGGCGGAAGGTTGCGCGCGGGTCGCTCGCGTCGCGCAGCCCTTCGCCCAGCAGATTATAGGCAGTCACGGTAACGAAGATCGCAATTCCGGGAAAGATCGTCAGCCACCACGCAAAATCCTGCTCCCGCGCACTCGCCAGCACACCACCCCAGCTCGGAGCCGGTGGCTGGATTCCCAGGCCGAGAAACGTGAGTGAGTTTTCGATCAACACCGCGCTCGCAACACCGAAGGTCGCCGTCACCAGCACGGGCGCCAGCGAGTTGGGCAGAATGTGACGGAAGATGATGGTGCTGTCGCGCACGCCGAGCGCGCGCGCTGCCTCGGTGAATTCGTTCCCCTTGAGGCGCACAAACTCGGCACGGGCGTAACGCGCGATGTCGGTCCAGCGTGTGATGCCGATCACGATCATGATGTTATAGATGTTGGGTGGCAGGAATGCGATCACTGCCAGAATCAGGAACAGGAACGGAAAACAGATCACTATCTCGATCAGACGCGAGAGCAGGATATCGGCGGCCCCGCCGTAGTACCCGGCCAATGCGCCGATGAACAGGCCGATCACGAGCGATATACCCGTTGCCACCAGGCCCACCTTGAGGGAGATACCGGTACCGTAGAGAAGGCGCGCGAACACGTCGCGTCCCAGCTCGTCGGTACCCATCCAGTGGCGGTGATCCGGACGCTCGAGGCGGTGGTCGAGTGACGTTGCAATCGGCGAGTAGGGAACCGGCGGCATTACCAGGGCCACCGATTCGTCGTGCTTGAGGTCCTCGAAGTCGAGCGTGGCGAGCTCCGGGTACCTGACGAAGAACTTGAACGGGACCATCTGCGCTACCGCCGGAAACAACGTGCGACCGTCCCAGTTCATGACGATCGGGCGATTGTTGGCAATAACGGGTGCCAGCCACGAAGCCGCGAACAGCGTCGCGATAACGCAAAACCCCGCCACGGCGTAATAGTCGCGGCGCATCCGCTTCCAGACGATGCGCGCGAAACCGCGACTGCGCGAAGCCCCGGTGTTTTCGCCGCCGCCGTTGTCGCGGAAATCTGCGTGGGCCGATTCGTTCACCGGTACGTCACCCGCGGGTCCGCCCACGCGTAGAGCAGGTCGGCCAGGAGTGTGCTGATCAGTACCACCACCGCGGTGATGGTGCTGAGCCCCATCACAACCGGATAGTCGCGCGCCAGCACGGCGTTGAAAAACAGATTTCCCACGCCGGGCCACGAGAAAATTGATTCGAGAATGATGCTGCCGCTGATGAGCGTGGGCAGCAGGAGTCCGAGCAGCGTCAGCACCGGAATCAGCGTATTTCGGAACACGTGTGTGTACACGATGCGGGTCTCGTCGAGACCTTTGGCGCGCGCGGTGCGGATGTAGTCCTGACGGATCACTTCCAGCGACGAGCCGCGCACGAAGCGCGAGAGAAACGCAAGCGAGCCGTAAGTGAGGCAGAAGGTGGGCAGAATCATGTGCACGAAGCGATCCCACCAGTAACCCCACCAACCGAGCATGCGGGCGTCGATCGACTGCATGCCGCTGATCGGGAGCAGCTTGAGCTTGACTCCGAAGAACATGATCAGCAGCAGCGCCACCCAGAACTCGGGGAGTGAATACAGCAGATACAGCGCGGTGCCGCCCAGCTTGTCGAAACGCGAATGCTGTCGCAGGGCCGAATAGAGGCCGAGCGGAATCGCGAGCACGAGCGAGATCAGAAGCGACCACACGTTGAGCGTGAGTGTCGCGGGAAGCCGCTCCACGATCTTTTGCGTTACCGGCCGGTGGTCGAGAAATGAATTGCCGAAATCGAGCGTGCAGACGCGCTTGAGCCAGGTGAAATAGCGGACGTGGACGGGGTCATCCAGGCCGTAGAGGTGGAGCATCTGGTGGTACGCGGCGGGCGAAATGCGCGCATCCATTTCCCCGCGATTGATGAGCGCGACCGGATCGCCGGGGGCGAGATTGATGACGATGAACGTGACGACCGTGATGCCGAACAGGGTTGGGATCAGCAGCAGCAGGCGCCGGATCGTGTAGTTGAGCATCGCCGCGCTATCGCTTCGAGGCGAGTCCGTCCGTCTCGTCGATCCACCAGTAGTTGGCCCCGGGCCAGAAATCGTACGGGCCCATGGGTGAAATCTGGATGCCCTGAATCTTGCGCGCAATCGGGCGCTTGTCGGGCACCGCGTTGACGAAGGTGTAGGGCTGATCCTCGGCAATCAGGCGATGCACCCGATGGTAGATCTCGGCGCGCTTGTTCTGGTCGAACTCCTTGCGCCCGAGCACGAGGAGGCTGTCCACCTGTGGGTTCTTGTAGAAGCCGTGGTTGAGCCCCGTGGGCGGCGTCATCGTGGAACAGAAGGTGTCGTACACGTCGGGATCGAAATCGAGGCGCCAGCCCAGCATGGCAGCGTCAAAATCGCCCTTGTCGTTGCGTTCAAAGAAGCTCGAGCCTTCCAGGGAACGAATGTTGATGCGGATGCCGGCCTTGCCGCATTCCTCCTGGAGCAGCTGCGAGAATTGCGCGGCCGGGGCGCTTCCCGCGATGACGTTGAGATCAAACTCGAACTTCTTGCCATCCTTGTCAAGCACGCCGTCGTGGTCGGAGTCTTTCCAGCCGGCCTCGGCCAGCAATGTGCGCGCTCCCTGCGGATCGAAGGGCAGCGGCTTCACCGTCTTGTCATATGCCCATGAATTGATGTAGAAGGGGCCGCTCACCAGGCGCGCGTAGCCCGAATAGATTTTCGTGTTCACGCTTTCGCGGTCGAAAAGGAGCGTCATGGCCTTGCGCACGCGCTTGTCAGAGAACCAGATGCTGCGGCAGTTATACGACACAAAATTGTAGCCGGGAAAATAGTAGTCGACCTTGCGGAAGCGGGCCTGAAAGTCGGGATCGGCCATCTGCTTTTCCCACTGTCCCTGCGTTGCGCGCATTTCATCGAGCTCGCCGGCCTTCAGCATGTTGAGAGCTACCGCGTCGTCCTCGACGATTTTGAAAATGATGCGGTCGAGGTGCGCCTTCTTGTCCCAGTAGTTCGGATCACGCACGAGCGAGATGTACTGGCCCGATTCCCACGTGTCCAACTGGAACGGGCCGCTGCCGACGGGTTTGCGGTTGGCCGGATTGGTGAGGAAGTCACCTTTGCCGTAGATGTGCTCTGGAATCGGCCACAGCTGAGTGATGGCATAGATCGCCGGCGCGAAGGGTTCCTTCCACACCCACGTTACCGTGTGGTCATCGACCACCTCGAGGTGGTCGAGCTTTTCAAAGTACGGCGCCTTGTTGATCGCGGGAATTCTGGGATCGCGAATCTTATCCAGCGTGAACTTGACGTCGTTGGCGGTGATGGGTACGCCATCCGCCCAGTGCGCGTCGGGGCGGAGCTTGACAGTGATGCGGAGATGGTCGTCGCTCACGGCCGGCAGCTCGGCGGCCAGCACCGGGACGAGGTTGCCGTTGACGTCGTAATCGAGAACCGGGTCGTAGATGTGACGGAGCACGAACAGCTCGTAGGCTGTCGTGTAGAGCACCCAGTTGAGTGTCTTGCACTCGGAGTCGAGCCGGCGAATCACGGTTCCGCCGTCGCGCGGCGTCGCCGATGTCTGCAGGGAGTCCGAAAGGGCGTTTTGCCCGGCCTGCTGCGATTTCTTGCCACAGCCCGGAAGGACAGCACATAGTGCCGCAATGACTACCAGTGAACCAACAACCCGGCGCATGCTGAACCTCCTCCGTAACTCCCGCGCGACGCGAATTTCGCGGCCGCGCGAGAGTGTAGCACCGGCCGTGCCGGTCGACGAACAATAAACCCGCTTCGACACGGGGTTTAGTCCGCACCTAAATCCTTGCAGCAGAAGAGCTAAGGAAATCGGCCCGCCGCTGTCGGCGTGCGCGGGCCGGGACTGGCTACTTTACATCCACCCATGACCTATGCTACAATCTTCCAGCGAGTTAGGTTGCTGCGAGAGATCGCACGTCGGCCCATTGGGGGCCATGACTCCTCGGCGTTTTTGGCGAACGCCAGGTCTGGTTGGCGAACGCGACGGACTCGGAGACCGCAATGAGTACCGCGCGGAGGTATCCTATATGTTGAGCACGAAAAAGGGCATCGTGCTCGCCCTTTGCCTGGTCTTCGGCCAGGTGGGCGCTGCATTCGCAGAGCCGTCATTTCTCATCTACCCCAACGTACCCACGGTTTTCCGTTACGACGTGAACCGCTACGAAGTCGTCAGCAGTGGCGACGCGCTCCGGTTCAATCCGCAGTACGCGGTCGGAAACATCATGCTGTGGGATCGTGTCGACGGCCGTATTCCGTTCGAGGTGTACGGCGCGTCGCAGATCGTGGGCTTCGAGCCGACGGTGGGTACGAGCGAATTCGTTTGTTACAACGACGACTTCGATCTGATTCTCGACGGTATTGGCCGACAGCCTTACACCATCGGCAACCTGTACCTGCGTTTCTGGCCGTATCAGGCGCAAAGCTCGGCCGTGCTCACCATCGACGGGCGTGTCACGGATCGCCTGACGGTTCCGCTGGCGGCACTCGAGGTGTCGACGCCGGCACAGGACGGCTACTACTCGAACACGCGCGTGCACCACGTGGAGTGGACCGGCGCCGGCGCGATGGAGATCATCGCCTTTTCAGACAAGGACGGCGACGGCCGCTACACCGGGACTCCGGCCTTCCGTATCACGGCGCGCTACACACCCGTGGCCACCCTGCCGTCCACCTGGGGAAAGGTCAAGTCGCTGTACCGCTGATCGACTGCGGGAATCGTTTGGGAAGAGGGCGCGCGTGCCTGTCACGCGCGCTTTCTTTTTTGTGTGCAAAAGGTCTTTACGAAGCCGAACGCACGATCTCGTGCAGCTCGTCGTCGGAAAGTATATGGTCGGATTGCTTGGCGGCCTCGAAGATGCGATCCACCAGCTGGTCGGTAACGGGAATGGCACGGTGCTCGAGCCAGAAGCGCACGTTTGATTTTCCGCTCATCGGTCCCACTTCGATCACCTGGTCGAGCCCGAATTCATCCGCCGGAACACCGCTGTAGATGCGATTGGCGAGCCACGCGTCGCCCTTCTTGTACGCTTTCACGATGGCGTCCGCGTGCACCCCGGTCTGGGTGCGGAAGGCATCTTTTCCCAACACAGGATAGTTGTCCGGCAATGGGACCCGGCAGTACTGCGCGACCTTTCTGGCGTATGCCGGCAGCTTCGTCAAGTCGCGGTCGAACAATCCCATCAGCTTGAAGTTCACCATCAGCATGTCGATGGGGGTGTTGCCGACGCGCTCGCCGATTCCGAGCATGGAGCCGTGGACGCGGTCAGCGCCGGCGAGGTGAGCGGTCACGCTGTTGGCGACACCGAGGTCGCGGTCGCGGTGGCCGTGCCAGTCGACGCCGATGTTCTTGCCCGACTTCTCCACCAGCCCGCGCACGAACCGCACCACCGCATCGGCGCCGGGCGGGGTGGCGTGTCCCACCGTGTCGGAGATGCACAGGCGCTCGACGTCGTGGTCGATGGCCATCCCGTAGAGGCGCTGGAGCGTTTCCGGACGCGAACGCGTGGTGTCCTCGGTGACATACATCACGGGCACGTCGTTCTTGTGCGCAAACTCGATGGCTTCTTCGCTCACCTTGAGCATGCGATCCACCGTCCAGTCTTCGGCGAACTGCCGGATGGGGCTGGAAAAAATGAACAACGCCGCCTGCACTTTGATGCCCGACTTCTGCTGGATCTCGATGATGGGCTTGATGTCGTTGGGATGCGTGCGCGCTGCGCAGTACGGGTAAAGCTTCATCTTGCAGCGCGCCAGTTCCTGGCAGATGGCGAGCACGTCCGCGAAGGCGTGCGGACCGGCGGCCGGCAGGCCGATGGCGGCGGAATAGAGCCCGAGATCCTCCATGTAGTGGAGCAGCTCGAGTTTTTCGGGGATGGTCGGATTGAAAACCGACGGCGACTGCAGCCCGTCGCGGAGGGTTTCGTCGTTCAGCTTGAGCGGATAGCGCGGCTCCGACGGCCGCGGGTTCCAGTCGTAGATCAGTGGGTCGAGCGCGGGAGTGGACATACGAATACCGGAAGTGACGCTATCATGCTCCTGCCCCTGCATCAAGGCCTTTGCGGCGCGCGCAGGCTTGCGCGGCGATGCGGGCACGCGTAATGTGGGCGCATGTCTGCTCTCACCGGTTACGATCTCGGGGCGGCCGTGAAGCACCTGCGTCGCCGCGACCCGGTGCTGGGCGCGCTCATCGACCGCGTCGGCCCCTACGAGATGCGTGAAGGCCGCAATGCGTTCGAAGTGATGCTGCGCACGATCGTGTCGCAACAGCTCTCGGGCAAGGCGGCAGACAGCATCTATGCCCGGCTTGCGACCGCGATGGGCAGCCGGTCGCCGCGGCCGGAGCATCTGCTGTCACTCCGCGAGGAACAGTTGCGCGCGTGCGGGCTTTCGCGGTCAAAGGCGGCGTACGTGCGCAATGTCGCCGAGCGCTTCGAGGCGCAGCGCTACACGCTGCGGTCTTTCTCGAAGCTGGATGACGACACGGTCATCGAGGCACTGACCACCATCAAGGGCGTGGGCGAATGGTCCGCGCACATTTTCCTCATGTTCGGGCTCAGGCGCCCCGACGTTTTTCCCATCGGCGACCTTGGCCTGCGCAAAGGCATGCTCAAGACCTACGGGCTACGCGCCAACACCAAGCCGGCAAAGCTCCACAAGATCGCGGAAGCGTGGCGCCCCTACCGGACGGTGGGCAGCCTCTACATGTGGCGCAACTACGACAACGACTGAATCGCCACGGTCGCATCCATCACGAAAAAGAAGACGCCGCCCGCTTGCGCGAACGGCGTCTTCCGCGAAGAATATTTCTTGTTCCTACTGCAGCAACGGCAGCTCGGACGCAATCTGGAGATCGATGGCCGAATCCAGCGCGTGCTCGACCTGAGCCCAGCGCGCGGCCGTCTTCACGTCCGTGGCCTTGCTCATCTTGCCGACATACTTCTTGAGCAGGCTGGTTCGCTGCTCCTGCAGCGAGAAACCACGCTTGATCAGATCCTTGGCGGCCTCGTCCGTCATCGAATTGTACGCGGCCGCGTAGTCCTTGATCATGGTGACGCGCTGGTCGTTGATCTTGGTCAACGCGGTCTCGTAGTCCTGATATACCGGCCAGAACTTCTCCGAGGTCGCCTCGTCCATCTGCATGGCCTGCGTGATCATCGCGCGCTTCTCGGTGCGCAGGTCGGAGCGCATCAGCTCGACCAGGTCGCGGCCGCCCGCCATCGCGGGCGCAGCCAGAGCGAGAAGCATCAGTGCGGCGAGGATCACTTTCTTGAGATTCATTTTCCGGGCTCCTTTAAAGCAGAGGTGTGCGTGTTTGGGTTGTGTCTGGTTGCCTGTTACTTACCCTTGGGCGGGTAGTTCTTGAAAATACGCGCGGCGACATCGTTGATGCGCGCCTCGACCTTCTCGGGTGGGCTGCCGGGCTCGACCACGCCGGTGGCACTGCCGCGCCACGCCAGCTGATGGCTGTTCGAGTTCACCATGTCCACGATCAAAGTTCCCTCCGTGTACTGGTACACGTCTACGTTGCGTCCCAGTCCGCCGCCCCAGTAACTGCCGGCATACGTGTATCCCCAGTCGGTCACGTCGATCTTGTCCTTCAGTCCGACGTAGTAATTGAGCAGCACGTCAGGATTCTCGTCAGTCATGGTGAAGCCCTTGGCCGCCATCTGCGTGTCGACGGCACTCTTGATGCGCTTGTCGAGCAGGCTGTTGTTCTGCATCGCCTGCGTGGCGCTGCCATTGGCACTCGTCATCGTGCGCTCGATCCACTTATAGGTATGGAACGCCGAAAAGTTCGAATCCATGTCGTAGTCGTACTTGATGTCGTACCCCGACGAGCAACCGGCCAGCAGGGCAATGCCGGCCAGCGCGGCGATCAAATTGAGTCTCATGTGTCCTCCTGAATGGATACCTTGGGGCATAGCGGCCGTGGGTGGGGCATAGGCTAAGGCCGCGCCGCAAAGGTGTCAAGATGGGGCTATTGTACGAGTTGTGAGCGCATCCGCCGTGCAGCGATGGGCATGGCGATGGCTGCCATGAGCAACAGCACGGTGACGTTGATCGCCGGAAACGGGGCCGACGGGCCCACAGCGATCATCTCGCCGATGGCGCTCATGGCCTGCCCGGTGGGGAGCGCATGCGCGATCGCGCGCATGGGTGCGGGCACGATTTCAAGCGGCCACCAGCATCCACCCAGCGCGGCCAGCACCAGCGAAATCATCACACCCATGGCGCCCGCTTTTTCACTCGATTTGAAGAAGGACGCCGCCATCATGCCGATGGCTGCGGCGGCGAACATGAAGGCCAGAATAACGAGTCCGAAGTTGAGCCAGTTCACATTCAAATGCACGTGGAGCAAGAGGGAGCCGACGCCCATTATGATAACCACCTGCAACGCCGCCCAGATGATGCGCGCGGCGATCTCTCCGAGCAGCAAATCGCGCGGCGTGGCCGGACTCATGACGATGCGCTTGATCTTCCCGGTGCGCAGGTCATCGACCCATAGTGACAGGAAAAACGTCATCACCTGGAACATGATGTACATGATGAGCATGGCAGGGAGCATGCGCTCTTTGCCGGAGGCAATTTGGGGAGCAGCGCCAAGCGTTTCGCTGTTGAGGACGACCAATGGTCCGACGTCGTTCTTCACGACAGGTTCAATATTGTCACCGACCTGCTTGAGTTGGAGCGCTGCGAAATAGCAAAATTCGCGCGCAGCGGCGCTCACGGCCTGAACGCGCGTCATGTCGGCGTCCCCTTGCATCACCTGCACGTCCACGGGGCGTCCAGTTGCGATACGTTCCATCATGCTATCGGGCAGCACCACCCGGATCCCGTCGTCCGCAACTTTCAGTTCGGCGCTCGACATGATTTTCTCGGCCCACTCTTTTAGTCGCAGGGGATTCGCGCCGGCTTCGACTTGAAACTTTGTCGGCTGGGGCGGGCCGTCGCTTCCGAACATGGTGCCGAACAGCCACGCCATTGCGATCGGCGCCACCAGCGACCAGATAAGCGACTCTTTGTCACGCAAAGCGAGCGTTAGCTCGAGCCTCGCAATCTTCCACCAGTGGCCGCGCATCTAGAGAATCCTCCGGCGACCCATAAGGGTTCCCACGACAAAGAAGGCAATGCACGTCGCGAAAACGACAGGCAACGAAACACCCAACGGGCGACCGGTGAGGCAGTGCGTGAGCCCGAGATTGATCATCCCCGTGGGTATCAACTTCGTAATGGCTTGAAATCCCTGCGGTGTGAAGTCGACGGGGAAGAACCCGCCGCCGAGTATCGACAGAAATACCATCGAAATCGAGCTGATCGCAGAAACCGCGCGCGTCGAGCTCGAGAGTGAGAACACGATTCCGTTCCAACCGGCCACGAAGAGCGCGAGCGCGAAAACCAGCAGTACGGCAGTCGCCAGTCCGTGGGGAGGAATGCGCCAGATCAGGCCTCCCAGCGTTCCCGCCACGATTCCGACCACGAACGCAAATGACGCCGTGTAAGCGCGCTGTTGAATCGCAATCGACCACGGGGAAATCGGGGCCGTGACGAAGCGGCGCGTCACGTGATTGGCGCGGTCCCGCAGGAAGCGGTGCTCGAGATTCAGCGCCACCGCGAGCAGGCCGAACATGATCAGACCGGGAAAGAACATGGCAGCGAGATTGAAGTCGCTGGATGTGGTGTCCTTCTCCTTTTCGATGACCGTGACATCGATGTTACGGATCACCTTGAGTCCGCCCAGGCTCATGCCTGTCCCGTAGAACGCCTCGGAGAACTTGCCAATCTCCTCGACGGTGGGCGTGTGATCCAGCCCGTTGATCTGAGCCAGCGGCTGTTGAAATTGTGTCAACAAGCCATCGCCGATCACCGTCAGCGAGCGCACGATGCCTTCGGCAATCTGCGGACCAATGTAGTGTCGGGGGTTTTTGTAGAGCGTCAGCTGCGCCCGTTCATTCCCCGTTCCGAGAAGATTCCTGCCGAATCCCTTCGGGATGATCAGAGCGGCCGACGCCGTCTCCTTCCTGAACATGTTGTCGACGACCGTCGAATCTTTCGCATCGACCAGGACGAGCATGTTGGCAACGGGGCCCTGGTTGAACGCGCTCTTCACGAGCCCGGAAACGAACGAGCGGTCCTGATCGACGATCGCGATCGTGGTCTTGGGCGGGCCGGAGTTGTCGTTGCCGAAGACCATGGTGTAGATGGCCATGAAAACGAACGGCACCGCGAGCCAGATCAACACCGAGCCGGGCCGGCGCAGCACGCGCTGCCAGTACATGCGGAAGAGATGCATCTCTTACCGCGCTTCCACGATGGTTCCCGCCGTACCCGCCACGATCTGCTCGATTTCCTCCAGAGAGCCGATGCACGCGCGTTTGCCGGTCTCGGCGACGAATGCCATCGCCGCTTCCACCTTGGGTCCCATGGAACCGCCCGCGAAGCGCAGCGCCTGCAACTCGGCGGGAGTGGTCTGGCGCAACAGGCGGTGCTTCGACGTGCCCCAATCCGCGAACACACCCTGCACGTCGGTGGCCATCACGAACAGATCGGCGCCGACTTCGCGTGCGAGCACAGCACTGGCGCGATCCTTGTCGATCACGACATCGGCGCCCGTCAGCGCACCCTCGGCGTCGTACATGGTGGGAATGCCACCTCCGCCCGCGCACACAACGATGGTGTTGTGCTCGAGGAGCCAGCGAATAGGGCGCATCTCGAAAATGCGTTTGGGAAGGGGAGAGGGAACCACGCGACGCCAGCCGTTCCCGTCTTGCGCCATGCTCCAGCCGCGTTCTCTTGCGACGGTCTTCGCCTCGTCTTCCGTGTACATGGGGCCGATGGGTTTGGTCGGATTCTTGAATGCGGGATCTTTGGGATCAACTTCGACCATGGTGAGCATGGTGGCGAAGGGGCGCTCGAACGGCACCAGGTTGCCGAGCTCCTGCTCGATCATGTAGCCGAGCATGCCCTCGGTTTCGGCGCCGAGCACGTCGAGCGGCGTGTTCTGTCCGCTCTGCGCGGCCTGCAGGGCGAGCATACCCACCTGCGGGCCGTTGCCGTGCGAGATGACGAGGTCGTTGTCGGCTGCGAGGGGTGCGATGGAGCGGCAGGCCGCGCGCACATTGCGGCGCTGGTTCTCCATGGTGGGCGCTTCGCCGCGGCGCAGGATGGCGTTCCCGCCCAGCGCGATGACAATGCGACGGCGCGCCATGGCCCGCTAGTCGCCGAGCGTGGCGACGAGGACGGCCTTGATGGTGTGCAGGCGGTTCTCGGCCTGGTCGAACACGATCGACGCTGCCGACTCGAATACGTCTTCGCTCACCTCGACGCCGTCGAGCCCATACTTGGCGTAGATCTCGGCGCCCACCTTGGTGTCGCGGTTGTGAAACGCGGGGAGGCAGTGCAGAAACTTCACGTTGGGATTACCGGTGAGCTCCATGCAGCGGCGGTTCACCTGGTACGGCTTCATGATGCGGATGCGTTCTTCCCATTTTGATTCGGGCTCTCCCATGGAAACCCACACGTCCGTGTAGAGGAAGTCGGCGTTCTTCACACCTTCGGCCACGTCCTCGGTGATCGTGATGCGCGCACCGCTTTTCTTTGCGATCGCTTTGCACTGATCGATCAGCGCTTGCTCCGGCCAGCACGACTTCGGCGCCGCCAGGCGCACGTCCATGCCGAGAATGGCGCCGCCCGCGAGCAGGGAGTTTCCCATGTTGTTGCGCGCATCGCCCAGGTAACAGTACGAGATCCGCTCCAGCGGTTTGGGCGAGTGCTCGATCATGGTGAGCACGTCGGCCAGAATCTGCGTGGGATGAAATTCATCCGTGAGGCCGTTGTAGACCGGCACGCCGGCGTTGGCGGCCAGCTCTTCGCAGGTGGCCTGCGCGTAGCCGCGATACTCAATGGCGTCGTACATGCGCCCGAGCACGCGCGCGGTGTCCTTCATGGTCTCCTTGTGACCGATCTGCGAACCGCTGGGCCCGAGATAGGTGACGCAGGCGCCCTGATCGTAGGCAGCCACTTCAAACGCACAGCGCGTGCGCGTCGACGTCTTCTCGAAAATGAGCGCAATGTTGCGCCCGGCGAGGCGTTTCCGCTCCCGGCGCGACTTCTTCTCCGTCTTGAGTGTCTTCGACAGCTCGAGAAGGTAGAGCAGCTCTTCCTTGGAGAAATCGAGATCCTTCAGGAAATGTTTTCCGCGCAGGTCGACCATGTGACTTCCTTGTTGCATCAAATGGGATCGCGCAGAAGCGGGCACGTCATGCAATGGCCGCCGCCGCGACCGCGGCCCAGCTCGGAGCCGTCGATCGTGAGCACCTTGATGCCCGCCTTGCGCAGCTTCTTGTTGGTGTATTCATTCTTGGCGTATCCGATGACCACGCCGGGCTCGATGGCGACCAGGTTGTTGCCGTCGTCCCACTGCTCACGCTCGGCCTGATACTCGTCGCCGCCGGTATTGACGACGCGCAGCTTTTCCACCTTGAGCGCGTCGGCCACCGCGTCGAGAAAGCTCTTCTCTTCGGTGAGCTCGATCTGTCCCGCCTTGTCGCCTGGGCGCAGGCTGTAGGTGCGAATCTGCGAGGCCACTTTCGGATACACGGTGACGGCGTCGCGGTCCACCATGGTAAAAATGGTGTCGAGGTGCATGTGGGCGCGGTCCTTCGTCATCACGCATGCGATCACGCGTTCGACGGCCTTGTGCCGGAACAGCGACTGCGCCAGCCGCTCCACCATCTGGGCGGTCGTGCGCTCGCCGATGCCGACCAGCACGGTGCCGTTCCCGATCGGCATCACGTCGCCGCCTTCGAGCGACGCGCGGCCCCAGTCTTCCTGAACGAAGCGGCCCTGCTCGTCCTGATCCGGATACCAGAACTCGAAGTCCGCGTCGGCGAACATCGGGTGCCAGTTGTAGATGGCGGCCGCGTGCACCACTTCGAGCTGGCGTGCTTCGTAGAACATGGGATTCAACGTCACGCCATTGTAGATCCACGACGAGGAGTCGCGCGTGAAAATAGAGTTGGGAAGCGGCGGCAGTACGAAATCCGCGTTATCCATTGTCAACAGCGTGAGCGAGTGCTTCTTGAGCAGCGAGTCGTCGATTTCCTGGCGGCCGAGCCCGCCGATCAGGATGGTCGCCAGGCGGCGCGCATCCAGCTCCAGCAGATAGGAACGAAAATCCCGCACCAGGGAAGCACCCACCGTGAGGCGCGTCACCGTCTTGTCGATCACGAAAATGCGGGCCTCCGAGATCTTCAGGACATCGGTAAGGAGATCGTCCAGGTAGTAGACCTCGACACCGCGCTTTTCCAAGTGGCGCGTAAACTTGTCGTGTTCGCCGCGCGCCTTGCGCACCCACAGCACGTCGTCGAACAGAAGCTCCTCGCGGTTGGTCGGGGTCAGGCGGCGCAGACTGAGGTCCGGCCGGTGCACGAGCACCTTGCGCAGCTTACCGACTTCGGAATCAACACGAAACTGGCTCACAAAGTTACTCCCGAAGTTCGCGTCCCGTGAGACGAATGAAGAGGCTTTCCAGTGATGGTGGTTTGATGGTCACTTCGCGCACGTCGCCGAGCGCCGCCGCTACTTCCAGGAGCCGGCCGGAGAGGCCTGCGCCCGAAGGCGCGGCGACTACGACTTCCTCGGGTGAGTCCAGCATGATCTCGGCCCCGTTTACGGAGCGCAGGGCGCTCCTGAGCTTCTCGCGCTCAAATCCGCCGCGCAGACTGAATAGTTGCACATCCTCGACTTCGCGGCGCAGCTCGTCGAGCGTGCCTTCCTTGATGATGTGGCCGTGATCGATGATGCCGATGCGGTTGCACAGGCGCTCTGCTTCCTCCAGATGATGCGTGGTGAGCAGCACGGCCGTGCCGCCGCCCGCAATCTCGCGGATCTTGTCGAGCAGGAGCAAGCGCGTCTGCGGATCGAGCCCGGTTGTCGGCTCGTCCAATATCAGGGCTTTGGGCTGATGCAGAATGCCGAGCACCAGAGTCAGCCGGCGCAGCATCCCGCCGGAGAGAGTGCCGGCGGGCTTGTCGACATGATCCGAAAGCTCCATCCAATTGAGGAGCGAGCGCGAGCGTTCGCGCAGCGTCCTGGTGTCGACGCCATAGAGTGAGCCGAAGAACATGCAGTTCGCCAGCGACGAAAGCTCTTCGACGACGATGGACTGCTGTGGCACCACGCCCAGAATGCGTTTGGCCTCGAGCGGGCTGCGCCCGATGTCAAACCCGCCGACGCTCGCCGTACCCGACGAAGGCGTGACGAGACCGCAGGTCATGTTGATCGTCGTCGATTTGCCCGCTCCGTTGGGGCCGAGCAGGCCGTAGATCTCCCCGGGCCGCACCCCGAAGGACACGCCCCGAACAGCCTCGACTTTCCCGTAGGATTTGGTAAGATTCGTAACTTCTATCATATCTTTGGTTTGGCCGTCTGGATGGCGAGCCGGGAGTATAGGTGAGGCCCACTGTGCGGGTCAAGCCGGGCGCCAACGCATATAAGGAAGGAAACCTTGTCCAAACCCGCCCGCAAAACCGGCCTCATGCTCCTCACGGTCCTTGTCACCATCGTGGTCATGCTGGTCCTGGGTGAAATCCTGATCGGCCTGGCCAGCCCCAGCGAGTACCTCTACCCGCGCTACCAGTTCTCGGCCGAGTACGGGCTGATTCCATTTCCCAATGTCGTGATGGTGCACGGCATTCCGCGCAAGTACGAGTTCCATTACACGGTGAACTCGATGCATTCGCGGGGCGATGTGGTGGAGCCGCACAAGTCGGAACTGCCGGCAGTCGTGGTGCTCGGGGATTCGTATTCGTTCGGTATGGGTGTCAACGACGGCGAGGAATATCCGACGGTGATGCGGAAGCATCTCTCCGGCCGCGTGGCGGACGTGGTAAATCTGGGCGAACCAGGGTGGGGGCTGACGCAGGAGATCCGTCGCTATCACGACACCGGCGCGAAGTACAACCCGAAGATTGTCATTCTGCAGTTTTGCGCCAACGATCCTTCCGACAACCTCGCCAATCGCGTCACCGTGGTGGAGAACGGAGAGTTCAAGTTTGTCGACAGCGCCAACTCGCTCAACTTCGTGAAGAAGTACCTGTCACGCTCATTCGTCCAGCGCACGCAGCTCTACAATTTCTTTCGTACGCGCGCGTCGCGCGTCTTGCTGGAACGTCTGACGCAGCACGAGGCGGCGAAGTTGGACGCGACCACGCCCGACAGCGCGAAGGTCGACGTCGTTCCGGGCATTGAGCGCACATACATCGAGTTGCTCGAGCCGTTCGCGGCCCGGCTTCATGCCCAGGGCAAGCAGCTGTGGATGATTTCGGTGGACCATCAGCTGGAACAGTTTCCGCATATCAACCGGGTTGTGCACGATCTCGACGCCCGAGGTGAGCTGCGCTACCTCGAGGTGCTCGACTGGCTCAAAGGCGCGGAACCCTATGCGTCACCGGAAGGACACATGTGGGGCGCGCGTGCGCACGAGGTCATAGGTAACCACCTCTCCAGCGAAGTCAGCGATGCGCTCGCGGATTCTCTGACACCGCAGCTATGAGCGACCTCGAAATTCTCTACGAAGACAACCACGTGCTGGGGGTGCTGAAACCGGCCGGGATGCTCTCGCAGGGCGACCGCACGGGCGACATTTCGGCGCTGGAACTGGCGCGGCTGTACATCAAGGAGAAGCACCAGAAGCCCGGCAAGGCCTTCATCGGGTTGGTGCACCGCCTGGACCGCCCGGTGTCGGGTGTCATGCTCTTCGCGCGCACGTCCAAGGCGGCATCGCGACTCTCGCAGTCTTTCCATGATCGCGAAGCCGAAAAATCCTACCTGTGTGTGGTTTCGGGCCGGGTTGAAAAAGACTCGGGTGAATTGTCGGTCCTGATCGAACGCACGCACAAGCGCTCGCGCGTGACGGCAACCGCAACCGCGAAGTCCAAAGCCGCCGTGCTCGAGTACCGTGTGCTGGGAAGATTTTCCGGAAAAGAGGGGACGGCGAAGGGAACGCATGCGCGCGCGCGGCGCGATCCGGCCGCGATGACGCTTCTGGAAGTGCGCCCCCGCACCGGGCGCCACCATCAGATCCGCCTGCAGCTAGCCGAGGCCGGGCACGTGGTTCGCGGTGATCTCAAGTACGGCGCGGTGACACCGCTCGCGGACAAGTCCATCGCCCTGCACGCGCTGCGCTTGCGCGTCCAGCATCCGGTGCGCGACGAGGTCATCGACCTTTTTGCGCCGCCGCCTGCGCGCGATCCGTGGTCGCACTTCGACGCTGCAATCGCGAGGCTTTTTCCGCCATCTCAAGCATGACGCCGTCGCGCACGCCGCCTTCGATCAGTCGGAGCGAGCGCTTGCGGGCATGATGGGCGAACACGAGCAGCACGGCGAGCCCGGCCGGCATGATGTCGGCGCGATCCGGCGGCAGCCCCGGAAAACGTTTTCTTTGCGCCACGCTGGCCCGCACGCAACGCGTCTCCAGCTCACCCAGCATGGCCAGACTGACAGCGCTTCCGCTTTCTCGCGCCTTCAGCCCCAGCATGGATAGCGCCGTCGTCGCGGTACCGCCCGAGACCACGAAATCGAAGTCTGCCGCCTTCACTCGCGCGAACAGTTTTGTCGCTGCGCGCTCGATGTGCTCGTTCATGCGCAGGTATTCGTCCGGGGCAATGGGGTCCTGGTGCAGAAACTGTTCGGTGAGGCGAACCGCGCCCAGCGGCGCCGAACGCGCGAGAACGACACGTTTGCCGCGCGTCACGATCACTTCGGCCGAGCCTCCGCCGATGTCCAGAACCATCCGATCACGTCGCGCGCGCAGACGCGCCTCAACGGAGCGTGCCACCATCGTGGCCTCTTCGGTTCCGCTGAGAATCCTCACGGGAACGCCGGCCTTTCGCGCAATGGCCCTCGCCGCCGCGCGGCCGTTGCGCGCCGCGCGCAGCGCGTAAGTACCGACGGCCACCACTTCCACGGCGCCATGCCGACGCGCCGCGACGGCAAGCTGAGAAGCGGCTGCGGCGGTGCGTTTTATGGCGTCTGCGTCGATCTTTCCGGAGGATGCGAGACCGCGGCCAATGCGCGTCGGTTTACGCGCGGCGAACGTGTAGAAAACGCGCCCTCCAGCCGTGTAGCCCACCGCCAGTTTGACGGAATTGGTGCCGATATCGATGACGCCGATCATTTCCGGCGTCGAGGAGCGGGAGCTCTGCGACCGACGGGTCATCGATGCATGCGGAGCATGTCGATCAGATTACGCACATCGGTATCGCCGGGCGAGGAGTGCAAGAGTGCCTGCTGGGCCGCCGCCAGCGCGCGCGGATAGTCGCCGCGTGAACGGTAGATTTCTGCCAGCGCCAGGTTGGCGGTGCGCTCGTAGCCGTCGAGGGTGGCGATGTTGCTGTAGCTCTGGATGGCAAGGTCGAGCTTGTTCTGCGCGCGCTGCACCTCGGCCAGCGCCAGGTAGGCCGGCGGATACACGGTGTGGTTCGGATCCACGATTTCGTTCAGCATGCGTTCCGCGGTGGCGTAGTCGCCGGTGAGCGCCGCGACACGCGCGCGCCCCGTGATGGAGCGCTCGTCGCGCGGCGAGATGGCCGCCATCTGCTCAAAACAACGGCGCGCGTTTTCAAGGTCCTTGCGCTGCAGGAAGCAGTCGCCCATGCAATCGAGCGCGTGCATGGCCTGATCGTCATTTCCGCCCACGCGCGCCAGCACTTCAATGGCGCGTGAGCACATCCCCTGTTCCCACAGTAGCGTACCGAGATTGTAGTCGACGTCGCGCTTGATCAGATTATACGCCGGCGTGGGATAGGCCTGGCTGATTTCGTCGGCGCGCGTATAGTGCGCGAGCGCCGTTCCCTTGAGGCCCATCTTGAGGTAGGCGTTGCCCAGCGTGAAGTTCGAGAACGCGTCTGAATAAGCGCGCATCTGCTTCTGATAGAGGTAGTCGGAGTTTACGAACAGGGCGGCCGGCGCCAGGATCAGAAGCGCCTTCACCAGGTCGAGCGATTTTCTGCGATAGGCGTCCACGATGTACACGCCCGCATAGGCGGAAAAGAGCGTCATGGCCGGCATGATGGGCAGGCGAAAACGCGCGTTCACGAAGAACGCGATCACGCCCAGCGAATAGACGATGATGAAGAGGTAGAACATGGCCAGTTCGCTGCGCCGCCGCCACAGGAGCACACCGCCGAGAAACGCCAGCGGAGCCACCAGCCAGAAGCCAGGCAGGGGTACCCACTGCATCTTGGCCAGCTTCCAGAAGAAATAGATGTACTTGTCGTTGGCGCGTTCGCCCGCGCCCCAGTACATGCGGAACTTTTTCCACATGAGGGGCCACGCGTGGTCGGGATCGTCACGGATGAACTGCTTGCCCTTCGCGAAGAAGTAGTCGGACACCTGCGCCAGGTTCATCTTGTGACCGGTGTCCTTTTCGGCCATGGCAATGGCGTCGAAATAGCCGCCCCACCAGTCCGCGCGCGTGCCGGGCACGATGGCCGTCGAGCCGTCCGAGTTGGGGTTGTTGCCGATCCAGAAGTTCACGCCGCCCGACGCGCCGACGGGCACCACGGCCTTCGCGACCATGTAGTTGCGGATCATCACGGGCGCAATGGGGATGGCGCAGGCCACCGCGGTGACGATCAAGCGCGTGATCCAACTCTTCGCGCTCGCGCCGCGAGCACGTGCGGCGAGATAGATGGCTACCGGCACCGCGATGAAAAACACCATGACGCTGGGACGATCGATGGTGGCAAGGCCGAGCGTGAACCCGCCCGCCGCAAAGAGCCACACCTTCTGCGTTTTCATGCCGCGCAGCAGCAGATACATCGACAGCGTGTTCAGGAAGATGAAGGTGGTTTCGAGGAGGAGGTCACCTTCCATGTACACGAGTACCCAGTACAGGGCGGTGGTGAGGCCGGCCACGAGGGCCACGCGGCGCGAGAAAAGATCGCGGGCGGTGAGATAGATCAGCCCCGCCGTGAGCGATCCGATCACGTGTTGCACAAACACAGCAAAGGCGATGCTGTTACCGCTCAGTTTGTACAGAAACGCGAGAAAGTACGGGTACAACGGTCCGCGGAAGAACACGTCCGTGCCCTTGGTTCCCCCGTTGACGAGATCCAGGGCCCACTCGTGGTGATAGAGCGAGTCCATGATGGGGAAGCGAAAGGTCGGATTGAATTTCTGGTTGAGAAAGAAGAATGCGACGCGCAGAACGAGCGCCACCCCGACCACAATGCCGAGGTCGACCCAGTCGCGGCGACTCTTCCAGCCGAAGGGCGTGGCGTTGTCGAGCGCTGACAGCGTCGACCATGCCGGCGCCGGTTTCTTTGCGGGCATGCCCGGGCTTGATTTCGTTTTCTTGGCCATCGGTGAAAAGCCGCGCCGAAGGCGCAGCAATCGTCAGTCTATCACAGGTTTACGTCCGCAACAACGCAGGCGCCGGGGCGCTGTTCCAAGGCACAGTTCGTGCACAGTCACGATTCCGCATGCATGCGGAGCGGACGGGTGTTCCGTCCCCCGCCGGGGAACGCTTCGCCCTCTTGATCCATGACCGACCGCGACAACACCACGGCCAGTGCCACCCGATTGAACGCCGAATTGCTGGCAATGGTTCGCATTGCCGGGACGATTCTGCAGTTCACCAAACTCGACGACATTCTCGAGGCGATCACGCGCGAGCTTTCGCAGTTGATCGAGTTTGACCGGTCCAGCGTCGCGCTCGTCTCTCCCGACAGCCAATCTCTGATCTTGAAGCACGTCTACTGCAAGGGGTGCAAGGAGACCAACTCCGAAGGGCAGGTCATCCCGCTCAACGATCGCACGCTTCCAGGTTGGGTATGCTCCAACCAGCGCGCGGTACTGCGCACAGATGTTCCGGCGGACACACGCTTCGTGGAAACCGTGAAGGCAGATCCGCTCGGCTCGGACATGGTCGCGCCGCTCATGGCGCGTGGCAAGGTGATCGGAACGCTGAACGTGGGCTGCCGCGCGGTCGGGGCTCTCGCCGACATCGACCTCGAGAAGCTGGTCAATTGCGCCAATATTGCCAGCGGCGCCATCGAGCACGCCATCCTGCTGGAAGAAGCGAAGGACCTGGGAGAGCGCTACCGCACGCTGCAGCGCAACGCCAGTGACATCATCATGCTCCTCGACCGCAATAGCGGCCGGCTGGTGGAAGTAAACCGCCAGTGCTGCGAAGTGCTGGGCAACAAGGAAGAGGAGCTGCTGCGCAAGTCATACTTCGACCTCTTCCATACCGAAGACCAGTTCCAGGCCCGTCGCGACTTCGTGAACATCATGAGCGGCAAGTCACGGTCATTTGTGGATCGCCGCCTGTTGGGACGCGACGGCGCGGTGATCTTCGTCGACATTTCCGCCAGTCTGATCGAGCTCAAGAACGACACCTTCATCCAGGTGCTGGTGCACGACATTTCGCAGCGCAAAATGCTCGAGCAGCAGATCATTCTCCAGAACAAGAACTTGCAGGACGCCAACCAGCGCCTGCGCGAAGTCGACGAGATGAAGACGGAGTTCCTGGCCAACATCAGCCACGAACTGCGCACGCCGCTTTCGGTGATCATTGCCTACACCGAGGCCCTGCGCGACGGACTCGTCAGCGAGGCGGACCGCAAACACTTCCT
>CAZULB010000010.1:0-1667 GCA_964621155.1 uncultured bacterium | reverse complement strand
AGTGGTGGCCGAGAACGGCCAGGGTTTGCTGCGCCTGATCAACGATTTGCTCGACCTGTCCAAGCTGGAAGTGTCGGGCGCGATGCTGAGCTTCACGCTGTCACACATCCACGACGTGATCCGTGTGCTGTGGCCCAAGGTGTCCGGCCTCGCCGGGACCAAGGGAATCGAGGTCACGTTCAAGCCCGGTTACGAGATTCCGGTCGTGTACATCGACAACAAGCGCATCAGCCAGGTCGTGATGTCACTGGCCACCAACGCGGTGAAGTTCACCGAGCGCGGCGGAAAGATCGAGTTGTCCACGCGCCGTTCCCCCGAGGGCGTGGTGGTCCAGGTGATGGATACCGGCGCCGGCATACCGGATGAGCAGATCGCCAACATCTTCGACACCTTCCGTCAGATCGATGGTTCTTCGACACGGCGGGCCGGGGGGCTTGGTATCGGGCTCGCAATCGCGAAGCACATCATCGAGCTGCACGGCGGCAAGATCTGGGTGGAGAGCAGGGCGGGTGTCGGGAGCACATTCTGTTTCATGATTCCCGTGGAAACCGATGAAGTCATGCGTCACTCCACCGAGAACGGCGATGCGCTGACGCGGATGGTGCCGGCGAACGTGACGTCGGTGGACGCGTGGATCGATTCGCAACTCGGTGACACCGGATCCTGATCGCACGTTCAACGCAGGCCCGTTTCCGGACAAAAAAACGCCGCGATGGTTACCCCACCGCGGCGTTTGCGCTGATAGCCCGCTGCGCGCGGGTTACGCGTTCGTATCTTCGACTGACTCCGTCAGAACGATCGCCACATTGTGCGCGACCTTCAGAAGCCCGCGCCCGATCTTGTAGTGCGCGACCCGGTTGTCCTTGAAGCGCACCTTGAGTTCGCCATCCTTGAGCGTCGAGATGATCGGCGCATGGTGGGCCAGGATACCGAGGTATCCGGCGCCGCCAGGCGCGACGATCGACACGACCTCGCCCTCGAAGGCGGTCCGCGTCGGCGTGAGCATCTTGAAATTGAACGTGGCTTCCATGTTCAACTACATGCTCTTCGCGCGCTCGACCACTTCGTCGATTGAACCCGCCATATAGAACGCCTGCTCCGGAATCGAGTCGTGCTTGCCCTCGATGATCTCCTTGAAGCCGCGGACGGTGTCGGTAACCTTGACATATTTGCCCGGGCTGCCGGTGAATACCTCGGCCACGAAGAACGGCTGTGAAAGGAAGCGCTGAATCTTGCGCGCGCGGTTCACGGCCTGGCGATCCTCTTCCGAGAGCTCGTCCATACCCAGAATCGCAATGATGTCCTGCAGCTCCTTGTTGCGCTGCAGAATCTCCTGTACGCGGCGCGCCACGTTGAAGTGCTCCTCGCCCACGACCGACGGGCTCAAAATGCGCGACGTGGAGGCCAGCGGATCCACGGCGGGGTAGATGCCGAGCTCCGCGATCTGACGCGAGAGCACCGTCGTCGCATCCAGGTGCGAGAACGTGGTGGCCGGCGCCGGATCGGTGATGTCGTCGGCAGGCACGTAAATGGCCTGCACCGAGGTGATGGAGCCCTTGTTGGTGGAGGTGATGCGTTCCTGCAGATTGCCCATTTCCGTGGAAAGCGTAGGCTGGTATCCCACGGCCGAGGGCATGCGCCCGAGCAGGGCCGAGACTTCGGAACCG
>CAZULB010000009.1:0-49336 GCA_964621155.1 uncultured bacterium | reverse complement strand
GGAAGGTGGACAAGCATAGTTAGCGCACGGATGAATTCGGTGCACACCTGCTGCGAGAAGATTCCCCCAGGGTCTTCTCGAATGCTCCATCGCTTGCCCTTAGCGAATTAGCATGAAGAGCTTATCAACATTTGGTGTACCGCGTCAACGTGACAGGTCACATTACACGGTGCAACGCTGCTCCCTCCACTTATTGACGTCCCCCTGATTCACACCAACCGACTACCGACATACGGTCCTAAATCGTCAGAGTTTCGACATCACCGCGCGGAAAAAATTGCTCGATCCTCAAATTCTGAACGCGCGTAGCGCCGAAAACAGGCTCGATCGTCGGTGTCGATATTTCGACACTATTCCGATCACGGGTCCCGTGCAACAGGTCACTTGATGCCGCTAGGCTTGTGCATTGCGTAGCAAGCCAGCTGAACTTCGCGGGAAACGACGCGGAGCACCCGGAAACGATTACGTCGATTGCTCGAGAAACGGGAAGCAACGCACTGCTACTGGAGAGAGTACTGACTGCTCTGAGGTAACAATCGGGAACAAGTAAGCGGACACTGCGGGTTAGTGGATCATCCTGGCTCTCCACGGCCAGAATTGCTCGAAGACTTTGAACGCTCGTTAGTTAGCACCTCGCACGCCCCGTTTCTCCAGCCTAAACACACGGTCTGGGCCCCAAGAAAGTGCGCCGGTAGGCCCAGCCCCTCGGACTGTGCCATCTCCCCAACACTCCTTTCTTATTTATTAACAATTAGTTAGTGGCTCCACGTCGACGGTAGGGCTCAACAGCTCTTCAACGGTTCCTGGATTGCGATAGAGAAGATCGCCTGACGGCTTGGAGGAGGTGGACAGAATGTCCCGCAAGAATCTCAAACTCAACTTCGTTGCCTTGCTGACTGGTTTTGCTCTGCTCTTGACTGCCCTCGGTTGTGAATCGGGTTCGCTGACGGGCCCGACCCCCGACAACAGCCTGTCCGCTCCCTCCGGGCCGGTCAACACAATGGACAAGGATGGCGTCAACGGCTAAGGCCGGTTGATAGTCAACAACGGGCCCCTGCGATGGCAGGGGCCTTTTTCTTGCGTTAAGACCTCGCGCGCCTGCCCAAGACCGAAAGCTCCGCCACGATCTCTCGCGCGCGCGACAGCTCAATCGCCTGCGTCGCGTCAACCGCTTGTAGGTTTGAAGACATTTCGAGAATCAACTCACGATACTCAATGACGGTCCTATCCGCCTCCTCGAACATCCCGTGACGAGCATAGACACGAAACAGTGTCTGCAGCGCCTCTACCCTAGAGTTCGCAGTCTGCCATTGCTTCAGCCCTGCCTCGCAAGCAGCCACACTGGATGCAATCTTTTTCCAAGACGACCGCGACAAGAAGTCTTGCTTCAGTCTGAGCACAGCCAACTCGAACGCCGTTTCGCGCGATCCCGTAGCCGCCGCCTCCACCTCGATACGATCAAGAAGCGAAGATGCTCGCTCAAGATCTCCAAGGGTCAAACGAAGACCGGCCTCATGGCCCATCGCCCAGGCAACATTGCTGCGCGTTCCCGCAACTCTGAAATGTTCTGCACCTTGTTGATAATCCTCCAGAGCGGCGTCCGATTGTCCGTGATGCTCACGATCCCAACCGCGCCAACAACAGAAATATCCTAGCGCGTTATCTTCACGACTTTCCTTGAGACTTTCAACAAGCACCTCTTCTAACCGTAGCCGTCTCTTGCTCTGCACCAGCACCAATACTCCATACAATCCAACAAGAGCCTGCATGCGACTCCACGCAGCGCCATCTTCACCGATGAGCGTAACCGCGCGATCAAGGTTTTGGAGCGCATTTCCATATCGTCCGGCCTTTCGTTCCGTCGATCCCAATCTCTGCCAGCCCGCTCCGGAGAGTTCGCGCAATCCCAAGGAGTCTGCAATCTGTATGGCTTTTTCGAGACAACGCCAGCTTCGTCTTGCATCACCGAGCTCTTCGTAAGCAGTGGATGACATTCGATACATCAGATTTGCGCGATAGTAGAGGCCCGCTCCCAGAGCAAGGCGCAATCCCCTCGCAGACGCGGCAAGCGATGCCTTGGTGTTACCTTCCATCAGCAACGATCGCGCAATGATTGCGTGCATCAAGAGTGATTCGTCGACGAATCCACTCCGCTCGGCTTCTCTAACCATTCTTGAGACGATCGCTCTCGAGTCCTGGTCTTGGCCCAATTCCGACAAGTGCATTGCGCGATAAATTTCGAGGCGATACAGGTCCCGCGCGCTTAGTGTCCCGCGAGGTTTACTAACAGGAAGGGCACTAATCGCGCGCTCATACTTCCCGGAATAGTGCAGGCACAGAGACGCCTCCAGTTGGAATCGAGCCTCGACTTGCATCATCGCTGGTGGAAACTCCGATGCAACCTTCCCAATGTGCTCAAGAGCAGCCGAGGGCCCGTCCGTATCCAGCACAGCTCTCACATACCTCGGAGCAACCGACGCCGGCATCGGCTGATCGAGTCGCTTTGTCCATTCGTCGATAACTGGCTTGGCGCGCGTAAAGAGGTTCCGCGCCCAGAAGGCGTTGATCCACTGCTTGAGATAGAAACAGAACAGGTGACGTCGCGTGGACGCCGCCACCGTAGAACCGTGCGCTTCCAGCAACTCGAGCCCGCTTCGGCAGGTGCTCTCGATCAGTTCATAAGGCCGTTCACGCGGGCGGATGCTCCAGTAGGCCTGCAATAATCGCAGATGAACCCGCGCGGCATCGCGCACACGGCCCAGCGCTTCGAGGTGATGCGCCAGTGCGCGATCGACAGGAACGCTGCGCTCGAGGCCGACCAACTTCTCGGCCAGGAACTCGTGTGCCTGCCTCATCTCGGCGGGATCACAGCCCGAACGCAGGGCGTCGCGCAGCGCACCGCTCGCCGGCGCAACCTGACCGGCTGACGCCGTGAGCAAGCGCTTGGCAGGCCCTGCCACAATGGAGAGAACCGCCGACGTATCTAAATCCGCAAATGCAGCCACCCACGCCACGGGCACGGGATCGGGATGCGCGGCAACCAGCGTCGCCACTCGGCGCTCGAACGGCCACAGCGATGCCACCAGTTCGCGCGCAAAGGAATCGTCGCGACGCGACTCGACAATCTCGGTCAACAACCCGGGCTGTACCTTCCAGCGCTGGCCCAGGAACGTGAGACCGCCGCGCAGGACGGCACGCTGCAACCCTTGAATGGCGGCACCTGCGTTATCGAAGCGCTCGAGATACGTGGCGAGGGCTTTGGCGTCGCGCGGATCGAACATGGCGCCACGGAACTGTTCAACGATCTGCGCGCAATCGGCCCGGCTCAGCGCGGGTAGTTCGACGTTGAGCGCGGCATCCGACGGCAGGTAATCCAGCGTGTTGGCGTCTTCCGATGTGGAATCGACGGCTACCAGGAAAAACAAGGGCAGCACCCGACCGCGGCTGCGGTAGAGCTCCCACTGCGTTCCCGCGAGGCGCACAAACGAGCGTTCTTCGTCGGGCAACGACATGGGCTGGTTGACGACGAGGATGACAGGCTCTTTCTCGCACGCCTCGAGCAGGCGTGACCACATGAGCGCGGGCTGGCGTGCCGCGGCATCGTCCCGTTCGGTCCACCCGATTTCGGACGGCAACAACGTCCGCACGCCGCGCAGCGCCGCTTCTGCACGCAGCGCCGACGTAAGGAATCGCTTCCCCACGCCCTCGACACCCGAGATGCTGAAGGTGTGCGCTTCGACACCGGGAGCACCCGCCACCGATTTGTCGAACCACTGGAGCAGCGCCGCCCACGCCTCGCTCTTACCGATCATCCCCAGCGAGTCGATGCGCGCGAGCGCATACGAGCGGTCGAGATCATCGATGCCACCCGTGAGCCTTCCCACCACCACGCGCCGAAATTCTTCAAAAGCGGCCAGGCGCTTCTGTGAGTCCTTGGACAACAGCGCACGAACGTGCGGATACAGCTCCGCCCATTCCAGCTCTTCATGCTCGATCACGGGCTCGCGCTCGAGATGGGCGCGGAGCACCTCATTCTCCGAACCCACAAACGGCGGCGCACCCGTGAGCAGCTCGAAAAGCGTGGCACCCAGGCTGTAATAGTCCACCGCGCGCGTGAGCGCACGCTCGCCCCGCGCCACCTCGGGAGCAATGTACTCGGCAGTTCCCACCAGGCGCACGGCGGCACCCACTCCGCGCCGGTACGTGAGACCAAAGTCGATCAGCTTGATGACCGGGCGTTCGCCGTCCGCCACCGCCGCACGCGACACGAGAATGTTGGAAGGCTTGATGTCCTGGTGCAGGAGATTGCGCGCGTGCACAAACACGAGGGTTTCGCACAGCTCGTAGAGAATCACCCAGATATCGGATGGGTGCGCGCGGAAGTACGCATCGAGTGGTTCCCCGTCGACGAGTTCCATGATGAGGAAGCACACGCCGTCTTCGCTGCGGCCGTAGTCGAACACTTCGGGAAGATGGGGGTGATGGAGCGTGCGCAGAATGCGGAATTCGTCTTCGAAGCGGGACAGGACTTCCGCCCGCGACGCCTTGCTCCAACTCGACCCGACACTGTCCCCACCGGTCTTGAGCACCTTCGCCGCTCGCACCGCGCCGGTGCGCACATCGCGCACGCGGAACACGTTGGCGGACGCACCCGCGCCGAGCCGCGCGAGCACTTCATAGCGATCGCCGAGGAGAGAGGGTGAAAGAGTCTGCGGCTGAACCGATGCCATGCCAAACCGGGGCGCCGCCACATGCAGCGCCACGGTTCGGACTTTAGCAGAGCGCGAGCAAAGGAATGGAGAGATTCTCTATCTATAGAGAGCTTTGATGGAACCCCAGGTGGTGGATTCGGTTGCGACCGGACCCTGTAGCACCCATTCCAACTGATACGTCGTGATGAGCGAGCTCGTCTGCTGGATCACGAACGTGTAGGTCAGTGGGTCGAGCTGCGACGCGGCCAGCGATTCGGTGGTAATGCTGGCGGTGCTCATGGCGTCGAACAGATCCGTCCCCACAAACGTCGGGTCGAGGTGCGTGCCCGCCAGCCAGAAGCCGATGGTCGGATTGCTGGGAATGACGCTGGTGCTTCCCTCATTGAGCGCACAAAACCCGGTGTTCTCCGGGGTGTAGACCTGCAGATTGAGGGCGGTCATGACGTGGCCCGCAGGCACGGTGAAGGTGATGTAGTCACGCGCCTGGGCATTCACGTTGCCGGCACTGCCCTTGATGACGTTGCTGCCCACCGCAAACACGATCGGAGTGGGCGCGTTGGGATCCGTGGACAAGAGGCCGTTGACGGACTCGTCCCAGACCACGGCGGCGTTGGCCGAGGCGGCGAGTCCCAGGAGCAGAAGGCTGGTAGCGACAACTTTCATATTGATGCCTCACACGGGGCGGCAAGGGGTGAACTGCGTTTCCGCATTATAGCACGCTCCAGCTTGGAATTCCCGTGGGGACGCGACATTCGATGGTGAATGTCGCACAAACAGTGTGTTAGGCTCGATGCTCAGTAGGTTGCAGTGCGCCCCAACCGAACCCGAATCGCCGCATGCGCGTTTCCCGTTTGTGTCTCGCAGCTGCGCTGGCCGCCGTCTGTATAGCGTCCGCCGCCCAGTCCTTCGCAGGTTCCATCTGCGGCACCGTTCGTGACGTCACCACGAACCAACCCGTGCCCCAGGCGGCTCTTTTCCTTTTCAACAACCTGGATCAGTACACCGGTCTCTACGCGGATACCGACGTCAACGGCTATTACTGCATCGATAACGTGCCCGACGGCACCTACAAGCTTCAGGTGAAGGTGGACAATTACATCGTCGCGGTCGTGAGTGGCATCGAAGTCACCACCACCACCGGTGTCGATGTCGACATTCCGCCGCACTTCTCCCTGTCCCAACCGTGGCCCAACCCGGCGTCCAATCTCGTCACCTTCCGCTTCCAGGCTCCGCCGGAATCCGACGTGCGCCTCGACGTGTATGACGTCGCTGGCCGCCGCGTGTACGGATGGCGTGGCCGCGCCTCGCTCGCCGGCGGTCAGACCGTGGAGTGGAATCTACGTGACTTCAACGGAACTGAAGTTCAATCCGGAATCTTCTTCGTTCGCTTGCGTGCCGCGGGTGAAACCGCGGTCCGCCGTTTCGTCCGCCTGCGCTGAACCCGGCACCCGGAGGCTCTCATGAATCGCGTTCGTCGCACGTCCCGAACTCATCGCTTTTCTCGCGCTGCCCTGCTGCTCGTCGCCGCGTTCGGCATCGCAGCGTACATCGCATGCGGTAACGAAACGACCTACGCGCCGCTCGATAAGAACACTCCGTCCGCGAGCGGCGCCGTGGTGGCCGGCAATGTGAGCGATCCATCGCACGCACCGGTGAAGAAAGCCGTCGTCGTGATGGAGCCGCTGACCAACGGCGTGCCCCAGACCGCGCTGTGGCTCAAGAGCCAGGCGGAGCTGGGTGGCAAGCTGACCCAGCCGGCGACGAGTGACGTATCGAAACTGGTTACGCTCACCGATGAGCGTGGACGTTACGCGTTCAGCGGCGTAAAGGCCGGCGCGTATTCCATCCAGGTACGCGCGGACGATCATCTCGGCGCGTCCTCCAAAGTCGAGGTGCCGCAGGCGCTCCTCACCCTCGACACCATCATTGTCGACGTGAACCTGACGCCCACCGGCACATTCTCCGGTATCGCCACCCTCGAGAACGGCACGTTGACGCCCACCGCACATGCGAACATCGTCGTGTATTGCCAGGGCACGTCGTATGTCGCGGTGACCGACGCTGGCGGCGCTTACGCGATTTCCGATGTCCCCGTGGGCACGTACACGATTCGCGCCACCAAGTCGCACTATCTCGACGACAGCGAGATTGGAACGCTGACGTTCGCGGGGCAGAACCTGCCGCTTCCGTCGATGCTGCTCAAGATCGACAACAACATTGCACCGGTGGCAACGATTACGATTCCGGTGCAGCCCTTGGTGGCCAATGCGCCGATTTCGTTCCAGTCCGCGGGCAGCGATCTCGACGGCTCGGTCGTTCTCTATGAATGGGACTGGGAGAATGACGGCACCATGGATGCGTCGAGCGCGTCGCCGGGCTCAACCAATCACACCTATGCGACGCCCGGCACCTACATCGTGAAACTGCGCGTCACCGACGACCTGGGCGCAATCGGTCTCGATGCCAAAACCATCACCGTGCTGCCCGGTGCCGTCTACATGGCGACGACCGGTGCCGACACCAATGCCGGCACACCGGGAGCTCCCGTCTTTACGCTGGCCAAGGCGTATCAAATCGCGCAACTCAACGGGATCACCAAAGTGTACGCGGGCCAGGGTGTCTACAACGAGGTTCCGATTTTCCAGAGCGGAATTGACGTGATGGGCGGCTTCGACGCGACATGGACGCCGGACACCGGCTACACCACGTTCATGGTTGGAGTCACGCGCGCCAAGGCCAACTCGATCACAGCGGCAACGACGATTCATCGTGTTCAGATTCAGGCTTCCAGCGCACCTGTGGGTTCCAACTCGGTCGCTCTGCTATCGCAGGGATCCACACCCGCGCTCGTTTTCGACACCTGCATCTTCAAGGCAGGCGGCGGCGGACCCGGCGGAGCGGCCCCAACGCCCGGCCCTTCGGGCGCGCCTGGCGTGGCGGGAAATGCCGGCGGCGCCGGGGCGTGTGATACGAATGGTCCGGGCGGAGCCGGCGGCACCGGCGGCGGTTCCCCGGTTTGCGCAGGAGGAAATGGCGGCAAGGGCGGAGCCAACGGTCAGAACAACGGCACCGCCGGACTTGCGGCGGGATGTGTCGGAGGCGGCACGGGCGGTCCCGGCGGCGCGTGGGGCGATCCCGGCCTGCCGGGCGCTAACGGGCAAGCGGGGACAAACGGCAGCTACGGATCAGTGGGTACCGGCGCCAGTTCGCTGGGATCGATCCTTGGAAACGACTGGGCGCCGACCAACGGCGGGGCCGGAACCGCGGGCACCGATGGCACCGGCGGTGGCGGTGGCGGCGGTGGCGGTGGCCAGTACTGCACGTTCTGCGACGACGGTCCGGGTAACGGTGGCGGCGGAGGTGGCGGCGCGGGCGCGTTGGGTGGCGGCGGAGGTGGTGGCGCCAGCGGATTCGGTTCGATCGCGGTGCTGCTCATTGCATCGTCGCCCACATTCCAGAACTGCACGATCCAGACCGGCAACGGCGGTGCGGGAGTCAGCGGCGCGCCGGGTGGAGATGGCGGACTCGGCGGCGCAGGCGGAGCCGGCGGCAACACATGCGCACCGTCGGAAGTCGGCAAGGGCGGTAACGGTGGAAAAGGCGGCGACGCTGGCGGTGGCGGCGGCGGCGCGGGCGGAGCCGGCGGTCCCAGCATCGGCATCATCAAGGCCAGCGGCAGCGCGCCGGCGTTGAGCGCTGTGACCTACCTGCTCGGTTTGGGAGGCACACCTGGAAATGGTGGCCTTACCGGAAAGCTTGGCGGTGTGAACGGCCCGTCCGCTCCCAACGGACCGCCGGGAATTTCGTCACAAACGTTGAATCTGTAATCTTTCTCGAGAGAAATACAAAGCGCGGCGATTGCAAAAAGCAGTCGCCGCGCTTTTTTTGTTGTCTGACTTTTTGTTGCTACAAAGCGAGACGCCGCAACACCGTCTGTAGAATACCGCCGTTGCGGTAGTACTCGACTTCCACCGGCGTATCGATGCGCAAGAGCGTCTTGAACTCGCGCGCCGTACCGCCTGCGGCCGGCTTCGCCGAGACTCGAAGCGTTGCACCGGGCTTGACGCTGTCGCTGAGGTCGAGCACGTCAAACACTTCATCGCCCTTCAAACCCAGCGACTCGGCGTTCTCGCCTTCCATGAACTGGAGCGGAAGAATTCCCATGCCGACCAGGTTACTGCGGTGGATGCGCTCGTACGATTCCGCGATAACGACACGCACGCCGAGCAGTGCCGGCCCCTTGGCCGCCCAGTCGCGTGAGGAACCCGATCCGTATTCCTTGCCCGCGATGACGAGGAGCGGAACGCCGGCGGCGATGTATTTCACCGAGGCGTCATAGATGGTCATGTCCTCGCCGTTCAGGTAACAGCGCGTCCACGTCCCTTCCGAACCGGGCACGAGCTTGTTGCGCAGGCGGATGTTGGCGAACGTACCGCGCACCATGACCTCGTGATTGCCGCGGCGCGCACCGTAGGAATTGAAATCCTTGGGCTTCACACCGTTGGCGATCAGGTATTTCGCGGCGGGGGAGTTCTGTGCAATCGACCCCGCGGGCGAGATGTGATCGGTGGTCACGCTGTCGCCCAGCCACGCCAGCGCACGCAGGCCGCTGATGTTTGCCATCGCACCGGGGGCCTTCTGCACGCTGCTGAAGAAGGATGGTTCGCGCACATAGGTGCTGTCGTCCTTCCACGCATACAGATCCGACCCCGTGCTCTCGATCGCATTCCACATCTCGCTGCCTTTGAACACGTCCTTGTAGCGGGCACGGAAGGATTTCGCGCTGACGACTTTCGCAACCACGTCGCGCACTTCGGCCGACGTCGGCCAGATGTCGCGCAAGAATACGTCGCCGCCCTTGTCGTCCTTGCCGATGGGTTCGCTGTCGAGGTTGATGTCCATGGTGCCGGCGAGCGCATACGCCACTACGAGCGGCGGGCTGGCGAGGAAGTTGGCCTTGGTGAGCGGGTGCACGCGGCCTTCGAAGTTGCGATTGCCGCTCAACACCGACGCCGCCACCAGGTTGCCCTTCTCGATGGCCGACGCCACCACGTCCGGACTCGGTCCGCTGTTGCCGATGCACGTGGTGCAACCGGAACCGACGACTTCACAACCCAGCTCGTCGAGGGAGTGCTGCAGTCCGCTCTCTTCCAGGTACTCGCTCACCACCGGTGAACCGGGCGCGAGCGACGTCTTGACGAAGGGCTTCACGTGCATGCCGCGCTCGACGGCTTTCTTGGCCACGAGCCCCGCCCCCACCATCACATACGGATTCGAGGTGTTTGTGCACGA
This sequence comes from uncultured bacterium, assembly GCA_964621155.1. Lineage (GTDB taxonomy): Bacteria > Krumholzibacteriota > Krumholzibacteriia > WVZY01 > JAKEHA01 > JAKEHA01. Next base: position 39,332 of record CAZULB010000009.1, on the reverse strand, counting down.
GGTGATGGCGGCAATCACGGTGGCGCCGTGTCCGAGCTCGACGTCGGTGTCGTGGTCGAGCTTCACGCTGGCTTTGGCTGCTCTGGCGCCGTTGACGCCGTAGCCGCCGTCCTTGACCGGTTTCGCGAGCGCTTCCTCGAAGGTCTGCCGCACCATGCGCACGGGAATGCGGTCCTGCGGGCGCTTTGGCCCCGCGATGGAAGGCTCCACCGTGGACAGATCGAGCTCCACGATATCCGAGTACACCGGTTCGGGCGCCTCGGGCGTGAAGTACATCCCGTTCGCTTTCGTGTACTGGCCGATGAAAGCCACGTGGTCGTCGTCGCGGCCAGTGAGGCGGTAATAACGAAGCGTCTCGTCGTCGACCGGGAAGTAACCGATGGTGGCGCCGTATTCCGGCGCCATGTTGCCCAGGGTGGCGCGATCCGGAAGCGTCATCGACGCCAGTCCCGCGCCGAAGTACTCCACAAACTTTCCAACCACGCCCTTTTTGCGCAGGAGCTGCGTCACCGTGAGCACGAGGTCGGTTGCCGTCACGCCTTCCTTCAAGGCACCCGTGAAGCGAACGCCGACGACATGCGGCATCAACATGTTGATGGGCTCGCCGAGCATCACTGCTTCGGCTTCAATGCCGCCCACACCCCATCCCACAATGCCGAGGCCGTTGATCATGGTGGTGTGACTGTCGGTGCCCACGAGGCTGTCGGGATACGCTACCTGGTTCTCGATGAACACGCCGCGCGCGAGATACTCCAGGTTCACCTGATGCACGATGCCCGTGGCCGGCGGTACGACGGAGAAATTCTTGAACGCACGCTGCCCCCACTTGAGGAACTCGTAGCGCTCCTGGTTACGACCGAACTCCATCTGCTCGTTGATGCGCAACGCATCGGGCGACGCCCACGCGTCGACCTGCACCGAGTGGTCGATGACGAGGTCGCACGGCACCAGCGGATTGATCTTGTGGTAGTCCTTGCCCATGCGCTGCATGGCAGCCCGCATTGCGGCCAGATCGACAACGGCCGGCACGCCGGTGAAATCCTGCAGGATCACGCGCGCGGGCTTGAAAGCGATTTCGTTCTGGGCCGCTGTCTGCGGGCTCCAGGTGAGCAGGCGCTCGACGTCGTTGTCGGTCACCTTGAAGTTGTCATTGTTGCGCAACGCGCTCTCCAGGAGCACGCGAATGGAATACGGCAGCCGATTGAGGTCGACGCCCTGTTTATTGGCGAGCGCCGGAAGGCTGAAGAAATCAACATCACCAGACTTGTAACGGATTGATTGACGGAATTCCCGGGGGTCGAAACGCACGATGTCCTCCTTATGGGCACCAACATACCACGGAGGCAGAGGTTGGGAAACACCGTTAGATGAAAACCAGATGAGAACACCCCCCAAAAAGCCGGTAACGAGGCCGGTCCGGACTTTCCACCGGAATGGATAGTGCTATCTTCGTTTTCGAGCCGCACAACATGGCGTTTTTCAACCTGCACCTCAGTCCGCCATCCCTGGACGTCAGCGTGGTCATCCCCGTTCACGACGAGGAGGCCAATGTGATGCGCCTTGCCCGCGAGATCGCGAGCGCCCTGAGCGCAACACGTTGGTCGTGGGAGTGCGTCTGGGTGGACGACGGTTCGCGTGACAACACGCTGGCCGTTATCACAAAGCTGTGCGCCGTCGATGACCACCACCGCTTCGTGGTAATGGAACGCAATTACGGGCAGTCGGCAGCGCTGAGCGCGGGTCTCGAGTTTTCGCGCGGAGCGCTCATCGCCATGATCGACGGCGACGGTCAGAACGACCCCGCCGACTTGCCCGACCTCATCGACACACTGACAGGCGAGAACCTGGACCTGGTGAACTCGTTCCGCGCCAGGTCCCGCTTCGGTCCGGTGCGCCGTCTGTCGTCGCGGATTGCCAATGGCTTTCGCAACCGCATGACGGGTGAAAACGTGCGCGACGTGGGTTGTTCGATGCGCGTGATGCGGCGCGAATATCTCGAAGGCATTCCCGTCTTCAAGGGGATGCATCGCTTTCTCCCCACGCTCCTGCGCATGAATGGCTGCCGGCGTATCGCCGAGGTGCCGGTCACACACCGCGCGCGCTGGGCGGGAAAGAGCAAGTACGGGATCTCCAATCGACTCTGGGTCGGCATCGCCGACACACTTGCGGTGCGCTGGATGGCGCGACGCATGATCTCGCCGCAGGTTCGCACGACGTCGCCGCAGACGAGCCGCTCGTCGTTGGGCGCGAGCAAGGAGGCTTACCGATGACTTCGCTGTGGATGGCGTTGGGACTCGTGGGACAGGCCGTGTTTGGCGGGCGTTTTCTCGTGCAGTGGGTTGCCAGCGAGCGCGCGGGCCGGAGCGTGATTCCACACGTGTTCTGGTACATAAGCATCATCGGATCCGCGATCCTGCTTGCGTACGCCATCCACAAGCGCGACCCCGTCTTCATCCTGGGGCAGAGCGCGGGCTTTGCAGTCTATTTGCGCAACTTGTACCTCGTTCGCCGCCACGAGACGCGGCGCGAGGTATCGCAAGCCAGTGGATAAGCGTTCCTGGATTCTCCTCACCGTATTCGCCCTCGTCGTCGCGTTTGCTTTTCAGGGCACCCGCGGTCTCTACGATCCTTCCGAGGGGCGGTATGCAGAAGCCGCGCGCGAGATGCGCGCCACCGGCAACTATCTCGAACCCACCCTGGCGCACCATCCGCACTGGACAAAGCCTCCCCTCACCTACTGGACGATTGCGGGCGGGCTCGCCGTGGCCGGTAACAACACGTGGGGCGTGCGCGCGTTCAGCGCGCTTGCGTTCGTCATCACCACGCTTGCGGTCGCGGGTACGGCGGCCACGTTGTGGGGGGGGCAACCCGGCTTCGCCGCCGGCCTCATTTACCTCTCTTCACTTTTCCCCGTGGTCGGCGCAAGCGTGGCCACGGCCGACACACTCCTCGCGATGTGGACCGCGCTTGCGCTCCTTGCGTACGTGCGCGCATGGCGCGCGGCGCGCCCCGTCGCGTGGACACGGATCATGTGGCTGATGTTCGGTATGGCATTTTTCACCAAGGGTCCGCCGGCGCTCCTGCCGCTTCTCGCACTCGTGGTTTTTCACTTCACCGCGCGGCGGCCGTTTCGTCTCCTGGATATTTCGAGCCTGATGTTGTTCGTGGTGAGCGCGTTCTGGTGGTACGGCCTGGTGATCGCGCGCCATCATGAATTGCTGGGCTATTTCGTCGGCAAGGAGATTGTGGCGCGCAACACGAGCGGCGCATTTCACCGCAACGCGCACTGGTGGGGTCCTGTGGTCGTGTACGGTCCGGTTCTCCTGGTGGGTTCGGGTGTGTGGACGATCGACGCCGTGCGCGCAGCATTGACGCGCGGCCTGGGCACTCCACGCGGTTTGTGGCGTGCGCTCTCGGCACGGGGCAGCGCCGGCAGCTTGCTGCTGATATGGGTCCTGCTTCCCCTGGCCGTGTTCGCGCTTTCGCGCAGCCGCCTTCCGCTTTATTTGCTTCCCCTTTATGGCGCAATCGCAATTGCAATTGGGCGCGTAACCGCCAGCTCGAAGATGCTACCGCGCCGCGCCCTCTTGTCGGTGTGCCTGTTGGTCGCACTCAAGGCCGCGGTTGTCCTCCTGCCTTCGCCACAGGATGCGACACGGCTGTATCGCGAAGTGCGCAACACGGCGGGGCCGGATGCGCAGCTCGCGCTGTACGCGGAGTCGACACAGTATGGGTTTCAGTTCTACGCCGGCGAAGACTTGAACCGGCTGTCGAGGTCGGGTGCCGAGTGGTGGGCCAATGGCACCGTCGGCGATGTGCTGGCATCGCGCGACGCCAGCCGCCCCCTCGCAATCCTCACCAACACCAATCACGCCGGCGAACTCGCCCGGGCCCTGAGCGCCTCACGCGAACGGTTCCGGCGCGCGACTGTCGCCGGCAAAGAATTGCTCGTGATTGATGCGACCGTGACCGCCGTCAGATGACGGCGCGTTCACGATGACTCTGAAAGGAGAAGGTCACGCTGAACTCGCCACCGATGCGGGACTGCACTTCTATCGCGCCGCGCAACGCCGTCGCGATCTTCGCCGCCAGCGCCAGGCCCAGCCCGAAATGCTGCCCATCCGATGACTTGCGTGAGACATCGCCGCGGGCAAAACGGCCCAGCAAGGTATTCACGTCTTCCGGCGCAACGTTACTTCCGCTGTTGACGACCCGCAACCGGCTGACGCCATCGAATTCTTCAATGCGTATCCGGATGTAGCCGCCTTCGTTCGTGTACAGGGTTGCGTTCTCGAGGACATTGCGGATCGCAATCTCGAGCAGGAGCGGATCGGTCATGACGAGCGCCTCCGCGGGCAATTCCCAGTCCACCGCGAGCCGCCTTGCGCGCGCTGTTTCGGCGTGGGGTTCCCATGAAGCCTTCGCGAGTTCGCACACGTCAACCGCCTGCTCTTCGATTTCGATCTGACCCGCCTCGAGCCGGCCCAGGTACAGCAGCGTCTCAATCACGCTCTGCACACGACGAATCGGATCCAGCGTGCTTTCGAGTGTGTCACGATATTCTTCCGTCGAACGCGGACGCGACAGCACGATTTCCACCGACGAGCGCAGATCCGCCATGGGAGTGCGCAATTCGTGCGCGATATCAGCGCTGAAATTGCGCTCGCGTTGGAACGCGGCTTCGAGCCTGGCCAGCAATTGGTTGAGCTCGCGAATGATGGGCTCGATTTCGTCCGGGACGCGGTTGATGTTCACCCGCGACGACAGGTCGTCATCATTGAGCGATTCAATCTGGCCGGCCAGATCATGAAGCGGTTGCAGGCTGGAACGAATCACCAGGGCCAGCGTCAACGCCGCGGCGAGTCCGGCCAGTGCCCCCACCGATACCAGCAGTATCTTGAGATGCTCCAGAAAACCGTTGATCTCTTCGGGCTCGACGGCGGCGGTTGCGTGCACAATGGGAGAAGCATGGCGTCCGGAGGACGATGTGTGTTCGCGCGAATGTTGCGCTTCAAAACGAAGACTGGCGGCGCGAATGCGCGCCCCGTCGGGTGCCTGGACCCAGGCAAATTCGGTGCGATTCATCTCCGCCGGTGCCGCCGGAGCGATGTCGCCACCCTCGAGCACCGGCGAACGGTAGATTACCTGTCCGTCCTCGAGCCAGATCTCGAGATAGCCGGCCCCACGCGCCGACGTGAACTCGGGCATGTCGAGATCGCGAAAGCCCAGCTCCACACTGGCACCCGCGGTGCGCACGGTGGAGGCCACCAGCCTGATCTCCTCATCCAGCTCCTTGTCGACACCGGCAATCATCGCCGCCTTGGCGCCACGATAGATCGCAACGCCCGCCAGCACGAACGCACCCCAGGTCACCAGCACGGCGCCGATGATGAGAGATGCCCGGATGGATCTCATCTTGCGTCCGGCGCCAGGACGTAGCCGAATCCACGCCGTGTATGAATGAGGCGCGAACGCCCGCCGCGTTCGAGCTTCTTGCGAATGTATCCGACGTATACGTCGACGATGTTGCTGTTGCGATCCATGCCGAGGTGGTAGATGCGGCTCGAGATTTCTTCGCGCGTCACCACTTCACCTTTACGGGCGGCGAGAAACTCGAGAATGCCGTACTCGCGCGCGGTGAGGTCAATCGGTTCTCCGGCGCGCCGCGCCACGCGCGCGGCTGTGTCGATTTCCAGATCGTCGACACGAATGACCGCCGAGACCTGCTGGTAGGCGCGTCGCTGCAGCGAGCGCACGCGCGCCATCAGTTCTTCAAATGAAAAGGGTTTGACGAGATAGTCGTCGGCGCCCAGATCGAGCCCGCGGACACGCTCGCGCACCGTCTCGCGCGCCGTCAAAACCAGAATGCGGCTGGTAACGCCCTGCTTGCGCAACTCCCTGAGGACCTCGAAGCCGTCGCGCCTGGGGAGCATCAGGTCGAGAATGATGACGTCGTAGAGAGAGGAGGAGGCAACCGCGAGCCCTTCTTCCCCGTCGCCGGCCTGGTCCACGGCGTAACCGTTCTCGCGCAACCCGCGCACCAGCGAACTGCGCAGCCGGTCGTGGTCTTCGATTACAAGGACGCGCATGTCGCCATCAAGCCTGTTCCTGCAGCGCTCACATGTCGGGCGTGTACTTCTTGCGCAGCATGGTGAAGCGGTCGTGCGTGCGCGTGTACTCCATGCCACCCATCCGGCCGATGGGCCGGAACTTGTCGTAGTCGATCTTTCCGTCCTTGAGAACGGTTTCATCGACGTGCATGAGCACAATGCGGCCGACGATGATGGTTCCGCTGCCCACTTCGTCGGCCCCGACCTGCATGAGGTCGTGCAGCTCGCACTCGAAGCTGATGGGAGACTCTGCCAGCCGCGGCGGCAATACGCGCTCCGACGGCGCCGGCATCAGTCCCGCCTTTTCGAACTCGCTGACGCCGTGCGGGAACTCCGTCGCCGTGATATTCATCGGCTCCGCGAGCTCCTCGGGCACCAGGTTGACGACAAACTGCCCGCTGTCCTCGATGTTGATCAGCGTGTGCTTCTTCGAACCGTCATCCTGACGGCTGCACACGAACATCACCGCGGGAGGCTTCGATGAAACGCCGTTGAAGAACGAGTACGGAGCAAGGTTGAGCTTGCGGTCGCGCGAAATTGTCGACACCCACGCAATCGGGCGCGGAGCGATGGCGCGAATCAGGAATGCGTACAGTTCGGACCGGGGCGTGGTCGCCGGATCGAGAATCATAAGTCGGCGCGCGGCCTAGTACTGCCAGCTGTAAGGATAGCTCGCGTCGTCGATCGACTCGGCCGTCTTCACGACCTTGAGCGGCCGGAACGTGTCGACCATGACCGCAAGCTCACCGGTTTCCTTCGCGGAAAGCGACTTTTCAAGCAGACCCGGCTGCGGTCCGTGCGGAATGCCGTACGGGTGCAGCGTGATCGAGCCCACTTCGAAGCCCTTCCGGCTCATGAACTTGCCGTCCACGTAGTAGAGCACTTCATCGCTGTCGATGTTCGAGTGCGCGTACGGAATCGGCACCGCATTGGGATCGAAGTCGTAGGGGCGCGGGCAGAACGAACAGATCACATAGCCCGGGCCGGTGAATGTCAGGTGTGTGGGCGGCGGCAGGTGCACCTGGCCCACCTTGGGCATGTAGTCCTTGATGTTGAAAATCCACGGATAGTAGAAACCGTCGTAACCGACCAGGTCGTACGGGTGGTGTCCCCATACATATTCCTGAATGCCGTGATGGAGTCGAATGTGCAGCGGGAAATCGCCCACTTCGGTGTGCGGCGGCTGGAACTCCGGCGTGCGAATGTCGCGCTCGCAGTAGGGTGCGTGCTCGAGGAGCTGGCCGTACTGGTTGCGATAATGATGCGGTGTGTCGACGGGCCCCGCGGACTCCACGTAGAAGACGCGGTTGTTGTCGCTGTCGAACGTCATGGTATAGATCACGCCGCGGGGAACAATGACGTAGTCACCCGGGCCGAACTTCAGATTGCCGAACATGCTCTCGAGCGTGCCGCTGCCCTGGTGGATAAAGATCACTTCGTCGGCGGTCGCGTTCTTATAGAACACCTCGCCCCGGCCCTTCACCGGGCTGATCGTGCCCATGGTGAGGTCGGCGTTGTACATGAGCGGCACGCGCCCGGTGACCCAGTCGCCCTTCGGCTTCAATTCGAACGTCTTCAGATGACGATGGCGATGATCGCCTTCGATCGAATCGAACGCAATGGGGCGGAACTTCCCCACCTTCGCCACACGCGTGGGCATATGCACGTGATAGGCGTTGGAGTATATGTCCGAGAAGCCGAGGCGGCTGATGTGTTCTTCGAACTGATGTTCACCCTGTTCGTTGCGATAAACAACGTGACGTCGCCGTGGGATTTTGCCGCGCTGGATGTAAAACATGCTGTTGTCTCCTAGAGCGTTCCGCGCCGCGCCTGCTCGCGCTCGATGGATTCGAAGAGAGCCTTGAAGTTGCCCTTGCCGAACGACCGCGCATTCTTGCGCTGGATGAGTTCAAAGAAGAGTGTCGGGCGATCCTGCACCGGCTTGGTGAAGAGCTGGAGCAGATACCCGCGATCGTCGCGGTCGACAAGAATGCCCATGCTCTCGAGCACCTTCATGTCTTCCTCGATGATTCCCACGCGCTGCTGCAGGTCTTCGTAATACGTCTTGGGCACGTACAGGAACTCGGCGCCGTTCTCGACCAGCGTCTTGATGGTGAACACGATGTCGTTGGTCGACATCGCGATGTGCTGCACGCCGGCGCCCGAGTTGAAGTCGACGTATTCCTGAATCTGCGACTTCTTCAGCCCCTGCGCGGGCTCGTTGATCGGCATCTTGATGTTTTCGTTTTCGTCCGCGACGACGACGCTGCGCAGCGCTGTGTGCTCGGTCGAGATGTCCTTGTCATCCACCGTCCACAGGCGCTGGAAGCCGAAGATGTTCTCGTAGAAGCGGACCACGTTTTCCATCTCGCTGTCGGGCTGGTTGCCGACAATGTGGTCGATGAAGAGAAGTCCCGTCGAGCGCGGCTTGATGCGCGACTTGGCCGGCGCATAGCCCGGCATGAATACTCCTTTATAGCCTTCACGCTGGACGAAGGTGTGGGTGACGTCGCCGTAAGTATGAATCCCGGAGACAACCACCTTGCCGTGCTCGTCTTCCATGGTGCGCGGCTCGAACGCCGACTTCGCACCGTGCTTGGTGGTGTGCTCCCACGCCTTCGCCGCATCGTCGACGGCAAAGGCGATATCGGTCACGCCGTCGCCGTGCTTCGCCAGCGATTCGTTGAGCGGCGATTCGCCGCGGTATGGAGTATTGAGGACAAAAGTGACGTGGTTCTGCTTGAGGACATAACTGGCGGTCTGGCGGTCTCCCTGTTCGAGGCCGCGATAGCCTGCCAGGTCGAAGCCGTACACCGACTGGTAATAATGAGCGGCCTGCTTCGCATTGCCGACCGCGAACGTGACGTGGTCGAAGCCGAGCAGCTTGAATGACGGTTTCATTGGGATCGAGCCTCCTGAATGGCCTGTCTCCGGGGGCGCACCGGGCGCCGGGCGGTTAATTGCCCGGATTGTAGGGTGTTTTGGGGGGGAAAGCAAATATGACGAAACGGACTAATTGCTGTGGCTCATACCGGATAGGAGAAGCGCGACGTAGGTCATGTACACAATGCCCGCGGCAGCTCCCACGAGGACTGCGGTGGTCAACGGCTTGTTCGTCTCCATGGCCGCGATGTACTCAACGTCCTCGCGAGGCACTACGATCGGCATGTCGTGCTTTTTTAGTTTGTAGCGATCATCGGTCACCAGCAGCTCCTCGATGACCACGGTCGAGTCCGTCATCGAAAAGCGACGCACATTGTATTCGTTCCACCCATGCAGACGAACCTTGTAGCTCCCCACCTTGCGATATTCCTGCGCTTCGAGCTGTTGGCGTGGGATCTCGACGGCACGGGAACAGCCAACGCACAGGAGCGCAATCAGGACCACTGAAATTGCCCGTGTCTTGACCGGCATCAGTTGAGAGTGGGGGGATCAATCGCCAACCCCACCACAAGCATGACAAACAAACCAATTGGCGCCACGAGCAGGAAACTCTTCCCATGGTCCAATTCGAAGCGCTCCAGGGATGTGATGTCATCCTTCTCGAGAACGATCGGCAGTTTGACGCGTTTGTACCGCGTGTCCGCCTGGTTGAGCTTGATGATCGTAACTGTCGAGTCCGTCGTTGAGAAACGATCCACCGCGTACCTGGCTCCATCGATCATGGTGATTCGGTGCGATATCCCATGGACTTGCGCCGCCGAATCGACCTGATCCACGGGCACATTGACGGCCTTGGTGCAGCCCGTGAATGTCAAGGATGCGAGGATTGCTGCCATGGCGCGCTGAGTCGTTCGTCTCATGCTAGTATCCAGTCCACGAACCGCTGCTCAAGGACGCGACAATCAAGATCAGGCCGACTGCAATTCCAACGGCGACCGCGGGAGCAGTCTCGTTGTTCTTCACGCCTGCAATCGAAACGATGTCACTACGAGGAATGATAAACGGTGCCCTTTCGAGGCGGTAACGTGTGTCCGCTGGCGCCAACTCCGTGATAACAAGTGTAGAATCGGTGAAGGAGAAGTGTTGGGCGACGTATTCCGTCTTCGCCGTCCGAATGCGATGCGACAGAAAACCGTCGTGCGCCGCGGCTTCGAACTGCTCACGCGGAATCTCGACCTGGCTGCCGCATCCAATCAGCATGAGCGCGATCGCGAGCACAACGGCCACTTGCTTCAGGCTTGTCATTCGGTCTCAATCTGTAAAGGCATCCCCGCCCGAGAGCCACGCCACTGCCGCAACGAATAATCCGACGCCAACCGCACCCAGCGCGATGATCGTCCAGGCCGGCGGCCCGTTGTCGACACGATGGATGGAATTGATGTCGTCCAGCTTGAGCTCGATCGGCAGGGGAATATGGTGATAACGGCGGTCGTTGGGAGCGAGAGATACGATCACGAGCGTCGAATCCGTCAGCGTGAATTGATTGACGAGGTATTCTTCCCCACCCTGTTTCAGGACGCGGTGAATCGCGTCCTCGTCATGGGACGCCACCTCGAACTGTCCGCGTGGAATCTCCACATAGCCGCCGCACCCGCTCACGATCATGACAATCGCGAGTGACGCCACCATGCGTCGCAATCTGCCCGGCCAGCGTATTGACATGGTCGTGCCTTCGCCACACTTCGATTGCAGGATCATACACTATCAAACGACGCCTCATGCAAAAGCGCGCATGTCGACCATCTGCCGGCGCGCGCCCCACTTGCCGGGCGTGTCTTCAATGCGACCGGGAAGTTTCTCACCGCACCTGCGGCACGCGCCATCCCGCGTGAGATTCCACGCCGTCATTACATACCAGTCGCGGCCGATCAGTTTCTCGTCGCACTTTGCGCAATACGTGCTGCTCCCCTCTTCGTCATGGATATTGCCGACATAGACGTGATGAATTCCGGCTGCGCGCGCGATGCGACGCGCGCGGCGCAGCGTCTCGGGCGGCGTGGGTGGAACGTCGAGCATACGGTAGTCGGGGTGAAACGCGCTGAAATGGAGCGGCACGTCGGACCCGAGCTCCTGCATGATCCACGTCGACATCGCGCGTAACTCCTCGTCGGAATCGTTCTTGCCGGGGATGAGCAGGGTTGTGATCTCGAACCACACGCTGGTTTCACGCTTCAGGTACACCAGCGTGTCGAGCACCGTCTGCAGGTCGCCCTTGCAGATCTTCCAGTAGAAATCCTGCGTGAAAGCCTTGAGATCGACGTTGGCCGCGTCCATGTGTGCGTAGAACTCACGGCGCGGCCCGTCACAGATTTCGCCTGCAGTTACCGCAATCGTGGCAATGCCGCGCTCGCGACACGCTTTTGCCACGTCGATGGCGTACTCCATAAAGATGACGGGATCGTTGTACGTGAATGCCACGCTGCGGCAACCCGTCTCCGCAGCAGCGCGGGCGATCGCATCCGGTGTCGCGTCCTGAGACAGCGTTTCCACCTCGCGTGACTTGGAGATGTCCCAGTTCTGGCAGAAATCGCACGCCAGATTGCAACCGGCTGTGCCAAAGGAAAGCACCGCCGTTCCCGGCAGGAAGTGATTGAGCGGCTTTTTCTCCACCGGATCGATGCAGAAGCCGCTCGAGCGCCCATAGGTGGTGAGCACAACGGCGTTGTTTTCGCGGGCGCGCACAAAGCACATGCCGCGCTGTCCCTCGCGCAGTTTGCAAAAGCGCGGGCACAGGTCGCACTGCACGCGCCCATCATACGGGCCAACCGGGCTGACTACTGCCGGTACAACGCTTTGATCTCGCCCCAGGTGCTGTTCCTGACCGGTGCGGCGTCTTCGAGCAACGGGCCCTGAATTTCGCCGGCGGGATAGAGGTCACTGTGCACGTTGATAAACAGGCCTCCGGTTTTCAGGCGGACGACGTCCTCGGGCAGAATCGTGTCCCAGGTTCCGATCGAAGGATTGATGCCCGTTCCCAGATCGAAAATGATGCCGCCAACCTTGCGATGAACGTGCATCCCTGTATTCGCTCCGAGCAACGCCGAATACGAGACGTTGTAGTCAACGCTCGTCTCGTCGTCGGACAGAACAAGAATGCCGGTGCCGGTGGCGGGTGATTCGGTGCCCGTTTTTGCGCTGCTGAGGTGAGCGACGTAGGTCGTGGTGCCCGAGGCCGTGCCGGTCACCGCGAGGAGTGCGATTGCGGTCAGAAGGACCTTGCGCATTTGTCGGCCTCCTTTTTTGGGGGGAACGCGGTCGAGTGTACGTTAACTGGACACCGGATGCAACCTGACGTAGGGTGACTGCATGCGCACATTCGACGTGATTGTGGCGGGCCTCGGAGCGATGGGCAGTGCAGCGCTCTATCATCTTGCGCAACAGGGCGCGAGGGTCGTCGGCTTCGACAGGTACTTGCCGCCGCACACCATGGGCTCGTCGCATGGCGAGTCACGGATGATCCGCGAAGCATATTATGAACATCCCGGATATGTTCCGCTCGTCCGCCGCGCCTATGAACTGTGGCACGAGCTCTCGGCGCAAACCGGTGACGTCATGATTCGCGAAACCGGCGGCATTTACGCAGGTCCGGCGGACGGTGAACTGCTGCCGGGAATGCTGCGCGCCGCGCGCGAGCACGGCATCGACCTCGAGGAGATGACGCACCCGGACGCTTCGCGCCGCTTCCCCTGGTTGCACTTTGAAGAGGGCTGGCAGATTGCGCGCGAACCGCGCGCCGGTCTGGTTTATCCCGAGAAATGCATTTCCGCGCAGTTGAAACTCGCGGCACACAAGAGCGCGACGCTCCACACCAACGAATCCATCCAGTCCTGGACGGCAACGAGCGACGTTGTAACGGTTCGTACGCAGCGCGGCGAATACAACGCGGAGCGGCTCATTCTCGCTACGGGCGCGTGGATGATCGACACGCTCGCCGAGCTTGGGATCGAACCCGTGGTGGAACGCCAACCCCTGTTCTGGTTCACACCCAACCCGGGCGCAAAGTCACCATCGACCGTGTGGGCGCTCGAGTTCAAGCACGGCAGGTTGCTGTACGGGTTCCCCGGCACAAAAATCGGAGTGAAAGTGGCAATTCATTACGGGGGCGTGCAGCGTACCCGTCCGGATGAGATCGATCGCACGCTGCACGACGAGGACGTGCAGCTCTTGCGCCGTCACGCCGGCAAGTATCTGCCCCATCTGCTGGGAGAGCTGGCGAAGGCCGAGGTGTGCATGTACACAAACACGTCCGACCTGCACTTCGTCTTCGGGGCGCACCCGCAGCACGAAAATGTGCTGGTGGTGAGCGCGTGCTCGGGCCACGGCTTCAAGTTTTCCAGCGCCATCGGCGAGGCCGCGGCGCAGTGGTCGCGCGACGGAGCGGCGAAGATCGACATGTCGCTCTTCGCACTGTCGCGTTTCTGAGCGTTATCGGACTTGTCCGCCCGTATACAGGCGCATCTCGCCTTTCATCAACATCTGCTTCGTTTCCGCGAAATCCGTATGCATCCAGCGGTTCAGCGCGAGGCGCGCGATCGTGATCGGCGCCTTGCCGCTCGTGAGCAACGCGATGATGCCGATCTTCTTCGGATAGTGGTCGAAGATGACACCTTCGTCGGCTGGAATCTTCGCCTCTTCTTTTGCGATCTCGACCGCGCGCCGCCAGCCACCGGCGTCGTCGATCAGGTGATTGGCGACGGCCTGGCGGCCCGTCCACACGCGGCCCTCGGTGAGCGGCCGCAGCTGATCGACGGGAATGTTGCGCGCGACTGAGATGTCGCGCAGCCAGCGGTCAAACGACGCGTTATGGTACTTCTCGACGCGTTCCCACTGGTCGGCGTCGAAATCCGTGAACTCGGAGAAGAAGAGCGCATTCGGTCCTTTGGTGACGGAATCGAAAGTAATTCCGCCTTTCTTCCACAAGCCGGCCACGTTCATTTTGCCGAAGATGGAACCGATCGAACCGGTGATGGTGAGCGAATCGGCCACGATCCGGGTGGCGCGGTACGAGATGGCGTAACCGCCCGATGCGGCCACGTCGCCCATTGACACGATCACCGGCTTCGTCTTGGCAATGCGCCCCACTTCGCGCGCGATGAGCTCGCTGGCCAGGCTCTCGCCGCCCGGGCTGTCGACGCGGAAGATGATGGCCTTGGCCGACTCGTCCTCCTCCGCGCTCCTCAGGTCGTCGATCACGGTTTCGTGGCCCATCACCGTGCCGGTCAGGCCACCGGTCCGGCTCTCGCGTCCGCCAATCTCGCCGTAGGCGTGCACAACCGCAATATGGTGCTTGCCGTGCATGCCGGCTTCGGCGCGCGACACATCGTCGTAGGTTTCCTCGTCGACAGTCGCGAAATCATCGCCGCCCAGCCTGTCTTCGAGCTGGTCCCAGTACAGAACGCCGTCGATGAGTCCGGCCGCCTTCGCTTCCGGCGCGGTGAAGAGCGCGTGCTGCATGCACGTCTCCAGCGAATCCACGGCAATGCCGCGATCGCGCGAGATGGCGCCCAGTTGGACGTCCCACATCTCGTCGATCATCCACGTCGCCATTTCCCTTGCCTCGGGCGACATGCTGTCACGTTGCAGCGCTTCGGCCGCCGTCTTGTAATCCTTGATCTTGTGCAGATTCTGGTGCACGTCGAGCTTCTGCAGCGTGCCCTTCGCAAACATGTCCACTTCACCCATGCCGGTGAAGGCCACGTCCGAAATCTCGGGCATGAAGATGGAATCGCACGCGGACGCCAGATACAGCGCGTTGCGGTCCAGACCATCGGAGAACGCCAGCACTTCCTTGCCCGCTTTCTGCACCTTCGCGATGGCGTCGCGCAGCTCGCCGGTCGACGCCATTCCGAGCGAATTGCTGTCCGAGATCTTCATGATCACGCCGTCGATGCGCTTGTCGGACGCGGCCTTGTCGAGATTGTCGAGAATGCGCGTCAGCGTTTCTTCCCGGCCAAAGATGGAATTGGAGATCGACTCGGGCGCATCGTAGGGCGGAATGTCTCCGTAGATGTCGACGATCAGGTACGCCCCTTTTTCGACATGCACGCCCGCGTCGCGTGTAAACAGCGTGCTCAACAGGCCCAGGCCGAAGAAGATGGTGAACATCAGCAGAAACTGCGCAACCAGCACCGCAAGCACGGTCTTGATGAAATTCATAGGATCCTTTCGAAACGAGCGCGCGCCGTCAGCTGTCGTCGGCGTCGCCGCTGGAAGGCACCGGTGTGCCCTGAATAACCCAGAGCGTCATGAAAAGTGAAGCGATCACGGGGCCGATGATGAACCCCACCAGCCCGAATGCCATGAGCCCGCCCAGCGTGGAGAGCAATACGAGCAGCTCGTGCATCTGGGTTCCCTTGCCGACCAGGCGGGGGCGCAGAAAGTTGTCGACCAGGCCCACTACCAGGATGAAATACAGTGCAAAAGCAATCAGAGCCGTGTGCCGCCCGAGCAGAAGCAGGTAGCCGGCAGCCGGCACCCATACGAGGGTGGTGCCAACCCCGGGAATCATGGCCATCACAACCATGATCGCGCCCCAGAATGCAGCGCCCGGAACGCCCGCGACGGCGAACCCGGCCGCCCCCAACGCTCCCTGCACGAAACCAATCACGACCGTGCTCTTGACGGTCGCAATCGAAACTGCAGCGAAGCGCTCTATCAACTGCTCGCGCTGGGATTTCGACAGGGGAAGATATTCCGTGATCGTCTTGAGCAGACGAGGTCCGTCCATCAGGAAGAAGAACATGGCGTAGAACATGAGCACCGTATGCACGACGACATTGAGGGTGCTCTTGGTAAGATCCTTGAGCCGCGCTACCACGAAGGTCGCGAGCGTTGACGTCAGCTCCGTGACCTTGGCAAGAGCCTGGTCCCGGTACGGGAGAAGGCGGTCCAGATAGGGGATTCTCTGCAGTTGCGCAGTGAGATCTTCCTGCCGCACGTGCTGATGAATGAAGCTGGATGCGTCGGAGCTGATCTGCACTCCCTGCGCGATCAGTACGCCCAGAAACAGGACCGACGGAATGATTGCCAGCAGCGCGATGACCACCATGTACACCGCAGCGGCCAGGCGCGCCCGCCCGCGGCACCACGAGAGCACCACGCGATATCCGGGATACACCATCACCGTGAAAATCGCGGCCAGCATCATGGTGACGATAAAATGCCGCATCACCACCAGAAACGCGATCGTAATGATCGCTACGAGGATGGCAAGAAATGTTCGATGGTAAACGGAAGAAGTACTCATAGGCAGCCCGCGGCTGTGCGGAGCCATTGTTTCATGGGGAGAACCCCTTAAAAAGAAGAATTTTGCGACGCGTGAGGACCGCAGCCAACACTGCAATACCACCGTCTGCCGTCCTTACGGATTCTCGAAACCTCTTGGCAAAAGCGGCCGCTGTCCTCCAATCTGGCGAGGACTTGCAATGCCCGAATGCCAGCCCCCTGGGAGGAGACCAGAATGAAACGTATTTCTCTCGCCGCTCTGATAGCTGTTGCCGCTCTGGGGTCGTTCTCCACCAGTGCGCACGCAAATCAGGGAATCTATGCCACCTGGTGGAATCTCGACGAACACAACGACGACGGCTTCGGCTTCGGCTTTCGCTCCAAAGTGCAGGTCATGCCCCTGGTGTCGTTCGACACGCGCGTGAGCTGGGTCAAGTTCAGTGACAGCGACATGAACATCTTCCCCATCGAAGCGACCGGCATGCTCAAGCTCGGAATGGTCTATGCGGGCGTCGGCGTGGGATACTATTTCTTCGACGCGAACAATGCGGATGTCGACAACAACTTCGGCTGGTACCTGGCGGCTGGAATCGACATCAGCGCCGGCCCGGTGGGCGTCTTCGGCGAGGCAAAGTGGACGAGCCTTTCGACCGATATCAACAATGTCAATCCGAACCTCGGCGACGCGCCCACTAGCCTCGACGCAGACGGCATCGCCTTCAACGTGGGCGTGATGTTCGGCTTGCCGGGCAAGTAGCTCCCGGAACGTGGCCTCTTCTTCCGCGGTTCGTCTCTTCTTTCACGGCGGCATCTACACGCTGTCGCGGTTCGCCAACGTCGTCCTCGGCGTCGTGCTCCTGCCACTCTACGCCCGCCACCTGGGAACCGACGGCTTCGGCACCATCAGTCTGATGACGACGGTGGGCGGTTTCCTGGGCCTCCTCATCGTGCAGGGCCTGCCCGGCGCGTGGTTCCGCCTGCGCTTCGATGAAGACGATGCCGCCGGCGTGCGCATTTTCGAAACCACCATCGTCTGGTACATCATCGCGAGCGGGCTCGGAATCGTCGGGCTGGTCTCATTGCTGGGCGAGCCGATCGCGCGCCTGGTGACACCCGGTATTCCGTACCTGCCGCTCGGCTTGCTCACGGCGAGCGCCGCCTTCGCCAATGCGTTCCCCGCGCTCTACGAGCGCAAGCTTCAGGTCGAGGAACGCCCGGTGGCCTTCGGTGTTTTCAACCTCAGCCGCACCATTGGATCCGCAGCGCTGGTCGTACTGTTCGTGGTCGGGTTGGGGCGCGGCGCGCGCGGCGCGATTGAAGCAACCACGCTGGCCGCGTTCGTCAACGCCATCGTTTCACTCGCCATGATCCGACCCGGGTCGTGGCGCATGGTGTCCCGGCCACGGCTTGCCCGCAGTCTCGGCTACGGCATTCCGCTGGTGCCTCACTCGCTGGCCGGGCTCGTCAATGATCTGATCGACCGCGTGCTCGTCAACGCGATGCTCGGGCTGTCGGCGGTGGGTGTGTACTCGATGGGTTATCGCGTGGCGTCCATGGGTCAGGTGGTGTCCACTTCGCTCAACCAGGCCTTCGGTCCGATCTTCATCCGCATATTGAACGATTCCGAGTCGGCACGACGTGATGGCGACGCGCGTAAGGCCGACACTGAGTTACGCCGCGTGGGCCGGCTCGGACTTCTCACCGTCACCGGCGCCGGTTGCCTGGTGCTGGCGCTGACGGCAATCGCGCGCGAAGCGCTGCTCGTGCTGGCCACGCCTGCATTTCAAGATTCGTGGAAAGTGGTGGCGCCGGTGGGAGCCGGCGTGATTGCGTGGGCCTGCTACTTTCCCTTCTCACAGGCGATCCTCTACAATCCCGCGCGTGTGCGCTGGCTGATGGCCACTACCGGGCTCGCCGCCATCGTCAATGTGGGAGCCAATTTCGTGCTCATTCCACGCATGGGAATCCTGGGTGCCGCATGGGCGACACTGTTGTCCGACGTGGTGCTTGCGGTGGTTGCGTATGTTTTCGCCAGAAACAGCACCCACATTCCCTACGAACGCGTGCGCTGGCTCGGCACCCTCGCCAGCCTCGGACTCGGCCTCGCCGGTCTGTGGTTGCTGGATGCGCGGATGGAATCGCTCGTGTGGCGACTCCTGGCGAAGCTGGCCTGGGCTGCGGTTACCGCGCTGATCGCGCTGCGACTGTCACAGGTGGACTGGACCGCGGTACGCCAGCTCGTGCCTCAGAGAGGCAAACGTTGAAGACGTGGGCAGAATGGTTGATCCGATGTGGCCGGCGCATTCGCGCCCGGTATTTCACGGCGCGCGTGCGGCGCCGCGCCGCCGCGTGCGGTGCCGCGCTGCGCGTTAACGGTCGCTCCCAGGTAACCGGCAACACGAGACTCGGGAACAACGTGAATTTCAACGGGCTGGAAATCGTCGGGGCGGGAGCGGTCAGGATCGGCGACAACTTCCATTCCGGACCGGGGTGCCTGCTGATTGCGCAGAACCACAACTTCGAGGGTGAAGCGCTTCCCTACGACGCAACGGTCATTCCGCTCGCCATCACCATCGAAGACAACGTGTGGCTGGGCAGCCGTGTCATCATTCTGGGCGGGGTGACCATCGGAGAAGGCGCCATCATCCAGGCCGGATCCACCGTGGTGAGCGACATTCCGCGTTGCGCGATTGCAGGCGGGCATCCGGCTGTGGTTTTCAAATCACGCGACGTGGCACACTACGAACGCCTCAAGCGCGAGAAGAAATTTCACTGAGAGCGCGCGCTCATCACTTCGCGCAACAACGCGACTGAGTTTTCGACCGCACCGTGCCGGAAGAGCCGGTCCGATTCTTCGCGGCGCCCCTCCACATCGTGTGCTTCACCGGGTCGCGCGTTCCCTACCTGTTCCAGAAGCTCGGCGGCGGACGACGCACGACCAACCAGCGCAAATCCCTGCAGACCTTCGACGCGGTCCGGCCCCGGAAACACGAGCACAATGGTGGGCGTTCCCAGTGCCACCGCCTCGTAGTGGCACGTGGACCACGCGCTCACGTGCACATCGGACGCGGCAATCATCGCCAGCGTGTCTTGCTGGTACGGCGCAACCACTGAGACACGCGCCGAGATTGTGCGCAACGCTTCATACTCGTGCATGAGTTCGCGTTCATTGCGATGCACTTTGACGGCCAGCGTATAGTCGAGGGTCGCGCTTTCGGCCCGGTGAATGAAATCCGACAACAGAGGAATGGTCTCGGCGCGGGTCGCAAACTGACTGGTGAAAAGTATTCGGAGCGGGCCGTTCGCGCGGCGCGGACGCGCACGCCTGATGGCGTCGATGCGCGCCGACCCTACCGCGGGGATCTCGTCCCGCTTCCAGAATGGTTCCGCCGCGAGCACATCGGACCAGTATGCGCCGTAGGTCGCGATGCGATCCGGAATGGCGAGGCGTTCGCGAATGGTGCGCGCGGGTGCGAACCAGATGTACCCCGGATGGTCGGGGTGAATGTTGCCGTGTTGGAATTCCACGACCGGAATGCCGCGCTGCCGGGCAGCGGCCACCACACCGTGCTGGTTGTACGCGTCGACCAGCGCGACGGAACGGGGTTTGAATTCGTCCCACAGGCTGCCGTACCACGACAGCTCGTTGCAGAAGCGCAACGCGCTCATACGGGCGTGCTGCCGAAAACTCCGTTCGGCGCCGGCGGAAACCGCATCGGCGTGCGCGCGCATCCGCTGGAAAAAGATGTCGCAGGTGGCATCGGCGACAGCCGCCGCTTCCCGCGCGCGCGTGGGATCCCGGCGTTGCATGCCGTCCAGACGTTCCAGATCCGAGAAGAGATGGCGCGTACCCACGGTGCGGCGGCGGGCCAGAGCGAAGTCGCGGCGTTCGATTCGCAACACGCGTCCGGCGAACGCAGCATCCTTCGCCACATCGTCGAGGTAGAGATCCCACCAGCCACCCGGTGTCTGGAGCCGGTGCGCTTCCTGCGTGATGAAGGCGAGGTCGAAGTGTTTTCCGTGCAGCCGGCGCCGTTGCGCGGCCGACCACAGCCCGTAAGTGGCGAGTCCGAACAGCCGCTCGGCACGACGGCGTGCCACACGGCGCGGGCTGGAGGCAACACTGGTACGAACCCCGGAGACAAGCTGCCAGGCGGAAAATCGGAGGGCGGGCCAGAGCGAGAAACCGCCGATGGCAGGCTCAAACAGCGCGAGGTCTGCCTCAGCCTCCCGGAACCGCTCGGTGCCCGTCATGGCCGCCTGCGGGCCCGGCCCAACCGGCGCACGCGCATGCGCGCGTTCTGGCCGTGAGAGCGGCGCACGTACTCATCCAGCGCCGCCGCAAACTTCCCCTGCGCTTCAAGCACGAAACGCGCCGTCTCGCGCAGCGCTCCCTCGCCGCCACGCGTCGTCAGCACGACATCGGCGCGGTCACGAACCTCGGACGCGGCGTCCGCGACCGCGAAGAAAACACCCACGCGCCCCAGCAGGCACACGTCGTTGATTTCGTCGCCGATGTAACCCACCTGGGAAAGCTTGAATTTCTCGTCCGCCGCGAAGCGTTCGAGTGCGTCGAGTTTGTCGGTGACGCCGCTCAACAGAAAATCGGCGCCGATTTTCTTCATGCGGCGCGCCACCAGCTCGTGTGTCTCGCCCGTGATCGCGCCCACGCGCAGCCCAGCGCACTTGAGGAGCGCCACACCGGCTCCATCACGGATGGAAAACTTCTTCAGCTCATCGCCGGCCTCACCGTAGTAGACCCCGGCATCGGTGAGCACGCCATCAACGTCAGTGACGACGACACGCAGCGCGCGCGCGCGCGACTTGAGTTGCGCGCCCTTCACGCGAAGTCCCCGGGCTGAATGAGCGCATGCGCCGCGAGTTCACGCGTCGCGCGACGGCCCACGACGGACGCGCGCGCCTCCCACGGCAGCCCCGTGCCGGGACTCAACATGCACAGGAAGCGCTCTTCCAGCACATCGCCCTTGCGCAGGGACTGACTCAGCGCAAGCGAGCGCCCCAGCTTGTTGCGCGTTTCCTGCACCACGGGGTCGAATTCCTTGCCGTCCTTTCCCAGCGACAACTCGACGTTGCGGATGTCGCGCACCACACGCCACAGACCGTCCGGTTCGAGCGAGGCGCGGTGATCGGAACCCTTCATGTTGTGGTTGAGCGTGATGTGCTTCTCGATGATCTCCGCTCCCAAACCCACCGCCACCGCGGGCACCACGATCCCGATGGAATGATCCGAGTAACCGATGACGTGGCGCGGGAACTCCTTCTTGAGAAAGGTGATCGAGCGCAGGTTGATGTGCGCGTAGTCGGCCGGGTATTGCGAGAGACAGTGCAGAATGTCGATGCGCTTCTCCCGCTTCGACAGAACCTCGAGGGCATGCCGGAGCTCGTCGAGCGTGCACATACCGGTGGACACGATGATGCGGTGCGGCAACTCGCCCAGCGCTTCCAGGAGCGGAATATTGGTCACGTCGCGCGATGCGACCTTGATGGCGTCCACGTTCACGCGCGACAGGAGCTCCAGGCACCCGGGTGAGCACAGCGTCTCGATGAACTGCAGCCCGCGGGCATGGGCATAGCGTTCCAGATCCGCGTGCTGCTCGATGGTCAACTCCAGCGCGCGGCGGTGCTCGATGTAGGTGGTGCCAAACGCGTGCTGTGACGTGTACGGTTGGTTGGCCGCTTCGCTCGTCATCTCTTCGTCGAGGTCGCGCTTGGTGAACTTGACGGCGTCCACGCCGCGCAGGCGCGCGCCGCTGAAGTGGTCGAACACGGGCATGGCCGCCACGTCGATCAACTGGCGCGCGACATCCATGTCGCCGTTGTGATTCTGGCCAACCTCGGCAATGATGTAGGTGTGATTCATGGTCAATCCCGCGGGAGGCGCTCGTCGAGTTCCTGCCAGTAGACGTTGCCCGCTTTCTGTTCTTTCTGCGCGTTGATGGCCGCAACCTCCGGATGAGCACGCAGGAACTCGAGCGCGTTGCGGTAGTCGATCGGGCGGCCGTCGTAGAGCTCGTCAAAGACGGTGCAGAGCATCGTGTAGTCTTCCGGATAATCGAGCGTGAGCCGCAGCGCCGTCTGGTTCAAGAACGGATCCGGCGCCAGTGCCTTGATGCGAAACCGTTGCGCGTTCTCGCGGATGAAAATGGTGATCGACTCGCGTCGGAAGTCCGTCCCCACTTCCCCGTCCTCGACTTCGAGCACCCGCCGCGAAATGGCTTCGGTGAGGCCCAGCGGCAGGTGCAACCCGCGCACGCAAGTGTAGTCGAAATCGCCCGCCAGGTGTGCTTCCACCAGGCGCGCAGTCGTTTCCATGTCTGTAATGGGGTTGTCGGCGCACAGACGAACGCAGTGCGGGTAGTCCCAGCGGCGCAACACCTGGATGAAGCGCTCGAGAACGTCCTCTTCTTCGCCCTGGTAGCAGCCGGCGCCGCAGCGTTTGGCCAGCTCGACGATGGGGGCGTTCGCCGGGTTGCGGCTCGTCGCCACCACCACTTCGTCCACCACGCCGGCGGCGCGAACGCTTTCGATCACGTGCTCGAGAACGGGTTTCCCGGCCAGCGGGAGCAGCGTCTTGCCGGGCAGACGCGTGGACGACATGCGGGCCGTGACGATGCCAACTATTCGGTCACGGCGTGGCATGGCTTGAAGAGAGCCGCGTCAGACGACCTTCCCCGCGTAGATATCCATCACCTTGTGCAGGAACTTGATGGCGTCCGCGCGCGGGCGCTGGAACGAATTGCGTCCGATGATCGAGCCGTTGCCGCCGCCGTCGCGGATGGCGCGCGCTTCCTCGAAGATCGAGTCTTCGCCCTTCTTGCCGCCGCCCGAGAACACGACGATACGCTTGCCCGCGAAGGTGGACTGCATGATGTGCCTCACGCGGTCCGCGAGCGTCGCGATGGGAATCTGCTCGGCCTGGTAGACCTTCCTGGCCGCATCCTGCTCGAGGTGATCGGTGGGCAGCTTCACCTTGATGATGTGCGCGCCGAGCTGAGCGGCGATCTGCGCCGCATAGGCGACGACGTCCATCGCGGTCTCGCCGTCCTTGGACAGCGCAGAACCGCGCGGGTACGACCACACCACCACCGCCAGACCGTGGGCGCGCGCGTCCTCGGAAAGCGCGCGCAGCTGCTCGTACATTCCCTTCCAGTGGGCAGAACCGGGATAGATGGTGAACCCGATCGCCGCGCAACCGAGACGCAGTGCATCCTGGACGCTCGACGTCTGCGCCGGCGCCGGATCGGCTTCGTCGCAAAGCGTGTCGTGGTTGTTGACCTTCAGAATGAGCGGAATCTTGCCGGCGTAATCGTGCGCAATGGTCTGAATGGAGCCGTACGGCGCCGCGTACGCGTTGCATCCCGAGTCGAGCGCGAGCTGCACATGGTACTCGGGATCATAACCGGCCGGGTTGGCGGCAAAGCTGCGCGCCGGCCCGTGCTCGAAGCCCTGGTCGACGGGCAGAATCACAAGCTTACCCGTCCCGGCCAGGCGGCCGAAGTTGAGCATGCGATAGAGATTCGCGCGCACGCCGGCTTCGTCGCTGCGATAGCCGTCCATGATCTGGTCGACGGTGCGGGTCCGCTCCGTCTGGGTGGTGTTGGCCATGATCTCCTCCAGAGAAGTTAACCGCGGCGTGAAAGGCTGACCCGTCGCTCCGCCGTGCGCACCGATTTGCGCGCGCTGGCTGCGGGACGCGATTTCTGCTGATCGATCCGCCGCTGAATATAAGGTGAGAAGTGTCCCTGGTAGCGCTTCTGGAGCTCGGGCTGCTTCCAGTCGTCGCCTGTCACGTGGTGACGGCAGATACGGCTTCCGCAGCCACACTCGAACTCGTCGTACGGTGAACCATCGCTCGTCGCGTAGTCGAAGCAGACTTCTTCGCCAGGCTTGATATCGCGCAACGCCACCAGGACGATCTGGCCGACGAGCCCCGCATTGGGATCACAGGAGTGGTTCACCCAGTCCGCCGGACCCTCATTGGGAGTCACCAGGTACAGGTCCTCTTCGATCTGGACCGAGAGGCGGTGCCTGTCTTCGGACATCCGGCCCAGCATTTGGCCGGTGACGACGTCTCCGCCCCAGACGAGCAGAGTTTCGCCAGCACGCACACGTTCGCGCGCGAAAAGCCCGCGGCCCCCCTTGCTTGGAATCAGTCGGCCCTCAAGCTTTGAGGAGATGTGTCCGGTGGGCTGGACCGCGATGCTTCGTAGCGACATTTGTTTTTTCCTCCGCGCGCTTTCCGCGCGCACCTCCTGTGCAATTTCAAGCCTGCGCGCGCCGTGCGCGCGAGCGCGACTTCCGATATACAACCTGCGACACCGCCACGCAATCGAAAACGAGCGCGGGGGCGGCAAAAAAACGGGTAAGGACCGGCGGAGCCGGCGGGCAGCTAGCGGCGCTGGAGCATCGCCGCAGCGGCAAGCGCGCCGGGAGCACCGGTGATGCCGCCACCGGGATGCGCGCCGGAGCCGCACAGGAAGAGATTCGGGACGGGTGTCGCGTAGCGCATGGTTTCGATGGTGGGCCTGATCACGAGCTGGTCGAGAGCATGCTCGACGTGGTGAATGTGGCCGCCGGAAACCCCGTAGCGGGCGGCGATGTCGGCGGGCGTGAGCACTTCGCGGCCGTTGACCGCGGCGCGGGTGCCGGGCGCCATGCGTTCCAACTCGGCCACGACGGCGTCGCCGAGCCGCTCGCGCGCCGCGTCCGTCCACCCGCCCTCGAGGTCGTACGGCGCAAAATTCACCAAGATGGAAACCACGTCGCCTTCGGCGGTGGCAAGATCGGGCCGGGACACGGTGGGAACGTAGATGTCGAGCAGCGGGCGCTCGGAGGCGCGTCGGTACTTGACGGGGTCGAAGGCGCGCTCGAGGTCGTCGAGACTTCCGCTGGTGCGCGCGCGCTCGATACGTTCGCCGGGCCGCGACGCAAACTCCAGGCGCCGCGACAGCGCAAGGTGAACCTTGGCGGTCGTGCCGCGCCCGCGAATCACTTCGACGCGGTGCTCGAAGGCAAGGGCCAGGGTTCCGGGTGGAAGCATGTCCAGAAATACCACGCGGGGATCGCACGACGCCGCGATGCGCCGCGCGGCGATCTTCTCGCCGTCGCTAAGAACAACGCCGCTGGCGGCCCCGTCCTGGACCTGGATTGCACGCACCTCGGCGCCGGTCCGGATTTCGACACCCGCCGAACGCGCCGCCCGGTCGAGCGCCGTGGCCAGCGCTGCCGCACCGCCGCGGATCGAACCTCCTGCAGTGCACTCGAGCAGGAGAAGATTGGCCGCGGTTCCCGGCGACCACGGTCCGGCCCATGTCCCCGCGATGGCGGCGTGCGCCAGCGCCCCCTTCACGAGGTCGTGCGCGAAGAACTCGTTCAGCCAGTCGGCCACGCACATCGGTGGCACGCGCAAAAGCTCCGCCATACCGTCGCGGCCCAGCTTGCGCAGCGCCAGGCCACTTTTCATCAAGGTCTGAATCGAGCCGCTTTCCAGCGTGCCCACGCGCGCAAGATCCGGCGGAATTTCATTGAGCAGCGGTTCGATCACACGCCGCGCCCCGGCCACGAACTCGCGGTAGCGCTTCCAGCCCCGGGCGTCCGGCTCCCCGCCGACGCGCGCCAGCTCCCGGGCGGTGGCTTCGTCGTCGGACGAAATCACAATGCCGGGTCCTTTCTCTTCCGGAACGAGCACGGGAGTCGGCGTCGTGACTTCGAGGCCGTACTCAGCGAGGCGGAGGGCGTCGACGAGGCCGGGACGAAGCTGCTGGGTGTCGTGGAGAAGTCCGGCCGTTCGATAGCCGGAATGGAACTCTTCCCCGGCACACATGCCGCCGATCACGTCGCGGCGCTCGAGGACGAGCACCTTGCGCCCGGCGCGCGCCAGAATGATGGCGGTGGCGAGGCCGTTGTGCCCGCCGCCGATCACGATCACATCGTATTGCGCCACGTTGGCCACTCAGACCTCTCCTGAACTCAACAGTGATTTTGCGCACAGTTCACCGGGCGAGCCCATGATGCCGCCCCCCGGGTGTGCGCCCGATCCGCACAGCCACAGGCGCTTGACCGGTGTTCGGTAACGCGCGAAACCCGGCGTGGGGCGCAGGAACAGCAACTGTTCCAACGAGAGCTCGCCCTGAAAGATATTTCCTTCGGTGAGGCCAATCTCGTGCTCGAGATCCCACGGCGTCATCACCTGGCGGTGCAGAATGGACTCCTTGAGGCCGGGACAATACTCGGCCAGCGTGTCGACGACGGTGTCGCCGAATTCTTCGCGCCGGGCCGGCCACGTATCCGCACCCTCTTTGAGGTTGTACGGCGCGTACTGCACGAAGATCGACATCACGTGCTTGCCCGCCGGTGCCACGCTGGGATCGACCAGCGACGGAATCACGACGTTGAGATAGGGCCGGCGCGAAAAACTTCCGTACTTGGCGTCGTCGAAGGCGCGTTCGAGATAATCCACGCTGGGCGCGATGGCGATGTCGCCGCGAATGTGGACACCGTCCCCGGGCCGGCACGAGAAGTCCGGCAAACGATCGAGAGCCAGGTTCACCTTGCCCGAGCTGCCGCGATACTTGTAGCGGTTCACATGTCCGACGAATTCGGTGTCGAAGTGCTTCTCGCCCACGAGCGAGAGGAAGGTGCGTCGCGGGTCGGCGTTGGAAACCACGGCGTCGGCGTCGATTTCCTCGCCGCTCTCCAGCACGACGCCGCGCGCGCGATCCCCCTTCACCACAATGTGCGCTACCGGCGCGCTGGTGCGGATCTCGGCTCCCTGCGCGAGCGCGGCGTTGGCAATGGCCTGGCTCACACCGCCGGTTCCACCCTTCGAGAATCCCCAGGAGCGAAAGGCTCCGTCGATCTCTCCCATGTAATGGTGGAGCAGCACGTAAGCCGTGCCGGGAGAACGCACGCCCAGAAACGTACCGATGATGCCGCTGCACGACATCGGCGCCAGCAGCGCGTCGGACTCGAACCACATCTTGAGAAAGTCGACACCACTCATGGTGAGCAGCTGCGCGTGCAGCTCCATCATGTCGGGACCGAGGTCGCGCAGGTGCTTCACGAGCGCGTTGAGCCTGGAAAGCTCCGCCGGGTGCACCGAGCCCGGATCGGGCGGTTGCGCGTCGATGATTCTCTTCACGAAGAAACTCATCTTCGTCATTGCGAGCGAGAATTCGGGATAGATCTCGGCGTCTTTCTGGCTGAAGCGCGACACTTCACGGCGGGTCTGATTGGCGTCGGGCCAGCGCACCAGCCCCGGTCCTTCGAGGTGGGGCGTGAATGAGCACTCCAGCGGAATCAGTTGCATCCCGTGTTTGGTGAGGTTGAGCTCGCGGATGATATGCGGCCGGAACAGGCTCACCACGTACGAGCACACGCTGTATTTGAATCCCGGGTACACCTCTTCGGTCACTGCGGCGCCGCCCAGCACGTGCCGGCGTTCGAGCACGAGCACGCGCCGCCCCGCTTTCGCGAGGTACGCTGCGGCCACCAGGCCGTTATGGCCGCCACCGACGACGACAACGTCGTAACGCTTCGGCATCTACTTGCGCTTCCTCTCGGGATTGAAGAACGGCGTGTCGACGACAACGGCGCGCGCGGTTCGGCGTTCGTACTCCACCGTCACTTCGAAGCGAAGCTCGGTGCCGGGAGCGGCCATCTCGGAGCGCACGGTGGCAAGTGCCAGATTCTTCTTGAGCAGCGGCGACCACGCTCCACTCGTCGCCTGCCCCACGAATTCGCCGCGCTGGTTGTAGACGGGGCGCGCGTCGCGCCATCCCCCCGGATGCACTTCGGGCGGAAGCCCGTGCGAGCGGAACAAGGCTTCGAACTCGTTCCAGTCGATTTCGAGGCCGACCAGCTTGCGCGGGGTGCCGTGGCGGGTCTCGTGCAGCAGCGCGTCGCGTCCGATGAAGGGCTCGCGATCGAGCGCCACCATCCAGCCCAGACCAAGCTCGAACGGAGACGACTTGCGCGACGGAATCAGGCAGCGCAGCGACGAGTAGTAATCGATGCCATTCAGGATGAAGCCGGCTTCGACGCGAGTGACATCCATCGCGTCCAGCCCCGCGGGCTCGAGCCCGTAGGCGTGGCCCGTCGCCACCATGGCGTCCCACACCGGCAACGCGTCGTCATTTTTCATCCAGATCTCATAACCGAGATCACCCGTGTAACCGGTGCGCGAGACGAGCACCTCACGGCCGTCTATGCGCGCCGCCTTCATGCGGAAAAAGCCGAGCTTTCCCACATCGCCCTGCGTCACCGCATCCACCACATCGCGTGATGTCGGCCCCTGGATGGAGAGCGCCGCCACGGAGCCACTCACGTCGCGAAGCGTGACGTCGAAGGTGCGCCGGGTGCGCACCAGCCAGTGCCACGCCGGTTCGGATGACGTTACCCGGAAGTAGTCGGCTTCAAAGCGCGTTACCGTGCCGTCGTCGATGATCTTGCCTTCGTCGTTGCACCAGCACACGTACGCGACCTGTCCCGCCTTCAGCTTGTGAATGTTGCGCACCATGATGCGCGTGAGGTACGCCGCCGCGTCCTTGCCGCGCACGTCGTACTTGTAGAGCGGAGATACATCAATCAGCCCGCACGCGTGACGGAACGCAAAGTATTCGCGGTCGTGGGTGGTGTCGTACGAACGCACCGCGTAAAACCCGGCCCAGTCCTTGTAGAACAGGCTGGTGCAGAGCGCGGAGGTTCGGGGATGGAACGGCGTCGCGATGGGCATGTCGTGTTCGATTTTTCCAGGAGTGCCGGTTGGGTAGGCCGGTCCGGCGGCGCCATGATATCCGATCGGGCGGGCCCCGGCAACCGCGTATCGCCGGGCCGGGTTTCGGTCGCTAACCCATTTAACAGCTATTCGTTAGAAAAAGACACGCTTGTCCTATTGACGCGGCAGCCGGGCGGGGCTAGGCTGTAGTTGAATAGTTGACCAAGTACTATTAAAAGGACCGTCCATGATTCACTCCCCGACCTGCCAGCACGCGTTACGGGCGCTCATATATCTGGCCGAAAAGAACTCCAGCGGCCCGGTACTGGTGCGCGAGATCGCGGGCGCGTCCGGCGTGCCGCACCAGTCTCTTGCCAAGATCCTCCACGCGCTGCGCAACCAGGGGTTGGTGCGGTCCACCAAGGGGCCCGGCGGCGGGTACCAGCTCGCGCGTCCCGGCGATGCGATGCGTGTGGTCGAAGTAATCGAGGCCGTCGACGGTCACATCGAGCTGCGCAAGGCGTGCGTGCTCGGACTCGACCAGTGCACGGACCAGGCGCCCTGCGCGCTGCACGATGTGTGGAAGGTTTTTCGCGAGAATTACTACTCCACCATCTCGAGCATGACCCTGCGCCAGGCCGCCGAAGCGCTGAAGCGCAAGCACGTGCTGCGCGGCGCGCTGGAGCTCAGGCCGAATGCCGCATTGAAGGAGGACTGATCATGCTGAATTTCAACGTCATCGTCGTTACCACTGATCTCTCCGACTACTCGTTGCGCGCATTGCCCTACGCGGCGGGGCTGGCGGAGCGCTTTGACGCACAGCTCAAGATTCTGTGCATCAACGAGCCGGCCATCCCCATTTCTGATATGACGTGGGGGGCCGTTGACGTGCGCGCGACCGACGAATCGTTGCTCAAGGAAGCGAGACAGACACTCGATAGAATCATCCGCGAGCAGGTGCCCAGGGGCGTGGACGCGGAGGCTACCGTGGCAACCGGCAATCCCGTGGATGGCATCGTCCGCTTCGCCCGCGAACAGAATGCCGACCTGCTCGTCATGTGCACGCACGGCCGCACCGGCCTTTCCCACGTCCTCATTGGCAGCACGGCCGAGGCCGTGGTGCGGCAGGCTCCCTGCCCCGTGCTCACGCTGCGCCAACCCATGACGGTGGCGGCCACCCGGCGCGGAATCTAGCCGCCCTGATTTTTTTGGCCGGGAGTCTTGACGGCTCCCGGCCGGGCTGGTACCGTGCCCCGCAGTTAGGCACCCCAAACTTCGGCGCCCAGCTATGGCCAAACCGCTCACACCCAATATGGAGATGTACCTCAAGACGATCTATCAGATCGTCGACGAGGGCAGCGAACCGCGCGTAAAAACCATCGCGGACCGCCTTGGCGTGAAAATGCCGTCGGTGACCGGCGCGCTGGAGACACTGCGCGCGCGCGGTCTCGTTTCCCACGATCGCTACGGGGATGTGCAGCTCACCGCGCGGGGCAAGAAAACCGCGCGCGAAGTAAAGGGCCGCAACGACCTCATCGAAAAGTTTCTGCTCGAGGTGCTGAAGCTCCCGGCCGACATCGCTTCGCAGGATGCCTGCATTCTCGAGCACGTGGTGAGCCCGATGACGCTGGAGCGTCTGGGTTCATTCCTGGAGTTCCTGCGCGTCTGCAACCGCGGCGCGAACGAAACCATCACGCACTTCGAGCACTGGCTCGCCTGCTGCGAACACGGTGAGAACTGCACCGAGTGCCCCGGCCCGGGAGGTTCGCGATGCGACTCCTGAGTCTCTGGCTCGATTTCATCCTCACGTTGGGTCCCTCCAACATTCTTTCCCGGCACGACGATCACTGGGGCTAGACACACAGGCGCCGACCGGCGCCGTCTTGTCTTCACCAGTTGTTAGGTATAGCTAACTTGTCGTCGCCCGCGGTTGCGGGCCGGGAGGAAATAAAAACATGGTTGCTCGGAGATTTTTCGTTCTCGCACTTGTCACCGCCGGCGTGGCCGGTTTTGCGGACAGTGCGCACGCATCGCAGCGTCGCTTTGCATACACGTACGAATCCGGCGTGCTGAACCGGGGGCAGGTCGAGCTCGAGCCGTGGACGACGTTCCGTATCGGCAAGGAGGACTACTACTCCCGTATCGATCAGCGCGTCGAATTCGAAGTCGGCTTGAGCCATCGTCTGCAGACGTCGTTCTACCTCAACATGAGCGCTGTCACCGCCCAACAGGACTCGTCGCTCGGCACCGAGTTCGAGTGGGGCGGGTTCTCCAACGAATGGAAGCTCAAGTTGAAGGATCCGGTCGCCGACGCGTTTGGGCTTGCGCTCTATTTCGAGTGGGGCGCTTCCACGAAGGAAGTGGAATTCGAAGCCAAGGTGATCGCTGACAAGCGGGCCGGCAACTGGCTCTACGCCTTCAACGCCAGCGTGGAGCCCGAGTTTGAGTTCGAGCTCGAGCACGGTGACGACGTCGAAGCCGAGAACGAGATGACGTTCGAGTTCAACCTGGCGTCGGCATATTTCCTGAGCCCGTCGACGTCGCTGGGTGTCGAAGTCAGGAACCACAATTTGTATTTCTCGGAAGGCGGCTTCCAGCATTCCGCCCTGTTTGCGGGGCCGGTGGTCAGCTACGCCTCGGAAACGTGGTGGGCCACGCTCACGGTGCTGCCGCAGATCGCGAAGCTCAAGGGCACCGAGGCGGACGCCGGAAATAGTCTCGTGCTGTCGGAGTTGGAAAAATTGGAAGTCCGTCTGATTTTCGGATTGGATCTGTAATGGAACGCAGTCGTTACTCCTCTGCTGCGCTTGCAATCGCGACGGCTATCGCCGTCGTTCTCGCATGCTCGGCAGCGCTCGATCACCCCACGCCGCAGGACGCGGAGTGGGCACAGCGCGAGTGGCCGGGAACGACGGTGCAGGATCTGGCGCGCGGACGCGCGCTCTACGTCGACAAGTGTTCGAGCTGCCACAATCTCCATCTTCCCTCCGAGTATGCCCCGGAAGAATGGGAGGGATACGTGGCGTACATGGTGACGGAAGCGAAAATCACCCCGGCGGAGCAGGCGGCAATTGCGCGCTATCTCGCGGCCGCCAGCGCGCGCAGCCGCGGTGTGGAAGCACCCGCGACATCCTCATCCGGCGGGAGCCGCTAGCGCGCACTCACTGCTGGCGGCAGGACCTGGCTTCTGAGAACGTTCCGGAATAGCCGCCCGTGGACCAGTTGCCGCTGAAGCCCGGGTTGAAAGAACCGAACAGGGTTCCCCCGCCGGGAATGGACAGGTTGACTTCGCCGTTGATCGCCATCACGCCCGTGGCAACAAAAGACGGCGTGCCGTTGAAACCGATCGACAGGTTTCCCTGGGCGTCCACGTTCATGTCCCAGGTCCCACCTTTCACGAGCCCGTTCTCGCCGCCGTTCACGCAGAAATCGCCTTCGTAGCCGCCCTCGTACTGCGCGCGCAGCCCCGCGGTCAGATTGCTCTGCGCCGTGCCGGCGTCGATGAGCGGGCGCGCCCCCGCAGCCGTGACCCCGGTCAATGCGGCCATCACGCTCTGCACGTTGGCATCGGCACCGAACGCCGCCGGGTCCTGCTGGAAGTCAATCGACTTGCCGGCAGCCGCCGAGCGAACAAGAGCGGTGATCTTGATCCCGTTGCCCACGTTGGCATCGTCGTCGATGGTTTGAAGAAAACGGGCGATGTTGGTAACGGTGTTGTTGGTCACGTCGATGGCGCCGGGCACCAGGGTGATGGGGCTCATGACGGCAGCTCCGGGCGCCGTGCCGAGCGCAATCCCGCCGACGCTGAAGGTGATGTCGCTGCCTTCCTCCGCGGTGAACTTTCCGTCAGCCGCGGTCAGTCCCGACTTGATCCCGTATGCGTAGCTGAGACCCTGCACTTGCGCATCGACAAAGTGACCGGAGGGGCCGGGCTCGACGACCAGGGCTAGAGGCGTGGGATCGTCCCCGCAGCCAAACAGGACACCGAACAGGCACAGCACTGCAATGAAGACGGGGAAACATTTGCTCAAGCGGGCGTTACATAGCATGACTTCCTCCTTCGCGGGTTCGGGCCCGGATACGATCCGGGCGCGAAGACGGAATCGAGGCGCGGTTGCGCGCCGTGCAGAGCTTCCAGGATGTTAAGCGTATACTATCGACTCGCAGGGAGAGTGTCAACCACGGCTCTCAAACGAACCGCGCTCAATCAGTACAGCCCGATGGCTCCCGACGCCTGAAGCTTCACGGGGAATCCTTCCAGCGAAGACGGCACCGCCATCACGAGCGAATCCGTCTCTTCCCTCACGTAGACGATGATGGCGGGGCGGCCGTCCTGTTCGCCCTGCGCGGTTCCGACCACACCGGGAATCTTCATCAGATCGGGCGTGTGTCGCGCCAGCACGTCTGCAATCACGGATGTGCTCATACTGGTTGTGTCCTGCGCGGTAGCGCGCTCCTGGCGTGGCTTGCCATCCTGACCGCAGCCGGCGACGGCAGCGATAAGCACCGTCCACAGCAGGAATCCTTGCTTGCTCACGACCTCACGCCTCCGACTTCGGTGTGCGCTGTGACGCCCACCAGACGTAGGCCACAAACAGCGCAAAACCGATCAGCGACACCGGCTGCGAGATGTTGTCGTTCTCATAGAACGGCGTCCTGACCCAGTCCTCGCTGTAGCCCGGCACCAGATGGAGCGCGGCCCCGACGACACCGCCCAGTGCCCCGCCCGCCATGAGCCCCGATGCAATCACGATACCGCGCTCGCGCATGGAGCGGTTGCCCGTGCGGGCTGCCTTCTTGTCGATGGCGTAAGCGAGAAAGCCTCCTACCAGCGCCGGTGAGTTCAGGTACAACGGAAGATACATGCCGAGCGCAAAAATAAGCGCGGGCACGCCCAGCATCTCCATTACGAGGGTCACCATCGCGCCCGCACCGAACAGAATCACCGCCACCGGCTCGCGGCTCATGAAGCTGTGCACCAGCTCCTTCATGATCGAGGCCTGCGGCGATTCGAGCACGGTGCGCGCGTCGCCCTCCGCGGCTTCGCCAAACTGGTACACCTTAGCCAGCAGTGCGATGGTAAGCGCCGCCGCCACGCAGGAAGCGATGACACCGATGAACTTCATGCGCTCCTGCCGCCACGGCGTGGACCCGAGCCAGTAGCCGGTCTTGAGATCCGTGATGGTCTGCCCCGACACCGAGAGCGCGGTGCACACCATACCCGCGATCATCATGACGAAGAACATGCCTGTCGTACCGGAGAGGCCGAACTGCAAGAGCACCACCGACGACACGATGATCGTCAGCATGGTCATGCCCGAGACCGGGTTGCGCGCGGTAGTGGCGATACACAGCGCCGCCACCGACGTGAAGAAAAAGGAAAAGAACAGCACCAACACCACGCCGATCGCGGCGACGGCAATCGACGAGTGCAATGAGCCCAGCAGCACAGCGACCGCGACCGTGCTCACGATCACGCCCAGCAGAATGGCCATGATGGAAATGTCGCGGTCCGTGCGCTCGAGCGATGAGCCTTCGCCGCCCTTGAACGCGCGCGCCGCCACCCCGATCGAACTCCCCACCACGCGCAGCGACTTCACGATGCCGAAGATGCCGGCGGTGGCAATGGCGCCCACGCCCACAAAACGCGCGTAGTTGCGAAAGATGTCGTTGGCTTCCATCTGCGCAATGGGGATCTTGCCCGGATGCACCGCGAGGTCCGGGAAGTGGCTGCCGATCATCCAGATCAGCGGTACGAGCACGAAGTTCGAGAACACTCCGCCCGCGCACAGAATCATCGACGAGCGCAGCCCCATTACGTAGCCGAGACCGAGAATGAACGTGGTGGCGTCAAAACCGAGAGAGACGCGCGCACTGGAATAAAGCTTCTCCATCACCGGGATGAAGCGGAAGTTCACGATCTCTTTCCACACGTGGAATGTGGTGACAAAGAAATCATAGATTCCCGAGAGGAAGGTGGCCTGCAGCAGAAGCTTGGCCTGGGATCCGCCCTTCTCGCCCGTGACCAGCACCTCGGTGATGGCCGTGCCTTCTGGATACGGAAGCTGGCCATGCATGTCGCGTACGAAGTAACGGCGCAGCGGAATCAGAAACAGCACACCCAGGCACCCGCCCGCGGCGCAAATGAGCGTCGACTGCAACGGGTGCGGGTCCAGATGCAGAATATAGAGCGCGGGCAGCGTGAAGATGGCGCCCGCCACCACCGAGCCCGACACGCCACCGATACCTGTAATAATGACGTTCTCCAGGATCGAGGAGCGGCGCTTGTGGGCACGTGCGAGTCCGATGGCAAGGATCGAAATCGGAATGGCTGCTTCCATCACCTGGCCGACTTTTAGCCCCGAGTAAACGGAAGCAACCGTGAAGATGATGCACAGCAGCGTCCCCCAGGCGACGCTTCGCAGGGTGACTTCAGGAACAAGATGGCTCGCCGGGACGAGGGGAACGTAGGCCTCGCCATCCTTGAGCGGCCGATAAGCGTTTTCTGGAAGCGATTTGTTTTCGACGGATTGCATACCTCTCCCGATCGTCGACGTGATGGAATCCGGAGTAGCCGTCGGCTGCCGACAGCATCTTTGCGGGATGATACACGCTCCCATGAGGGGCTACAACGTGCAGTCGTTCCTGCCTGAGGTTGGCAGTCGGCACAGCCTGCAGAAAACTGCCGCGCCCTGCGGATTTCATAAAAAAGTCTCCGGGTCTCACGAGGCTCTCATCTTCGGTTGATAGATTGAATGGGTGAGCGTAAACGGCCAGGTGATCTTGCCCCCGGAGGTGACCGGTATGTATCCAGCCCGCCCTGCGCGTTCGAAATCGATTCCGCGTGGTGCCACAACGTTTCTGATTCTCGCGTTTCTATGCGGTCCTCCCCCGTGTGCGCACGCAGACGA
The DNA here is from genome assembly GCA_964621155.1 of uncultured bacterium. Lineage (GTDB taxonomy): Bacteria > Krumholzibacteriota > Krumholzibacteriia > WVZY01 > JAKEHA01 > JAKEHA01. The sequence goes on along the minus strand of CAZULB010000009.1, from coordinate 3,408 downwards.
GGGGGTGACGACGGACTCGGCGATGGTCCGGGTGCCGGGCGTGACCGATCAGGCTCCCGCATCCAAACGAAGAGGCCTGAAACCGCCTCGGGTGTTTGGATTCATTCAGGTGCATTACCGGTACGCGTTTGCAACCGGCGAAGACTCGCTCACCGACAACGACGACTTCCGTGTGCAGCGGGTTCGCATCGGTGTCAAAGGCGACGTCAACCAGCGAGTCTCCTATGAGGCCGAGATCGATCCGCGGGCGCCGAGCATCACGTCCGTCCTCCGCGATGCGTTCATCGACTTCAATGTCATCCCCCGACATCAACTTCGCGTCGGCCAACAGAAAACCCAGTTCGGGTACGAAAACGTTGAGTCATCCACCGACCTGTTCGCGGTCAATCGCACTGAGGTTTCCGACAATCTCTCGCGAGGAACGACCCTGCGCGACGTCGGCGTGGGCGTGATCGGGAATATCAAGACCGGCGCCAGAGGCCTTCGCGTCGAGGACGCGATCACCGTGGTCAACGGAGCAGGGATGAACGTACAGAGTGACGACACCCGGAGAAAAAGTGTCTGGGGCCGCCTCGGCGTACGCTGGAAGGACGATGCGGGCGATTTCACGGCGAGATTTGGAGTCTCCGGCGCCGCCGGCGATGTCATCGACGCGGGAGATTCAGTCACCACGGCGGACGACATTCGCTTCAATTTTACACGCTATGGCGTCGACCTCGAACTCGATCATCCATGGTTCCTGCTCGCCACCGAGTACGTGGGCGGAACCGACGAGAACGCTGCGACGGGCGAGAAGGACGAGCCCAGCGGATACTACGTGAATCTTGTGGGCAAGACCCGCATCCAGGCGGGCCCCATTGTTCGCTACGACACTCTGGACGACGAATTCCAGCGTTGGACGCTCGGAGCATACTACGGACTTCCAGAACGGCCATGGCGTTTCATGATCAATTACGAGTATCGCAAGTTGAAGGACGGAGAGCGTGGAGACGACAAGTTCTATGTGTGGACCCAGGTCAGATACTAACCGGTCGGCGCCGACGAGGGGCGAGTGGCATGACCTCCTCAAATGCTTCTCGCCGGCGTCACCGGATCTTCTCGCGCGCCGGGAACTGCACCGGCGCGCAGATACGAAGTTCGTGTTGTCCCCGGCCGGCGCGATCAACCTGGTCCACGGGCTCGCGCGCGACTACGCCGTCGTCACCGCGGGTGAGGAGTTGGTTGCCCGGTACGACACGTTCTACTTCGACACCCCGAATTTGCATCTGTTCCACTCACACCGGCGAGGGCGGCGGTTGCGTCACAAAGTGAGAATTCGTCACTATCCCGACCGTCGCCTTGCCACGCTGGAAGTCAAGTCCAGGCGAAGTGAATTGCAGTCCACCAAGCTCATCCGCGAACACGACTTTGGCGATCACACGTTGAGCGCCGACGACCGCGCGTTCATCGCCCGGACGACCGGCATCGACACGGCAATGGTGGAGCAGATTCGGACCCACTTCGGCCGCATCATGCTGCTCGGACTGCTTACCAGCGAGAGAGTGACTATCGATGTCGACCTGCAGGTCGAGGCCGGGGCCTGCAGCCGGTCCTTTTCCGGAGTCTCGATCGTCGAAGTGAAACAATGGCCATTGCGCCGCAGCACCCCGGTCATGCTGGCGCTTCGTTCGGGCGGATGGAGACCGGGCGGAGTAAGCAAGTATTGCGTCGGGATCATGTCCACACGGCCCGACGTGCGTTTCAACAACCTGTTGCCGGGTCTTCGTGCCCTGGAGCGAGGTGCTGCATGATCAACCTCTTGGGCGGCGCGCCCATCTTCGATTGGCCGGATCTGCTGAAACTTCTGGTACGGCTGGCCCTCGACGTCATGTTCGTGACGGTGGTCGTCCGCTTCATCTACTACCGAGTGCACAGAAACCGTGCTCTTGTCCTCACCTACTACCTGTTCAACGTGGTAACGCTCTTCATGTGCCTTCTGCTGCGCAAGGTGCCCACTGAACTCGGGCTCGCGCTGGCGCTCTTCGGTGTTTTCGGAATCCTGCGCTATCGAACCGAACAGATCCGCATCCATGACCTGACATATCTGTTCATCGTGATCGGAATCGGGCTCCTCAACGGGGTTGCCAACAAGAGCATCAGTGTGGTCGAACTGCTGGTCGTCAACGGCGTGATCATCGCAATGACGGCCATACTCGAGCTTGTACCCTGGAGGAACTCGGAGCGCTCGGCATTGGTGGTGTACGACCAGCTCGATTTTCTCCGACCCGGCAATGAGGACAAGCTGCTGGCCGATCTGACCGTCAGAACCGGCCTGAGGGTGACTCGTGTCGAGGTTCAGGAAGTCGACTTCCTGCGCGACTCTGCGCACGTCACTGTGTTTTGCCGGTCCGATTCGGGACACCTCGACGACAACCGCACGACGTGACCATGCGCCGCACTTCGCCGCCGTCACGACTCCTGGCGCTCGCGGGGCACCGCCACGCCGCCGAACTCTTCGATCATCTCGGCAGAAACTCCATAATAGCTCAGCACCTCGGAAAAGATCTTCACCGATGCCTCGACCTCTTCCGAGACGATGACGTTGGCGCCCAGCTGATAGAGGCGCGCCATGTCGCGCACGTAGCGCACGCGCGCGACGATGTGCACGTTCGGGTTGATGCGCCGCGCGAGGCCGACTGCGCGCGCAGCGCCGGCCGGGTCGGGAATCGCGACCACGAAAACACGTGCCGCCGGCAGGTTGGCCTTGAGCAGTGACGCCTCGTTGGTGGCGTCGCCGTAGAAAATCGGGACACCGCGCGCGCCCTGATCGCGCACGATCTCGAAATCCACTTCGATGGTGTCGTACGGAATGTCGCACAGTTTGGCGGAATGCCCCACCATCGCGCCGATGACGCCGTATCCGGCGATGACGATGTGGTCGACGAGCTTGGGATCGGCCTCGCCGGCGATGAAATAGCGCCCCTCACGCATGGAAAGCGGCAGGGGCAAACGTCCCATCAGGTCGGCCAGGCGCACCTGGACACCGACAATGAACGGGGCCGCCACCATCGAGAACAAACACACGGCGAGGATGAGCTGATACTGATCGCTGTCAAATACGCCCGCCGCATGCCCCGCCGCCAGCACGAGCAACGAAAATTCGCCCGTCTGTGCCAGCGAGAGTCCCGCCAGTGCCGAGACACGAAACGGCAGCCCCACGCCAAGCATGACCAGGGTGCTTGCCATCGCCTTGATGAGAATGAACAGCGCCGTCACACCCAGCAGGAGCGGCGCGTTCTGCGCCACGTAGTTCGAGTCGAGCAGCATTCCGATCGACACAAAGAAGAAGCTCGAGAACACGTCGCGAAACGGAAGCACGTTCTCGAGCGTGCGGTGGCTGTGTTCCGAATCGGACAGAATAAGACCGGC
>CAZULB010000008.1:30923-49451 GCA_964621155.1 uncultured bacterium | reverse complement strand
CGCGAACCGTCTTTCTCCAACAGCACGCGCCGCAGGGGTGAACGCACCCCGGCGGTTTTTTCTTACCCCCGGAAGTCGCGCGGACCTCATCACCGCACTCGCGCGACGGAGCATCTTGTGCAATTGGAGACAAAAGCGCGTCAGGACGACGCCGGCGCTGTGGCCGGTGACGTAGTGCTGAACGACACGCTGGCATACATCGCGGGGAAACGCCTGTTCGACCTTGCCGTCGGACTCCTCGTTTTCGTGTTCGTTATTCCGATCGTCCCCCTGATCGCGTTGATGATCAAGCTCGACAGTCCCGGCCCGGTATTCTATCGCCAGGACCGCATCGGGCGTGGCGGCCGGCCATTCCGGTTCTACAAGTTCCGCTCGATGTATCGCGAGTCGGATCGCCACCGCGCCGAGCTCGAGAGCCGGAACGAACAACAGGGGCCGATCTTCAAGATCAAGGCCGACCCGCGTATTACGCCGGTCGGGCAGTTTCTGCGGCGCTCGAGCGTCGACGAGATTCCGCAGATCATCAACGTGCTGCGCGGGGAGATGAGCATTGTGGGGCCGCGCCCGCCGCTTCCGGTCGAGGTTGCGCGCTATCAGCCCTGGCACCGGCGGCGGCTCGACGTGAAGCCCGGCATTACCTGCCTGTGGCAGATCGCCGGCCGCAGCCAGATCGGCTTCGACGAGTGGATGCGCCTGGATATCGAGTACCTGCGAACGCGCAGCCTGCGCACGGATTTGGCCATTTTCGTAAAAACCCTGCCCGCCGTAATGGCGAGGCGTGGAGCGTATTAAGGGGCAGTCTGGATCGACGCGTGGCACGGCGATTGCCGTTACGGCATTTGCGCGTCGCACGCTCTCCGCGCCGACGTGGAATTACAATGAGTTACACCATGACCCGACGTATCTCCTGGGTGAGCCGCCGCATCGCGACCGGTGCGTCCCACACTTTTGTGACGCGCGCGATGGCTCTTCTTTTCCTGTGCGCCGTGATGGTGGCGTCGGGCTGCTCGTCCGGTATCAAGGGATCGAGTCGTGCCCAGGGATGGTACGACAGTGATTCACTGCAGGCGTTCGTCCGGGAAACCACCAGGACGCGCGCGACGCCGTTTCTCGAACCCGATTACGTGATCGGTGTGGGGGACGAGCTCGAAGTCGTGTTCCCGTATCACACCAATCTTACCGAGCGCGACATCATCGTGCGCCGCGATGGCCGCATCTCGCTACCGTACGTGGGCGACCAGATGGCGGCCGGTATCACCCCCATGGATCTGGATTCGGTGCTCACGGTGAAATACAGCGAGATTCTGCGTGATCCGAATCTGTCCGTGATCATCTCGAATCCGGCTCCGCAGCGCATCTACGTGCTCGGCCAGGTGAACACGCCCGGACGTATCGAATTCGACGATCAGATGACGATGCTGGGCGCAGTTGCTGCCACCGGAGGTTTCAAGAAGGGCGCATTGTCCGCGCACGCGGTGCTGATCCGGCGCCAGAGTGTTTCGAAGATCGTGGGCGTGGAAGTCGACCTGAAAGCGGTGACGCAGGGAGCCATGCTTGCCAACGACATTCCGCTGCGCAACTACGATATCGTGTTCATCCCGCAGCATCCGATCTTCTCGGCGGCGGATTTCATGGAAGCGGTGGGTACCATCATCAATACGCCGCTCGACGCCGTTTTCAAGGGCTGGCAGATTGCCAACCTTTCGGCGACATACGAATACTTCAAGACCACGCGCCCCGCGATCAGCACGCCATGACCGAGCAACGCATCGATACTCGGCAGGAGACCAGCGTCCGCGACTTCCTCGACGTCGTGTTCCGGCGCAAATGGGTGATCATTTCCATCGTGGCGGTCACCACGTTGCTCGTGTTCATTATCGACGCGCAGCGTCCCGATATGTGGGAATCCACTTCGCGTGTGCTTGTCAAACGCGGGCGACAGCAAAGCATCCTGACCACCAACGTCTACATCCTGCCCTGGGCGGAGGACGTTGCGTCGGTGGTGCAGCTCATTCTCTCCGAAGACGTGTTCACCAAAGCCCGCGGAGCGTTCGCAGACTCCCTCAAGACCGGGCGCTACCCGAAGGACTGGACATTCAACCCGGGCTCGGTGCACTCGGGCGTGGTCGGCGAGTCCAACGTGTTTACGATCAGCTACAGCGACTCACGCCCGGACATCTGCAAGCTCGGTTGCAACGTGGTGACGGACGCGTTTCGCGACTTCTACCGCCAGACCACTTCGCCGCCACCTGTGAGCGACTACTTCGTCAACGAACTCAACGACACACGCACAGCGCTGGCGCAGGCGCGCGAGGACCGCAACCGGTTCATGAACGACAAGAAGTTCTTTGGCGCGGATGAAACCAACCGGTTCCTGCTCAACAAAATCGGCGGGTTGGAAATCAACCTTTCGCAGCTGGACGGCGAGGTGAGTTCGCAGAAGTTGCGCACCGACAATCTGGCCACGCTGGCGGAGAAGTCGGGAGCGGAACTCGAGAAGGAACTTTCCTTCTCGGTTTCCCAGCACGTGCTGCAGTCGGCGGTGGTGCAGAATATCAAGTTCAACCTGCAGCAACTCAACATGAAAAAGGAAGAGCTGACGCAGAAGTACACAGACAAGCACCCGGACGTGATTTCGGTCAACGCTCAGATTGCCGAACTCCACGACAACCTCAAGGAAGAGGTCGAGAACGCCTACAAGGTGGAGAAGGGAGCCCTCGAGGAGGAGCAGGCCAAACGCTCGATGGTGCTGAACGAGCTCAACGCGGCCAAGATGCAGCTGGCCAGTGTGCCCGACCGCGAACGCGAGCTGGCCGACCTCGACAACAAGATCGCGGTGCTGGAGACCAGCGAAAAATATCTGGTGCAGCAGCAGAGTGCCGCCCAGATCACCGCCGCCGGCAGTCCGGAAGAAGACGTCACCGTGCTGGCGCGCGCCAGCAATCCTTACAGCAAGAAGACGCGCGACTACGTGCGTCTGGCGTTGGGCCCGTTGCTTTCCATCATCGTAGGCCTGGGCATCGCGTTTTTCCTGGAAAGCATGGACCACTCGGTGAAGAACCGCGCCGAAGCTGAGGAATATCTCAAAGTGCCTGTTTTGGCCACGGTGGCGGACACGGGCCAGACGCGCCGCAGAAAGATGGCCTCGGGCGAATAGACATGTACGAAGCCTTTTTTGGACTCCGGGAAAATCCCTTCGGCACCACGCCGGACCCGCGCTACCTCTACAAGAGTCGCGCGCACCGCGAGGCGTTGGCGTATCTCGCGCACGGGATCTTTCTCAAGAAGGGATTTCTTGCCCTCACCGGCGAGGTGGGAGTGGGGAAGACTACGGTGGTGCGCGCGTTCGTGCAAACGTTCCACCCGTGTCTCGAAGTCTCGTTTGTGATCAACACGCGCGTGGATTTTCGCGAGATGTTGTTCATGCTGCTCACCGATTTCGGCGTGGAGATCAAGAGCGAGTCGAAAGTGGTCATGCTCTCGCAGCTTAACGAATTCCTGATCAAGCGCTATGCCGAGAATCAGAACCCGGTGCTCGTGATCGACGAGGCTCAGAATCTTTCGCCCGATGTGCTGGAAGAGCTGCGCATGCTTTCCAATCTGGAAACCAACCAGCAGAAGCTGATTCAGATCGTGCTGGTGGGTCAGCCCGAACTGGGCGATATCCTGCAGCGTGACGACCTGCGCCAGCTCCGCCAGCGCATTCCCGGCGTGTGTCGCATGCAGCTTCTGTCGCGCGACGAAGTGTACCGCTATATCCGCTACCGCCTGGCCGTCGCTGGTCTCTCCAACGGGCAACTGGTGTTTTCGGAAAGCGCCATCGACGAGGTATTCGACTACACCATGGGCACGCCGCGCCTGGTCAACATGCTGTGCGACCGCGCACTCCTGCACGCGTACCTGCAGAAGTCCCGCGCCATCGACGCCGACGTGATGAGCGCGAGCGCGCACGAGCTCGGGCTGGTGAGCGCGAGCACTCCGCGCCGCGTCGCGGGCGGAGGTGCGAGTTGAGCAAGATGTTCGACGCGCTACGTCGCGCGGAATCTGAGCGCAAGCGCAAGCAGGAAGATTCGACGCCCGCTCCCGCCACGCTCGAGCGCGTGCCGGCAGCCGCGCCGGCGCGCGATACCACGCCGCCCGAGGCACAGTCGGTTGCGCGCGCACCGCGGCGCGAGGCGCCCTCCCCGGTTTCTCCCATGCACCCGGCGCCGGTGTTACCCACGCCCGTTCCCGGCGCGGAGCCGTTCCCGCGCGAGATGCTGCGCGAACTGGGAATCCTGCGCAATTCCATCGAAGCGAAGCTGGAGAAGAAGACCGGACGCGTGCTCATGTTCACGTCGGCGATGCACGGCGAAGGCGTCACCACTCTCGCCCTGGCGTATGCGCGGCTCATGGCCATGCACAACGAGCACAGAGTACTCCTGCTCGAACTCAATGCGCGCACTCCGTCTCTGGCTGCGCGCCTGGGACTTACCGCGCCCGAAGGCGTGACGCACTACTTCTCATCGCGGCGCGCGCTTTCGGCGCTGGTCAGCCGCCCGGCGGGAGAAGCGTTCGATGTCCTTCACGTCGGCGCTGCTGACGCCACGCAGATTCAGATCAATCTGGAAGGTGCATTCCCGCATCTGGTCGAAGAAGCGCTGCGCACATACGACACCGTTATTGTGGATGCGCCTCCCGTCGTTGTGTGCCCGGAGACGACGCCCCTCTCTCCTTTTGTCGACGGAACCGTGCTGGTGGTACACTCGGGCCGCACGAAGCGTGAAACCGTTGAACGATCGGTCAAGCAGATCCAGCAGTTCCATGGACGGGTGCTCGGTGTCGTCCTCAACCGGAAGCGCTATTACATTCCCTATTTCATCTACAAACGTCTGTAGACGGCGCTCCGACGCCGCCAGCGGATTCGACTGTCCCGGCGAGCCGGCACGCGTGTCCAGACAGCAGGTTTCCCGGTGACCACCGCGCTCGAGATGCAGCGCTCGCGCGCCGCAATGCTGGCGCGTGCACTGGTGACCCATGCTCCCGCTGGTTCCATCGCGAGCATTTTTGCGGGCGGAAGTCTCGGGCGGGAAGAAGTGTGGGCGGCCGAGATCGACGGCACGCTCGAAATCTATTCGGATATCGATCTGTACGTCGTGTCGGCGCAGGATACAGCCGCGAACCAACTGCGCCAGGCCGCGCGCACGCTGCCGGCCCCGGCAACAATCTCAGGCGTGCGCTTTCTGCGCAACGCGGACATCGGTGTTTACACACGCGCCGACCTCGTCGCGCAGCCGCTGCGACCGGGAACTGCAGAACTGGATGCGCATCATCTGATGCTCTACGGAGACGAAAGCATTCCGCGTGCGCTCTCCGGGCGTGACGCCGCCGGCATACCCGCGGAGGAAGCGTTGTATCTGATGGAAAACCGCCTGTGGGAATTGAGCGGCGCGGCGCCCCGGGAAAACAACACGCCGTCGGCGCGCGCTGCCCTTGCGCAGGCTCTCAAGGCCCAGCTTGACGTGTACGCCGCCCACGCCATCGCAGACGGAACCTTCGCGACGACGCTCGCTGCGCGAGCGCTGCGATTTCACTCCCAGCCGCCGACCACGATGGGCGCGCAGGTTCGCAGCCTCGTCGCCGGGGCATTTGCGGCAGCACGCGACCTGGGTGCGTGGATCAGTCACAGAGAAGCCGCGGCCGAGCGCGCGCAGGCAGTGCACGCCCTCACGAGCGACGGTTGGCGCGTCCTGGCTCCGCGTATTCTGAGGCGGGAAGCGCCACCCGCCGGGTTGATTGCCTGTCGCTGCCGGCAGGGAGCATGGCTCGCCAACGCGCGCGACATCGGACGCCTGCGACGTCGTCTGTCGGCTCCCTGGATAGGGACCATTCTGGGGCTTCCGTTGCTGGCGGTACGCTCACCGGTGGACGCGTTGCGTGTCGACGCGCTCGTACGCTGCCTGGCGTCCGATCGGGACGCGCGCGAGTTCCGAGCTCATTTCGCCTACGTCGATCATCTGACGCGCCACCTCGGTTTCAACCAGGGCGCGCTCGAGGAGCGCGTGCGCGCCATGCACAGCGCGGTCTCCTGACGGTATGGCGCGCCCGGTTACGCTGGTATTTCTGGTCGACGCGCTCGGATGGGAGATAGCGGAGCACTTCGGTTTCGGCCGCGATCACTTCGCGACACGCGCGTCACTGGGCACCGTCCTCGGCTACAGTGCGGCTGCCATTCCGAGTCTTCTCTCCGGCGCCACCCCGCAGGAGCACGGCTCGTGGGCGATGTTTCGCCGCGCGGATGCTGCGGGCTCCTTCAGCGCGCTGCGCTGGATTCCACCGCTCCCGCACACGGTGGACTGGCGCGCGCGGCGCTGGATCCGCCGCTGGCTTGACCGGAGCGGCCGCGTAAAGTCCTACTACGATCTCTATGAAATTCCCGCGCACCTGTTGCACCGCTTCGACGTGGGACAGACGGGCGACCCCTTTCGCCCCGGCGGTCTGGCGCGCGAGAACGTGTTCGACTGGATGCAGGCGCAGGGGATTCGCTACCGCCTCTGGGACTATCGCACCGGCGAGAATGACAACATGCGCGCGGCCGTAACGGCGGTGGCGGAGCCCTGCGACGTGCTTTTCGTCTACACCGCCGAGCTCGACGCGCTCATGCACCGGGTCGGCATCTTTCATCCATCGGTGGGCGAACGCCTCGGCACCTATACGGCCTTTCTCGACAATGTAAAGAGCGCTGCGCGCGCGAACGATGTGGACCTCGAGATCGTCCTTCTCAGCGATCATGGGATGACCGACGTGACCGCGACTGTCGATGTGTGGCAGACCCTGACCAGGAACGGCTGGAAGATTGGTCGCGACTATCTGGCGTTTTTCGATTCTACGATGGCGCGCACCTGGGGCGGGGAGAAGGTGGCGGATGCCGTGGCACAGGCACTCGGCGGCCGGGGACGCCGTCTCGATGCGCCGCAGCTGCGCGCCTTTGGTTGCTACTTTCCGGATGGATCCTATGGTGAAGACATTTTTCTCGCCGACCCCGGCGTGTTGATCGTGCCCAGCTTCATGGGCGCGCGACCGATTGCCGCCATGCACGGCTACCACCCCGAGGACAAGTTTTCACGCGGCGTCTTCATGACCGACGCGCCCATGCCGGCGCCGGCCTCAATCCTCGGTTTCAAATCGCACCTGCAGAAGATCGTGCGCGCGCGGCACGGCACCGGCTAGATGGAAAGCACGTCACAACGCATTGGCACTGCGATGGCATGGTCGGTGGGTGCGCGCGCCGGACGTTTTGTGCTGGGATTTGCCAGCAGTATCGTGGTGGTGCGCGGTCTGGGTGATCACGACTATGGCGTTCTGAGCGCGGTGCGCTCGGTGCTCATGTTCGCGACTCTGATGGCCGGCTTTGGCACGGGGCAGGCGCTGCTGCGTTTTCTGCCTGCTTTGCGCGTGGCGCGCGCGAGAGAGAGCGCGCGCTCTCTCGTGCGCCGGGTGGTTGTGGTGCATGTGATCGTGTGGATGTCGCTACTGGTGCTCTCGTTCTTTTTCAAGGCACCGCTGGAACGCGTGCTGAAAACACCCGGGGTGGGGACGTTCTGCGCCATCGGCATTGGGCTTTCCGTGTTCGAGGTGTTGTTCGCGCTGTGTTCCAACGTGCTCAACGCCACCTACGACACCGCCCGCATGTCGGCGGCGTCGCTGGCGAGCCATGTGGTCTATATCGCCGTGGTGCTGCCGACACTCCACATGGGTTGGGGCGTCACGGGAGTCCTGGTGGCGGCTGCGGCGGGCAACGCGCTCGCGTGCGCGATCGTGTGGCCGCGGCTTTCCGCCGCGCTCGATTGGGGAGCCCAAACCTCGACGGAGACAGTCAGCGTCGAACGCTTCTGGCGTTATTCACTCCCGTTCGCTGCCATCGGAATCCTGAACCTCATCGTGTGGCGGCAATCTGAGACGCTGATGCTCGCGCACTTTCGCAGCCCGGAGGAGACCGGCTATTTCGACCTCGCTTACCGCCTGCCGCAGACGATCCTGGAATTCGTTCCCGGGACGGTGTGGCCGCTGGTGATGGCGGGTATGTCGGAGGCGTACGCGCGCGACCCGGCGCGACTGGCCGGTGCCATCCAGCGCTACTACCGCATGCTGTTCGCGCTGTGCACGCCGTTGTGTGTGCTCGGCGCCCTGCTCGCCGGCCGCGCGGTCCCGGTGCTCTTTGGCGCCGCGATGCAGCCGGCGGCGCTGCCCACGCAGTTGTTCTTCGTGATCTTTACGGTTTCCTTCCTGTCCACGCCGCTTTCCATGGCGCTGTACGTTCTGGAAAAGACCTCGCTCAATCTGCTAATCTATTGTGTACTCGCCGTCATTAATGTTGGTCTCGATTTGATCCTGATTCCAAAGTTCGGTGTCCCGGGCGCCATGGTGCCGGTGTCGCTGGCCATCGCGGCCCAGCCCGTGCTCTATTACATGGTGGTGAAGCGCCACATCCCGGGCGTCAAGATTCCGTTCGGGTTCATTCTGCGCTGTGTGGCGGCGTGCGCGCCGTGTGTAGTCGTGGTTGCGATTCTGCACTGGGTGGGCGGTGCGGTGGGGTTCGTGGTGGCGGCGCTGGTAGGGTTGGCCGTGTTGCCGGCTTCGTATCGCGCAGCCGGAATATTTCAGGGCAGCGAGCTGGCGGCTTTGAGCGCCGTCCCGTTGCCCGCCGCCGCGCGGCTGGCGCGCTATCTGGGGCGGGAAAGGTAAGCGAATGCATCGCGGTCTCAAAATCAGTGTGGTCATTCCGTGCTACAACGAGGAGCAGGGGATCCGTCACACCATCGGCATGCTGCCGCCCATCGTCGACGAGATCATCGTGGTCGACAACAACAGCACGGATCGCACGTCGGAGGTAGCCCGGTCGCTCGGCGCCCGCGTGGTGTTTGAAAAGCGCAAGGGTTACGGTGCAGCCTATCAGGCCGGACTTCCCGCGGTCACCGGCGACATCACGGTGACACTCGACGGCGACGGCACCTATCCTGCCGAGCAGATTGCCGAGATCGTTGACCACCTCGAGGATCACAAGTTGGACTTCATCAGCGCGTCGCGCTTTCCGCTCAAGAATCCGCGCGCCATGAATTTCTCCAACAAGATCGGCAACGGTGTACTCACCCTGGGCATGGCCGTCCTCTACGGCAAGCCGGTGCGCGATTCCCAGTCCGGTATGTGGATCTATCGCTCGCCGGTATACAAGAAGTTCAAGCTTACCAGCGATGGCATGGCATTCTCCGAAGAGATCAAGATCGAAGCGATCCGCGCGCAGGGCGTGCGCTTCGGCGAATACCACATCCACTACCATCCGCGCGTCGGCGAAGTGAAGTTGCAGAAGTGGCGGGACGGTTTTCGCAATCTGTTCTTCCTGGTGACGAAACGATTCGCGTGAGGCGACGCCCGGGATTCGCGGCCACCGCCGGACTGCTCCTGTTCGGCGCCCTGGCTGCTGGATTCGGGGGAGGTTCGCCGGGATCGTTGCGCGCGGTCACCGCGCTGCTCGTGGTGCTCGTGCTGCCGCCGTTTGTGCTCCAGCGCGCGTTTGGAATCGGGCTGGCGGGCCTCGGTCCCTTCCTCCGTCCCCTCGTCCTGTTCCTGTCATGGTTGTGCATCCTCGCGCTGTGGACACACGCGTTCACAATCGCTCACGCACCCTTCCACGTTTACGCCACGGCCACCATGTGGTTGATGTTCGGGCTCTACGCGGCGTGCGCGCTGCTCCCGCTGGCGCGCCCGCGCCCGCCGCTCCCGCTGCCGTCGATCTCGCGCCTGGCGCTCGTCGCCGTATCGATCTCCGTGCTCATCGCCGTGCTGGTTCCGCCGCGTTTCTCGGTGAGCGACGACAGCCTCGACCATATCGGATATGTCCGTCACATCATGAGCGAGGACTCCGTACGACCGGCCGGTGTGCTGGTGATGCCGGCGGACGCCAAAGCCGGCGATGCGCGCCCGGATCCACGCAAGGGCGCGCTCCATCCGGCGTGGGCGTTCGTGTCGGCGCTTGCCGCCACCGAGCCGGCGACGGTGTGGCGGTGGCTCAGCGTGGTCCTGTTTCCGGCTGCGGTCCTGGCGCTGTGCGCTTTCAACGCGGCGTTCGTGCGCTCGACCGGCGCGGCGATGGTAGCGGCCGTGCTCATCCTGCTCTCGTTCCACGGCAATCCGTTTCGCTTCGCGGGCTCGAGCATGCACGGCGAAAGCCTGGCCGCGGTCTGGGGGTGGACGCTTTCGGCACTGGTTCTGTGCGATGCGCGCCGCGAGATTGCATGGGCATGGTGGGTGCTGCTCGTGCTGGGCGGCGTACTTGTGCACCTGGGAGTAGCCGTGCATGTGCTGGTGCTGGCGGCGACCGTCGCGGGTTTCGGCGCCGCGTGGGGGTTGGCGCGGGGAGAGCGTGCGCGCTGTGCGTTGGTGCTCTGCGCCGGGGTCATTCTCGCCCTCGGGGCGCGCGCGGGCGATGTGCTTGGCCCGGTCAATCTCATCCACGGGCATACACAGGGTGTGTTGTTCATAGCAGGGCCGTGGTTCGTGGCGAGCCCGATGGAAATCCTGCGCCTGGACGGAATGCTTTTCCTGGGTGGTCTGGTTCTGATTCCAATTCTGGCACTGGCGGCGTCGCAGCGCCGCGAGGCGCGCGCGATTATCGCGGCCGCCGCGATCCCGTTTGTGCTTTCGTTCGTGCCGTGGGTGGCCACACCGCTGTTCCGCCACGGCAGCTACATGGTGTTTCGTTCGCTCTTGAACGTTCCTGTCTATGCCGCGATCGTGGTGGCGGCGATGTGGCTTTTTGCGGGCGTCCGGCAACGGCGCTGGAGCGCAATTGTGATCGGCGCGCCGGCCGCTCTGGCATGGGCGCTGGTCTTTCTCCGACCGGTTCCGCGCTCGCTTGCGACCGAAGTGCGCGCGGCCGGGGTGCACACGCGCGCCGTGGTTCCGGTGGCGCCCGCGCTGCGTGATGCCGTTGCACAGCTTCCCACCGGCGCCGTGTTTCTCTCCGACCCGGCGACTGCGTATGCGCTATCCGCGGTGACTTCGGCGCGATTTGTCGCCGTCGAGGGCCAGCACGCCAATCCGCGCGATCCGTTCGCCATCGACCGGTTGCGGGCGGTACGCGACGTGCTGTCGCCGTACGTAATGCCCAACGAGGCCGTGAACGCGTGCCGACGCTTCCACGTGGCGTATGTGATCGTGAATCCCGACCCGCCTCGGGACGCGTCGCGATTCCTGACGGGCTGGTCGCGTGCGCAGAGTGCCTCCACGCTGGCGCGCATGGATGTCATGTCAAATGCCTTTGCGCTCATCGACACGGTCGCGGGCGCGCGTATTTACCGGTTCGAATCCAGCGCGCCGGTGACATGGGCGTGGTCGGCACAGGACCAGCCCGTGCGCGTCGCGACGCCCGCGCTCACACCGTGCAGTGTGAATGCGCCGGGCGGCGAGTTCGAAACGTGGGGCATCTCTGTGATCCCGTCCGACGCGCTGCCGGGTGACACCGTGCAGGTGACGATCGGCTATCGCCGTGACGTCGCGCTGCGCTGGCGCCTGCCGGTCCTGATGCACGTGCGGTTCGACCATGAGACGTTGGAGCGGGCGCGCCCATACCCCGGTGAAAAGATCGCGCGCCGGCTGAGTGATAACAGGAACGGGACGCGGTCGCGCTTCCGGGCCGATTGGATTCCCGGGCACGGGGTTTACGATTTCGACCTGTGGCCGGTCGGTTTCGATCTGTGTGAAACGTTCGCGCTCGTGATTCCACCCGGCGCGAGACCGGGACGCTATGCCGTTCGTGTCGCGCTCGCTTACGATACCGTGGTGCCCAATTTTCACCTGCGCGACCTTCTGTACAATCGTGACCACTACTCGGGCGCCGTGTGTGATTCGCTCAGGGTGGTGGGGAAGTTGACGGGCGCCGCACCATGATCCGCATCTGTTACGTGGTCGACGCGCCGTTTCTGGGCGGCGCCGAGCTGTACGTGTCACGCCTGATTGCGGCGCTGCATGGACGCGGGTTCTCGTTCAGCGTACTCATGCGCCGCGACGTCCGTGATTCCCGCCTGGTCGAGTGGGCGCAGGCTCTGCGCGAGCGCGGGGTGCCGGTGGCGGACGTGCCCATGCGACTGCCGTGGAGGCCCATCGATGCCTGGCGCATTCACCGTGCTCTGGACGCGCTGGCGCCCCACATCGTGCACGTGAATGTGCCTGGTCCGTACGACGGCCAGTTCGGACTGGTGCTGCCGCTTGCGCGCGCGGTGGGCGCGCGCACAGTGGTCACCGAGCACCTGCCGATGGTGCCGCGTTTGTGGAAGCGGGCGCTGGTCAAACGCTTCAGTTACCGGTTTCTCGACGTCGCGGTCACCATGACCCGCTCCAATGCCGGCTACCTGGTCGAACGACAGGGAGTGCCCGCGGAGAAGGTGCGCGTGATCCCGAACGGCATCCCGCGCGCGTTCGGGGCAGGCGCCAACGGCCGGCAGCGGCGCTGGGAACTCGGGCTCAGGGATTCACAGGTGTTGATCGCCTACATCGGCAACATTCTTCCACACAAGGGTTTGCGGCGACTGATTGAAGCAGTGTCGAAAGCACGTTCGCGCGCCGGTTTGCACCTCGTGGTGGCCGGCACGGGCAGCGACGAGGCGGCTTGCCGGCAGCTGGCTGCCGACCGCGGGCTGGCGACGCAGGTGACGTTTTGCAGTTGGCTTTCAACGGAGGAAACGGAGGCCGTGCTGTTGGCGAGCGATGTGGTCGCACTGCCATCACAGTGGGAGGGGCTGCCGTATGTGCTGCTGGAGGCCATGGCATGCGCGCGCCCTGTCATTGCGGGGCGAGTGTTCGGGATCCCCGAGGTGGTCGACGACGGGGTAACGGGGGTGCTCGTCGATCCGCTGCGCAGTGACGAGATTGCGCACGCGCTCGACCGGCTTGCCAACGCGACCCTGCGCGAGGCCATGGGCACCGCCGCGCGGGATCGTTTCGAGCAGATGTTCACACTCGAAGCACAGGCGGCGCGCATGGAAACACTTTACCGGGCGCTTCTGCACGGAAGCGCGGGTGCAACCAACCCATGAGCCGCCGTCGACGGATACTGCTCGTCAAACCCATTCTGCCCTGGCCACCCAGTCAGGGCACACGCGTCGTTTCTGCCGCCATCATCGAAGCGCTGCTTCCCGAGTATGACGTTACTGTGCTGGCGCGCATTCTCGATGCATCCGAATCCCACGCCGTCGCGGAACTGGAGGCGATGGGAGTGCGGGTGGTGACGGTTTATCCGCGCAACCGAAGGAACCTGCTTGCACGCGTGGCCTATCGCGGAGCGTATTCCGTGCGCTCGCTTTTCACCGGGCGCTCGCTCAAGAGCCTCTACGACTGCCCCGGCGCGGTCGTGCGCACCGCGGGGCAGCTACGACGCGAGAACTACGATCTGGTGATTCTGGAGTACTGGCAGATGCACCCGCTCCTGCGCGTGTTCGACCGCGAACACACCGTGCTGCTCACGCACGACATCGACCTCATCGTGAATGCACAGCGCGCGGTACTGGAGGAAGGGCTCCTGGCGAAAGCGGCCGCGCTCAGGCGCTGGCATACGGAGCGCAGCGAGGAGATGCTCGCGTACCGTCAGGCACGGCACGTGTGGGCACTCACAGCGCGTGACGCGGGCGCGGTGCAGAAGCTTTCGCAGGGCGCCGCCGCGGTGGATGTAATGCCGTTCGGTTTGCGCGACGAACAGTTCTCAGAGAACATTGTAGCGCGCGCATCGCGCGAGATTCTCTTTCTTGGCGCAATGGGTGCGGCGTTCAATCGCGATGCACTCGCACATTTCGCTGCCGATGTGTATCCGCTGCTGGCGTCGATCGAGGGCATTCACTTCACCGTAGTCGGTGGTGCGTTGCCGGAATCGCTGGCATGGTTTGGCGCGCTGCGGCACGTGGAAGTGGCGGGCCATGCGCGCGACGTGGCGCCGTTCTACCAGCGGTGCGCGTGCCTGGTGGTGCCGCTGCGTTATGGCGGGGGATTGCGCATTCGCATCCTGGAAGCGATGGCGGCGGGCGTCCCCGTGGTGGCCTCGCCCGTGGCCGTGGAAGGCATGGCCCTCGAGCCCGGCCAGCACCTGCTCATCGCCGCCACCCCGGCCGAATATCGCACCCACATTGAACGGCTGCTCGCAGACCCCGCCCGGGGCGCCGAGTTGGCCCACGCGGCCCGGGCCCATATCTATCGCGTTTACGGGCCTCAAGCGCGATCCGAGGGTATCCGCAACCTCGTCCGGCGGCGCATCGCGGAGTAGCCTTCCCCGTCCTTTCCCAGCGGGTTTTCCACGGCTTCCCGCGCAGAAAAACGTCTGGAAGAGGCCTCTGTAACTGTGCTAAAATCAACTGGCTCGCGTCAGGGGTCTGGTCTCAAAACCTAAGGAAAACTCCGGGTGTCATCGATGGGGCAGAAGCAGCGCGTCCCTTTCCTGGACCTCTCGCTGCAACACCGAGAATTGCACGATGAAATCACGGCGGCCGTCACGCAGACGATCGACCGCGGCGATTTCATTCTGGGTGCATCTTTGGAGGAGTTCGAACGCGAATTCGCACGCTACTGCGGGTGTGAGTTTGCTATCGGTTTGAGCTCAGGCACGGCCGCGCTTCATCTCGCCCTCCTCGCCGCCAACGTCGGCCCCGGGGATGAAGTCATCACGGTTCCCAATTCGTTCATCGCCACCGTTGAATCCATCGCGTACACCGGCGCCATGCCCGTGCTCGCGGATGTGGATCCATCCACGTTCTGTTTAGACGCGGCGCATTTCGAAGCCGCGATCACGCCGCGCACGAAAGCGGTGATTCCCGTTCACCTGTACGGTCAGCCTTGCGACATGGACGCTATCAACGCGATCGCGAAGCGGCACGGCATTGCGGTCATCGAGGATGCGTGCCAGGCGCATGGCGCGACCTACAAGGGGAAGCGAACCGGCGGCCTCGGATTGGCCGCCGCGTTCTCGTTCTATCCCACCAAGAACCTGGGCACCATCGGCGACGGCGGTGCGGTGACGACGAACGATCCGGAGCTGGCGAAGCGCATGCGCGCGCTGCGCCACCACGGCCAGTACCAGCCCAACGTGTTTCCGGAAGTTGGATACAACTACCGGCTCGACACGCTTAAGGCTGCCGTCCTGAGCGTGAAGCTCGCACATCTGGACCGCTGGAATGCACGCCGGCGAGCCATTGCCGAGAAGTACCGTAGCCGTCTCGAGGGAACGGAGTTCGCGTTCCAGTCCCGCGTCAACGGCTCGGAGCCCGTATTTCACATTCTTGCCGTCCGGCACTCGCGACAGCGCGCGGTGCAGGATGCGCTCAACGCGGCGGGGATCGGTTGGGGCAAGCATATCGTTCCTCCCGCGCATCGGCATCCGGGGTACGCACATCTCGCGCGAGCGGGAAAATTCCCGGTGAGTGAGACGCTAGCCGACCAGCTAGTCTCGTTGCCCGTTTTTCCGGAGCTGACAGACGATCAGGTCGACATGGTGGCCGATGTTTTGTCTCGAGTCGAAGTATCAGTTTGATTGAATTGCACCCACCAGATTCGAGGTCAGCAGCCGTGAAGAAGAATCTTGCAGCATTCAGATACTCCGAACAGAAGGTCATCCCCCTGTACGCGACCGATGCCGTGCGCGGCGCTTCGCCGGTCATCCCACTCGCCTACGAGACCCGTGGCGGTGGATTTGCGAAGCGTGCTTTTGACATTCTGTTCACGCTCATGGTCGCGATCGTCGGCATGCCGTTCTACATGCTCATCGCGGCCCTCATCAAGCTCACGTCGGAGGGCCCGGTGCTGTTCGTGCAGGAGCGCGTGGGGCAGGACGGACGCCTGTTCCGCTTCTACAAGTTCCGCACCATGCTTGTCGACAACAGCGACCATCAGCACCGGAGCTTTGCCGAGGATTTCATCAAGGGCCGTCTCATGTCCGAAGAGGGTGATCGTCGCGTATTCAAGCTGCAGAACGATCCGCGCGTCACCTCCATCGGGCGCTTCCTGCGCAAGACGAGTCTCGACGAACTGCCGCAGTTCATTAACGTTCTGCGCGGTGAGATGACGCTGGTGGGTCCGCGTCCGCCGCTGTCCTACGAGCTCGCCCACTACAAGGAATGGCACCGCGGTCGTCTCGCCGTGAAGCCCGGGCTTACCGGCCTGTGGCAGGTGAGCGGTCGCAGCACCGTTCCTTTCGACGAGATGGTCATGCTCGATCTGTATTACATCGAGAACTGGTCACTCGCTCTCGACATGAAGATCATTGCCCGCACGGTGCCGGTGATGTTGTTCGGCCTGGGCGGCTATTGATTCTCGAGTCTCACACACAGGAGTAACTCCGTTGATTCGCATCGGTGTGATCGGTTGCGGCTATTGGGGCCCCAACCTGATTCGTAATTTTTCTCACCTCAAGGGGTCCGACGTCGCCATCTGCTCGGACCTTTCCGAGGAGAGGCTCGCGCATATGCGCAGCCTCTATCCCAAGCTGGAGACCACGACCGATTATCGGCGCGTGCTATCGAGCACGGTCGACGCGGTCGTGGTGGCGACGCCGCCCGAAACGCACGCGAAGCTCACCATTGAAGCGCTGCGTGCGGGCAAGCACGTGTTCGTGGAAAAGCCGCTGGCGCTCTCTTCGGCGGAGGGCGCGGCGATGGTGGCGGAAGCGGAAAAGGCCGAGCGCGTGCTGCTGGTGGGGCACACGTTCGTCTACACCGCCGCCGTCAACAAGATCAAGGAAGTGATCGACTCGGGCGAGCTGGGCGACATCTTCTATGTCAGCACGACCCGTGTGAACCTGGGCATCTTCCAGGAGCACGTGAACGTGGTATGGGACCTGGCGCCACACGACATTTCCATTCTCAACTACATTCTCGACCGCATGCCGGAGTCGGTGGCGACGCAGGCAAGCTGCTCGATTCGCAAGAACGTCGAAGACGTGGCCTTCATCAATTTGCGCTATCCCGGCAATGTGCTGGCGCATATCCACGTCAGCTGGCTCAACCCCAACAAGATCCGCTCCACCACCGTCGTGGGCAGCAAGAAGATGCTCGTCTACGACGACATCAGCGCGCTGGAGAAGATTCGCATCTACGACAAGGGTGTCACGGTTACGCCGCACTACGACACCTTCGGTGAGTTCAATCTTTCGTACCGTTACGGCGACATCCTGATTCCACGTCTGGATGACGCCGAGCCCCTCAAGGTCGCGTGCCAGCATTTCGTGGACTGCGTGGAGAAGGGCGTGCGCGCGCGCAGCTCGGGCGTGCACGGTCTCGACGCGGTGCGCGTGCTCGAGGCGGCCGTCGCTTCCATTCGTGAGGGTGGCCGCGTCATCGACGTGGAGCCTGTGAGCACCGGAGGCGCGTAGCGCGCGGTGGAGAAACGCCGGATAGCCGTAGTCGCTTCGACCTTCGGTGTGGGCGGCGCCGAAATCGTCACCGGCAACGTCCTGCGCCGCCTGCCGCCAGACCGCTACGATGTCCGATTGTTTTTTCTGCACGACGCGGGTGTGATCGGCCGCGATCTGTTCCGCGAGGGTTTCGCCGGGGCGGATCATCTGTGCCGGTTTCGGCGCGATCCCGTCGGAGCCCTGCGATTGGCGCAACGGCTCAGGTCGTTTCGCCCCGGGCTCCTGTGGGCGCTCGATCACATGGATGCGATGTGGCTGGGAAGAGGCGCCGCTCTCATGGCAGGAACGCCGGCGTCGGTGATCGCGTCGCATTCGACGGGCCTGGTGGGTGCCGACGGGCGCGCGCGCCCGAGCTTCGGAAGCCGTGAGCGCGTGCTGGTTGAATTTGTGACGCGCGTGATCGCAGTGTCGCGCACCCATGCGCGCTACCTGGCGCGAGTGACGGGTCTGCCGCCGGGGCGAATTGCGGTGATCGAGAATGGAATTGATCTCGACGCATGGCCTGCAGTGACGCCGGCCGCTCGAAGGGATGCGCGCCGGCATCTGGGTATCGGCGTCGACGAGGGCGTCGTGGCCATGATCGCGGGGATGCGACCGGAGAAAGCGCACGAGGTGCTGCTGGATGCGATCGCAGGACTGAAAACGCCGCGACAGGGTGTGCGTGTTCTCCTGGCCGGTGACGGACCGCGACGCGCTGCCCTCGGGCAGCATGCGCAGCAACTGGGAATCGCCGACCGTGTCGAATTTCTGGGAGTGCGTCGCGACGTGGCGCGCTTGCTGCATGCCAGCGACATGGTGGTGCTGCCGTCACGCGACGTGGTGGAAACGCTTCCGCTCTCGGTGCTTGAGGCCATGGCGAGCGGCATTCCCGTGATTGCGTCGCGCGCGGGATCGGTCCCGGAAGTTGTGATTGACGGGGAGACCGGTCTCCTGGTGGCGCCGGGGAGCGCGGACGAACTGGCGGGTGCCATCGCTGCGGTTCTGCGCGACCCGGAGGCGGCAAAGCGGCGCGCGGGACTTGCGCGCGCTCGTGTGGAAACGTATTACTCGGTGGACCGGACCACGGCCGGCGGCGCCGACGTGGCGCTGGCCCACAAGTTCGA
>CAZULB010000008.1:0-30913 GCA_964621155.1 uncultured bacterium | reverse complement strand
GACCACGGCCGGTTACCAGCAGCTCTTCGATCAGGTGATGACGGCATAGCCGGAAGGCACACGCAATGATCCAGGACCCGCGCCATAGTTCCACTCACGAACCCGCCCCCGGCTATCCCACGGATGCCATCATCGCGCTCACGTACCGTTGCGACGCGCGTTGCGAAATGTGCAATATCTGGCAGCTCAAGCCGCAGGAGTTCCTCTCCATCGACGACTATGCCAAGGTGCCGTCGTCGCTCAAGGATATCAACATCTCCGGTGGCGAGGCGTTCATGCGCAGCGACGTCGTCGATATCGTCAAGGTGATTCACGCCAAGTGTGACAACCCACGCATTGTCGTGTCGACCAATGGATTTCGCACCGAAAAGATCGTTGCGGCCATGGAAGAGCTGCGCCGGACGATCCCCAATATCGGCGTCGGCGTATCGCTCGATGGCATCGGCGACACACACAACAAGATTCGCGGCGTGAAGCACGCCTGGGAGAACGCCACCGCAACCCTGGAGCAATTGCGCGAGCGCGGCTTCACCAACATCCGCATCGGCTTCACGGCCATGAACGAAAACGTGCACGAGATGCGGCAGGTTTACGACTACGCCAACCAGATCGGCGTTCAGTTCACGACCGCCGTGGCGCAGAACTCGGATATATATTTCTCGACGCAGGTGAACCAGGACGTCTCCAACGAAACCCTGTATGACGCGCTGGGCTACGTGATGAACCACGAGCTCAGGAGTTACCATCCCAAGCGCTGGTTGCGCGCATACTTCGAATCCGGGACGCTGGTATTCAATCGCGAGAAGAAGCGGCTGCTCGAGTGTCGCGCCGGGATTGATTTCTTCTATCTCGCGCCCGAAGGCATCGTGTACCCGTGTCTCACCATTCCGTCGCCGATGGGTGACCTCAAGGGCAACTCGTTCGAAACCGTCTGGGAGTCGGCGCAGGCGGCGCAGGTGCGGCGCGAGATCGCCGGCTGCGAGCAGTGCTGGATGATCTGCACGGCGCGCTCCGAGCTGAAGAAGAACCTGCCGCGCGCGCTGGGATGGATCGCGCGGGAAAAAGTCAGGTCGCACCTCTCCCACTAGCAGCCTGCTGGCGCCGCGGTGCAGTCGGGCCGGACGCGTGTGATCATTCTCCAGGCCAACAAGTTTTTCTTTGAAAAGGGAGGAAGCGAACGCTACATGTTCGCCCTCTCCGATGCGCTCACGGCGCGGGGCCACGAAGTGCTGCATTTCTCCATGGCACATCCCCACAACCGGCCCTCAGCGCAGAGCTCCTACTTCGTAACGCAGCGCGAATACGACGGGCCCGCCATGCGGGCCGCGGCGTGGCGCTCGCTCGGCGGCTTCATCCGCTCGCGCGAGGCCGCGCGCAAACTCGACGAACTGATCACAGCGCGGCGTCCCGACGTGGCGCACCTGCACAACATCTATCACCAGCTCACGCCCTCCATTATCGAACTGCTCGCTGCGCGCGCAATCCCGGTCGTTATGACTCTGCACGACTACAAGCTGGTGTGTCCGAGCTACACCATGTTCGCCAACGGCGCGCCGTGTTATCGCTGCCGGGGCGGCCGGTTCTACCAGGCGGCCGCCACGGCGTGCGCGGGCTCGCGTGCGCGTTCCGCGCTGCTCGCGCTGGAAGCGTACTGGCAGCGGTTCTCGAAGGTGTATGACCGCGTCGATTACTTCATCGCGCCCAGCGAATACCTCTGCGACATCATGCGCGCGGCAGGAGTGCCGGCCGCGCGTATTCGTCACGTGCCGCAGCTCTCACCGGAGCCAGGCGATGAGGGCGCACCCAACGCGGAGGAAGCGCGCATGCTGAACGCACTGCCGTCGAAGTTTTTCGCCTGCGCGGGCCGACTGAGCCCGGAGAAGGGCGTTGCCGTACTCATCGATGCGGCGCGACAGCTGCCCGCGGTTACGGTGCTGATCGCGGGGGATGGACCGCAGGCGCAGGTGTTGCGTGCGCGGGCGAACGGGCTCCAGAACGTGGTGTTTGCCGGCCATCTGAGCCGGGCCGCCACTGCAAGCGTCATCACGCGCGCAACGGCGCTGGTGATTCCCAGCCTGTGGGCGGAGAATGCTCCCATGGTCGTTCTCGAAGCGGCGCGTGCCGGTACGCCGGTGATCGGGAGTGGCAGCGGTGGCCTGCGCGAGCTCATCCCGCGCATGGCGGGTGTCGCGGTCGCCCCGGGTAGCGTCGCTGAACTGGTTCGCGCCATGGAACAGGTGTGCAACGACGACGGGGCGCGCGAGCGCGCCGGGAGCGCGTGGCGACGCCATCGTGAAGCCCACGAAACCGCCGGACACCTGGCTGCGATCGAGGCGGTTTATCGGTGCGTACTGGCGCGCCCCGTCGCGGCATGACGCGGCGCACCGGCATGCGGCCGCTTCGCATCGCGATGATCGGCCAGAAGGGGATACCCGCCCGCTACGGCGGCGTCGAGACGCACGTCGAGGCGGTGGCGACGCGGCTTGTCGCACGCGGGCACGACGTGTGGGCATTCTGCCGTTCGCGGCTGCGGCCCGGCACGCATGGGGAGCCGGTTCCGGAAGGCTATCACGTCAACGGCAAAGCGCCCGAATTTCGTGGTGTGCGCCTGGCTTACCGCCCCAGCCTGCACAGCAAACACACCGACGCCGCCAGCCACACACTCCTGTGTGCGCTGGAGGCGTCGTGCGCTCACAACTTCGACATCGTGCACCTGCACGGCATCGGGCCGGCAGCGTGCGCCCCCGTGGCCGGGTTGTTCGGACGCTCGGTCATCTCGACCTTTCACGCCCTCGACTGGCGCCAGGTGAAGTGGGGCACGCGGGCGCGGAGCATGCTGCACCGCGGCGAAGCCGTCGGTGCGCGTCACAGCGACGCCGTCATCGCCGTATCGCGCCTGATGCAGGCGCACGTGCAGAACACCCATGGCATCGACGCCACCTACATTCCCAACGGCGCGGCTCCGTGCACAGCCCCGCCCGATCCCGCGCTGCTCGCGCCCTGGGGCCTCAAGCCCGGCGGTTACATCCTGACCGTGGGACGCGTCATCCCGGATCGCGAGCTCCACACGCTGATCGAGGCATTCAATCAAATGCCCACGACTTTGCAACTGGTGATCGTCGGTTCGGAGACACCGCGCACCGGCTATTCCGATTCGCTCGAACGCGCCGCACGCGAGCGCGTGGTGTTCACCGGGGACCTGTTTGGAGAACGCCTGCAGGCGTTGTACGGGCACGCACTGTTCTACGTGCTTGCATCGCGCGTCGAGGGGCTTCCGATCACTGTGTGCGAGGCGATGGCACACGGCAAGGCCCTGGTCTTGAGCGACATTCCCGAGAACGTCGAAGTGGGAGGGGATGCGGCCCGCTACTTCCGATGCGGCGACGTCAATGCGCTCCTCGGCGCACTGGGTGAGCTCTCGTCGGACGCCGACGCGCGCGCGGCCCTGGGGGCCATTGCGGCGAAGCGCTGTCGCGAAACCTACAACTGGGACCTCATCAGCGAACAGATCGAGGGCCTGTACTACCGCGTTCTTTCCGGCAAGTAATTGTGCTTCGCGAGCCCGCGAGCCGGATGCTATCTTCCCGATATGCGTTCTCATCTGCTTCAAATTGCGGCGATATGCGCCCTGGCTGCGTGTGTCGCCGGTTGCGGTGCCACCGCGCCGCCAAAACAGAATTCCTCTCGAGTCGAACCAGCGCGGGGCGGTTACGATTTCAAGTCGGAAGGGAAGATTCCGCCGCCGGCCGGAGGGTCCGCGCGGCCCGAAGCCGATGTGGAAGAGATCGCGCTCGCGGACACCACGCTGGATGTATTGGAGGCGGATGCGCCGGTTGACACCACTGCGCCGGCCCCGACTCCGGTCGCGTCCGACGCGACCGCTGACGGATTTCGGATCCAGGTCTTTGCATCGGCCGATCGTGACGTCGCGGAGAGCGCGCGCAATGTCGCCGCGACGCGGCTCAATATGCCGGCCTATCTCGACCTCGACGCCGGTGTGTACAAGGTGCGCATCGGGGACTATGTAACACGTGACCAGGCGGCGGCCGCGCTGCCCTCCGTGCGGGGTCAGTTTTACCCGGACGCGTGGGTGGTTCCTGCCCGTGTCAACCTGCCCAAGGCGCGATGACACGGCCTGACAGTGGTGCGCGGCAAGACCGTTGACATACGCCGGGGAATTCCCTAATAATAGTTGCTTCGCCAACGAATTCTCGGGGCGGGAATAGCTCAGTGGTAGAGCTCCACCTTGCCAAGGTGGATGTCGCGGGTTCGAATCCCGTTTCCCGCTCCATTTCTTTCTCTCCCGTCGAACTGCCATGCCGTCAAGACCCGCTGGTTCCTCTCTACGAGTAAGCCTGCTCCTGATAATCGGGCTGCTTGGCTACGTCATGTGGCTCCTTGGAGACCGTTACGTTTCCGCCTACGTGCTGGCGGGTGTGCTCGTGCTTCTGGTCGAGGTTGGGGGCGTTCTGGCGGCGTTCTGGGTCGTGGTACGCCTGCTCGGTCGTATCCTGCCGGATGGATGGAAAGGCCCCTTCGTCGAGCGTCGCCGGCAGGTCGTGTTGGTGGGGGCCACGTCCTTGTTCGTGCTGTATCGTGTCGCCCGGTTTGTAAACTCGGAGTGGCTGCCTTACCGCTACGATCCATTGAGTTTGTTGGGCAACGCGGCTCTGCTGGTGGGGGCATTCTTCCTGATCAAGGGTTTGCTCAAACTAAGGCAGGACCGGGTGATACCATACGCTGCCATTGCGCTTGCCACGGCGCTGATTATCTCCGGGCTGCGTTCCGGACCGTCGGGGCAGGACAGCGTGAGTCTGGACAAAAACCACAACCATGACGTCGCCGCGACGCTCGCGACCCTTCCATACATCGCCTTTGTACCGGAATCCGCAAGACACGTCAGCCCCGGGGTGGGGTACGTGGACAGCGTTCGGTCCTACGGTGGGTTCAACCTTTGTGCGTCTCTCGTGGCACCCCGCGCATTCCTTCTCGACATGAATGGCAACGTGGTACACGAATGGAACAAGGATCTCGACCCGGGCTACCCTTGGGAGTTTGTCAGGCTGTGTCGCAACGGTGATCTACTGGTCTCCGTTCAGGACCGCAAGCTGGCGCGGTTGGACTGGAGCTCGCGCATCAAGTGGGTGCGAAAACTGCGCTGCCATCACGACATCACCGAGGCTCCCAACGGCGACATTCTGGTCCTGCAGCGTTCGTACAGGTTCACCGCTGTACACGACCTGCCCACGCCGGTGCGCGACGACGACGTGGTGGTGCTTTCGGCCGACGGCAACGTGAAGGCTGAATTCTCCATCGGACAGTTGCTTCGCGACGCTGTCCCATTCTCGCACGCCCTGCACATCTGGAGCTGGCAGCTGACCCACATTCGAACCTCGATCCAGTTGCGGATGCGCAGCGCGTTCATGTTCGACAAGGGCTTCATGGACCTCCTGCATACGAACACCGTGACGGTGGTCGACCGCAATTACAACGATGTGCTGAGGGAGGGCAACGTCATCGTGTGCAGCCCGATGATCGACGTTGTAGCGGTCATTGATCCCTACCAGGGCCGGGTCCTGTGGCAGTGGGGTGCGGGCGAGTTGGAAGGGCCGCACAATCCCCGTGTGCTCGAGAACGGTCACATTACGATTTTTGACAACGGCGTCCGGCGCGGGTATTCGCGCGTGGTTGAAGTCGATCCGATGACGAACAAGATCGTCTGGAGCTACGAGGACGAGCAGCGGGAGAGATTTTACAGTCCGGTGTGCGGCGGCGCTCAACGCCTGCCCAACGGAAATACGATGATCACAGATACGGTGGGGGGACGGGTATTCGAGGTGACGCAGGACGGAGAGCTGGTATGGGAATTCTATACACCTCTGCCCGGCGACGAACATCTGTCGACATCGCGTCCGACCATTTATCGCATGGATCGGATCACGGACTTCGAGACATATCCCGAGCTCAAGGGAATGACTCCATTCCGCGCGGCGCAACCAGTCGTAGACCGCCGCGGCACAAGCGGTTAGAATGGCCAGGGGGGGCGGCATAGCCAAGTGGTAAGGCGACGGTCTGCAAAACCGTTATTCTCCGGTTCAAATCCGGATGCCGCCTCCAACTCATTTTCCAGCACACCGACAAACCTGCCCGGCCCACGTATGTAATTCGGCTCCCGGGCGTGAGGTCGAAAATAGAAAGGCCCGCCGCTTGCGCGACGGGCCTTTTCGTTTCAGGCACCGCTATGAAGCTGGGATGTCAGATTAGCGGTAGAGATTCTTGACGGAACCCCAGGTCGACTGCTTCGTCGGCACTGTGCCACAGTGTCCCGGGCCGGTGATACCGTTATTGTAATCGTCGAGGCACTGGGTCAGGGCACTGGTGTCCGCCGGATCGAGCCAACCGGTGCCCACCGGCGGGACCACGAGGCTGCCAATCAGAGCGTCGGCAGCGTCGATGCACGCCTGGGCCGCGGACGGATCCGCACCCTGGAGAATGTTCAGCTTCGCGGCGATCAACTGGTGCGCGAGACTGATGAGGCCGTTTCCACCCACCGACTGGTTGAAAATCGAGAGCAACTGCGTCTTGGTGTAGTTGACTGTGCCGAGCGTAACCGAATTGGTCGGCCACGCGTTGGGATGGTTCTTCCAGTAGCCCTGCGTGTACGTGCAGTTCGTGTTGGCCTTGGTCTGATCACTGACCGTGACGCTGAGCTCGCTCGCCGGAGCGCCGTTCTCGTCATTCGCAAACACAACGAAGAAATACGGCGTCGCGCTCGCGAGTTCGGCGCGATCACCGCTGACGCCGGTCTCGTCGCCAAGATCGCCGATCTCAACGCGAATGGTCTCGTTCGGTCCGATTTTGAACGTCGAGTACTGACCGCCGAAGGTGTTCAGCGTCGGCTCGCCCGTGAATGCGGCATGGCTCTCGCCATTGACCATCTCAGGCTGGAACTGTGCGCCGTTACCGTAGTAGGTCGATGCATCCATCCAACGCACCGTGAAACCGTTGGGCGCGCCGCTCGGGCCCGCGGTGATGAACAAAACCTGTTTTGCATTGCCACTTGCGCCGGTCGAAATCGCCGGCGTGTCTAGCGCCGCGAAGGCGGCCGAAACAATCGATAATGAAAAGACAACTGTCAGTGCTACCAATCGATGCCAGTGCTTCATAGCTGCCCTCCAGGGCGTTATCGTGCGTGCACTTCTTGCGTTTTTCTATAGAGCAGAGCGCCTTGAAATACCGGCTCGCCACTCACTCCCCCGCCCAGCTTGCTGCCAACTCGGCCCTTCAAATGACCAGTGGGCGTAGTTTCAGTTACGTCCAGTTTATCAGAGGGTGTCAATATTTACAAGCAAATACTTCCGGAGGGTTTGCCTGTTTTCCCGGTTGGAGGAGAGGGTCCGTATTTGCGAAAATGCCCTCCTTCGATGGCTATGACCGTGGGAATAATTGGGGGTGGCCCGGCCGGGCTCTATGCGGCCATTCAAGTTGCGCTGAGGGATCGCTCGGCACGCATTCGAGTGCTGGAGCGCAACCGGCGCGGCAGCACGTTCGGGTGGGGAGTGGTGTTTTCCGACGGTACGCTGGGTCGGCTAAAGGCAGCAGACCAAAGCACCTACGACGAGATTACCGAGCGTTTCATCCACTGGGACGATATCGAGGTCTACTACCGGGGCAGCGTCGTTCGCTCCAGCGGCCACGGCTTCTGCGGGGTCGCCCGCCAGGAGCTCCTGGATATCCTGACACGTCGCGCCGAGGGGCTGGGCGTCACCGTTGAATTCGAGCACGAGCTGCCGGATGAGACCGCGCTGGCCGGCGCCGACGTCATCATTGCCGCCGACGGCATCAACAGCACCGTCCGGCGCCGCTACCCGGACCATTTCCAGCCCGACATCGACATGCGCGCTTGCAAGTACATCTGGCTGGGCACACGTCGGCCGTTCGATGCCTTCACATTCTACTTCGTCGAGAGCGAGAACGGCTGGTACCAGGCGCACTGCTATCCGTTTGCCGACGGATGGAGCACGTTCATTGTCGAAACGACGGAGGATGTGTGGCGCGCGGACGGGCTCGACGCGGCAAGCGGCGAGCAGACCATACAATTCTGCGAGAGACTTTTCGCATCCCATCTCGACGGCCACGGGCTGGTGTCGAACGCGGAGCACCTGCGCGGTTCGGCGGCGTGGCTCAATTTTCCGCGGGTCAACTGCGCGCGCTGGCATCGCAATAACCTCGTGCTGCTGGGCGACGCGGCCGCGACCGCGCACTTCTCGGTGGGCTCGGGCACGCGGTTGGCCATGGAGAGCGCGGTATCGCTGGCGGAGAAGCTCACGGAAAAGGGCAGCGCCTCGCTCGATGACCGCCTGGCCCGCTACGAGGAGGAGCGACGCGTCGAAGTGTTGCGCCTTCAGAATGCAGCGCGCAATTCGACGGAGTGGTTCGAGCAGGTCGCCATCAAAGCCCACCTCGAGCCGGAACAGTTCGCCTACAGCCTGGTGACGCGCAGCCAGCGCGTCTCGCACGAATCGCTGCGCGCGCGCGACGCCGCTTACCTGCAATCGTTCGAGCGCTGGCTCTGCCGCAAAGCGACGCACGGCAAGAAGGACGAAGCCATTCCGCCCATGTTTCTTCCCCTCGAGCTGGGCTGCGCGCGCCTCCCCAACCGTGTGGCCTGTTCGCCCATGGACATGTACAGCGCGGTGGACGGCGTGGTCGGGGACTTTCATTTCGTGCACCTGGGCGCGCGCGCGCTGGGCGGCGCGGGGCTGATCTTTACCGAGATGACCTGTGTCTCTCCGCAGGGCCGCATCACGCCGGGGTGTGCGGGTCTTTATAATGATGAACAAACCCGGGCCTACCGTCGCATCGTGGAGTTCGTCCATGCGCACAGCGACGCGGTGTTCGCACTGCAGTTGGGCCATTCGGGCGCCAAGGGTTCGACGCGACTGATGTGGGAAGGGGAGAACGAGCCGCTGCCCGCGGGGAATTGGCCTGTCATGGCGGCATCGCCCCTGCCATGGAGCGAGCGCAACCAGGTGCCGAAGGAGATGACGCGCGCCGACATGGACCGGGTGCGCGACGAGTTCGTGGCTTCCGCCCGGCGCGGCATCGAGGCCGGCTTTGACGTGCTTGAAATGCACGCGGCGCATGGCTATCTGCTGTCGGGGTTCATCTCGCCCGTCACCAATCGGCGCCGCGACGAATACGGCGGGTCGCTGGAGAACCGTCTGCGCTATCCGGTGGAAGTGTTGCGCGCACTGCGCGCCGCGTGGCCCGCGGAACGGGCACTGGGAGTGCGCATATCGGCCACCGACTGGGTGGAGGGTGGCATTCGCATCGAAGACTCGGTCGAGATCGCACGCGCGTTTCAAAGCGCCGGCGCCGACTTCATCGACGTCTCGGCGGGACAGGTGAGCGCCGAACAGCGGCCTGTGTACGGCCGCATGTTCCAGGTCCCGTTTGCGGAACGTATCCGGCTCGAGCTCGGCATGACCACGCTCGCGGTGGGAAATATCTACGAGGCCGACCACGTGAACAGCATCGTGGCGGCAGGCAGGGCCGATATATGTCTTCTGGCGCGGCCGCACCTGTGGGATCCGATGTGGACCCTGCGCGCGGCGGCACAGCTCGGCTACGGGGGCGTACGCTGGCCGAACCAGTACAAGTCGGGACAGCGGCAAGTCGAGACGCTGATGCGGCGCGCGCGCGAGTCGACGGAGCCAATATGAAAGCGTCCGCAGAACCGATTGCAGTCAACCTGTCGCCGGCGGTCAATCTCGACGGGCGCCACGTGCTCGTGACCGGTTCCAGCCGGGGGATCGGTGCCGCGGTCGCGCGTCTGCTTGCGCAACATGGGGCGCGGGTGTCGCTCGTCAGCCGGCGGCTCGCCAGTGTGGAGTCGGTGCGGCGGACGCTGCCGGACGCCGATGCTCACGCTGCGTTCGAAGCCGACGTCACCGATTCGCGCGCGGTGCAGGCGTTGCTTCCCGCGGCGAGCGCGAAGCTCGGCCCGCTCTACGCCCTCGTGAACAATGCCGGCGGCGCCGACGCGTGTGCGTTCCTGGACAGCGACGAAGCGCATTGGCGGCATATGATCGACCTGAACCTGATGAGTGCTGTATTCTGCGCGCAGGCAGCGCTGCCCGGAATGTTGGAACGGCGCGAGGGGCGGATCGTCAACATGGCGAGCACCGCGTCGCTGCGCGGTTACCGGCACGTCAGCGCGTACACCGCAGGAAAGCATGCGCTGCTGGGGTTCACGCGCGCGCTGGCCGCCGAGGTCGAGAAAGAGGCAATCACGGTGAACGCGATCTGTCCCGGATATGTGAACACGGAAAGAATCGCGGAGTCCCTGCGCGGCGCCGCCGAGCGGACCGGCCTGTCCGAGGCCGCGGTGCGCGAGCGTTTCGCGGCCAGCAACGCGGGCGGGCTTCTCATCGAACCCGGCGAGGTCGCGCGCGTCGCCGCGTGGCTGCTGGGTGCGCGTGCGGCAGCGATCACGGGCCGGCACATCGTTGTGGATGGTCGCCCTCTGGAGGCGCAGACATGAATCCGGCCACGCTGTGCCCGCAGCATTTCCGGTGGCATTTTGCCGACGGCGTCGCCACCGTTACGCTCGACCGGCCCGAACGCAAGAATCCACTCACCTTTGATTCGTACGCAGAATTGCGCGACACCTTTGCAGCGCTTGCATCCACGCCCGAGGTACGCGCGGTGGTGATCACCGGTGCGGGCGGAAATTTCTGCTCCGGCGGCGACGTCAACGAAATCATCGGTCCTCTCGTGGCGATGGACCGCGAGGGGCTCGAGCGCTTCACGCGCATGACAGGTGACCTCGTTATCGCCATCATGCAGTGCCCGCAGATTGTGATCGCCGCCATCGATGGAGTTTGTGCCGGCGCCGGCGCTGCCATCGCCATGGCGAGCGACATGCGCCTGGGCACCGCCGGCAGTCGCGTGGCATTCCTGTTCGTACGCGTCGGACTGGCCGGTTGCGACATGGGGGCGTGCGCGATCCTGCCACGCATCATCGGGCAGGGGCGCGCCGCCGAGCTCCTGTACACGGGACGCGCGCTGCCGGGCGATGAGGCCCACCGCTGGGGTTTCGTCAATCAACTGTGCGATCCGGCCGAACTGGATACGCGCGCGCACGAGCTGGCGCGCGAGCTGGCGCGCGGGCCGATTCTCGCGCACCAGGCCACCAAGCGCCAGTTGCTGGCCGAGTGGGACATGGGTGTGCGCGACGCGATCATCGCGGAAGCGCGCGTGCAGGCGGAGCTCATGCAGACGCGCGATTTTCGCCGCGCCTACGAAGCGTTCGCGCGGCGCGAGACGCCGCGCTTCGAAGGAGACTGAGTGTCGAATCATCTCGAGTGGCCGTTCCTGGAACCCGCGCACCGCGCGCTCGCGCGCGAGGCGTCCGCGTGGTGCGAATCCGCCCTGGGGTCGATTCACGCGCTCGCCGAGACCGACGCGCAGTGCCGCGCGCTGGTGGCCGCGATGGGAAACGCCGGCTTTCTCGGGCGCGCCATCGTGGCGAAGAGCGGCGGCACGCTCGACGTGCGCAGCGCGTGCGTTCTGCGCGAAGTGTTCGCGCGTGAATGGGGGCTGGCCGATTTTGCATTTGCCATGCAGGGGCTGGGCTCCGGGCCCATCTCGCTCTACGGGTCCGCCGAACAGCGCGAGCGCTACGCGGCGCGCGCGGCCTCGGGGCACGCGATTGCTGCGTTCGCTATTTCGGAGACGAATGCGGGGTCCGATCTGGGTGCCATGGAGACGCGCGCGCGGCGCGACGGCCGCGACTATTTGATCGACGGCGCCAAGACGTGGATTTCGAACGCCGGGCTGGCCGATTTCTATGTCGTGTTTGCGCGCACGGCCGACACGGCGTCGCGACACATCAGCGCGTTCGTGGTGGAGGCCGCCAATCCCGGAGTGCAGGTGGTCGAGCGCATCGAAGTGACGGCGCCGCACCCGCTGGGCACGATTCGTTTTTCGTCGTGTCGCGTGCCGGCATCGGCGCGCATCGGCGAGGAGGGGCGCGGGATGGGGATCGCGCTGGGAACGCTGGACGCATTCCGTCCGACGGTGGGGGCGGCGGCACTCGGGTTTGCACGCCGCGCGCTGGAGGAGGCGCGCCGGCACGCGAAAGCCAGGCGTGCATTCGGCGCCACGCTCGCCGACCTCGATGCCGTGCGCGGGAAGCTCGGGCGCATGGCGCTCGACGTGGATGCGAGCGCGCTTCTGGTCTATCGTGCCGCGTGGAAGAAGGACACGACGGGCGGGCGTATCGCCTCCGAGGCGGCCATGGCGAAGAGTTTCGCAACCGAGAGCGCGCAGCGCGTCATCGACGATGCGGTGCAAATCCTGGGCGCGCGCGGCGTGGTGAGCGGAGCCGTCGTGGAAGAACTGTATCGCGAGATTCGCCCACTGCGTATTTACGAAGGCGCGACGGAAATCCAGCACCTCATCATCGCGCGCGAGTTGCTGGCGGACGACTCCGAACAGGCAGGTTCATGATGCGAAAGCTCGAACCCACAGGTTGGAAAGCGCCCTCCGGATACGCCAACGGCATCGAAGCGGAAGGCCGCCTGGTTTTCGTGGCCGGCCAGGTGGGGTGGGGGCCGGATGCAAGAATGGTGGCTTCGGACCTCGCGGCGCAGACGCGCCAGGCGCTGCGCAACATCGAGAGCGTGCTCGCGTGCGCAGGGGCCACGGTGAGCGATGTCACGCGCATGACATGGTACGTCGTCGACCTCGACGAATACCGCCGGGAGCGCCGGGCCATCGGCGACGTCTACCGCGAGGTCATGGGAAACCATTATCCGGCCATGACGCTGGTGCAGGTGGCCGGCCTGGTTGAATCCGACGCGCGCGTCGAGATCGAAGCCACCGCCGTGGTGCCGGCCGACCGCGCCCGGAGGTGACGTGTGCCGCCTGCATTTCCCGACACCTTCGATCTTGCCCGCTATTTTCTCTTCGACCGTCTCGAGGAGGGACTCGGTGACAAGGTCGCCGTCGAATACGGCGACTTCAAGTACACTTACCATGACGTGGCCCGGCGCACACGCGCGCTCGCCCTCTACTGGAACGAGCTTGGACTGGCGCGTGAGTCGCGCGTGTATGTCGTGCTGCCGGATTCGGCGCCGTTTGCATGGTGTTTTTTCGGCGCCCTCGCCGCGGGCGCTGTGGTGGCGATGGGGAATCCCGTCTCGCCACGCGATGATCTCGCGTACGTGATCAATTACGTGAGCGCGGGCGCGCTCGTCACCACGCCCGCCGTGGCGCGCGATCTGGCACCGGCGCTGCGCGCGGCACCCTGGCTCAAGTCGCTGCTGCTGGTCCCCGATGTTGCCACCGGGGATGACCCGGAAGGCGAATGCGAGATTCCCGCCGAGGTGCGCGGCGCGCATTTCGCCGTGGAACGTCTGGCGGATGTGTGCAAAGTGACGCGCGCCGGCGAACTGCCGCGCTTGCATCGCGACGCGCCTGCCGTCTGGCTCTTCACGTCGGGCTCCACGGGCCGTCCCAAAGCGGCGATGCACACGCACCGCGATTTTGCGTACAACACGGAGGTCTACGCGAAGCGCACGGTGGGGTACCGGCGTGACGACCGCACGGTGAGTGTCCCGGGGTTGTTTTTCGGCTATGCGACCGGTACCAACCTGATGTTTCCGTTTGCCGTGGGCGCCACCACCTGCCTGTTTTCCGAGCGCCCGACCGCCGAAACCCTGGCCTCCGCTATTCAACGCTATCGTCCCAGTGTCGTCACCAACGTGCCAACGATGATGGCGAAGCTGCTCGACTACGACGACGCTTTGCGTGCGCGCGGCGAGCCCTCGCTCGACTTTTCGTGCATCCGCTTTCATCTTTCGGCGGGAGAAGCGCTCCCGCCCCCTTTGCTCGAACGCTTCACCGAGCGTTTTCGCAACGATGTGTACGACGGCATCGGGTCGGCGGAGATGTTCCACATTTATGCGAGCAATCGCCCGGGCGATGTCATGCCCGGCTCGTTGGGGCGCGTGGTCGACGGCTACGAGATCCGCATTCTTCCGTCGGACGCCATGGAAGCGGGCACGGCCGAACTCCCCCGCGGCGAGACCGGCGTGATGTGGGTGCGCGGTGATAGCGTGGCACTGGGCTACCATCTCGACCGCGAACGCAGCTGGGAAACCTTTCACGGGCACTGGTGCCGCACCGGCGATCTGTTCCGCATGGACGCTGACGGATACCTGTGGTTCGCCGGCCGCGCCGACAGTTTGTTCAAGGTGGGCGGCGTGTTCGTCGCTCCGCTGGAAATCGAGGAATGTCTCGCCGCGCATGCGGCCGTGGCCATGGCCGCGGTGATTCCGGCCGAGGACGCCGGACTGGTGAAACCCAAGGCTTTTGTGGTGTGCCGCGAAGGCGCGCGCGTGCACGATCACTCCGCGCTGCGCGCCGAGTTGCAGGAGCACGTCAAAGCGCGGCTTTCGAAGCACAAGTATCCGCGCTGGGTGGTGTTCGTGGACGACCTGCCCCGGAATGACCGCGGCAAGGTCGACAAGAAAACACTCATCGACCGGGAAAAAGCGGGAGAGAATCCGTGGCAATGAGTCCGTATCAATTTCGCGCCGCGTGGATGACGAGCGAGGAGCTCGCTGCCGCCCTGGACGGCCCGCAGCCGGTCGCGGTGATGATCGCCGTCGGTGCGGTCGAACCGCACGGCCCGCACCTGCCGCTCGATACCGACCTCATCATCTCGCGCACGGCCAGTGAGCGCGCCATCGCGCTCCTCGACGCGGCCGGTGTGCGCGGTCTGGTGGCACCCGACGTGGCGTATGGCGTCACCGATTGCGCGAGCGGGTTCGCGGGCGCCATCGGCGTCACGCGGCGCGCGCTGGCGGCGTACCTGCACGACGTGATCGATGCCTGGTTGGAGAACAGCGCCGCGCACGTGTGCCTCGTGAGTAACCATCTGGAGCCGGAGCACGAAGAAACCGTGCGCGCGGCAGTCGCGCGCTTTCCGGCCCAGCGTTGCAGCGCGGCCACACCGCTTGCGAAAAGATGGGCGCGCACGCTGGATGACGAGTTCAAGCGCGGCGCGTGTCATGCGGGGGAGTACGAAACGTCGATCGTGCTGGCGGCCGATCCGGAAGCGGTGCGCACCCCGCTCATGGCCGGACTTCCGAATGTGGATGTAAGTCTCTCGGAGATGCTGCGCGCGGGCAAGACCCGCTTCACGGAGATGGGGTTGACGCGCGCCTACGCGGGTTCACCGTCGCGTGCCACCGCGGCCCACGGCGAGGAAATGCTGGCGCGTCTTTCCGCCATGGTGGCGGGTGAGATTCTATCCGCGATGGGGCTCGCCGGCGACGCTACTTGATGACGCACCGCATGCGGCTGGCGTGAGCAGCGTGGCGGTGATCGGGAGCACATGCGGGATGTGCTTCAGGACAGCCTGCCCTCCGACAGTTCCCGCCAATGCAGATGGGATTTCGTCGCATAGTACAGCCCGGCGAGGGTGATGGGCAGGAACTGCGTCGCATGATATACGGCGGAAAAAGCGAGGGCGTGCGCGCGATCGACTCCATAGGGTTGCAGTGCCAGCACGCACGCGTACTGCAGCGTGCCGAGAAACGCCGGTGCGGACGGAATCATCGAGCCCAGCGACACCAGCACGATCACCATGAGGCTGGCCAGGGGCGGCAATTGCAGGCGGAACGCAATCAGGCAGCACCACACCGCGAGCACCGCGCATCCCCACACCGCGACTGACAGCAACGCGATGGGGAGGGAGGCGCGCGGTTTGGTGACAACTCCGAGTCCGACCACAAAGGCATCGGCGGAGTCGTGCAATCTTCGTTGCGTCTCGGCGGGAAACGGTCGCACCACGCGCGCCATCAACAGGCGGAAACGTTCGCGCCAGCGCACCATCGCAAACAGCAACGCAAACAGAGCAACATTGAAGGCAATCAGAACCTCCGCGCTGCGCGCCAGCCACTCCGGTCCCGAGATACGCACCATACAGAACCACAGCAGGAGGATGAGCACGAACACGTCCACCACACGCTCGTAAACAATGGTGGCAAAAGATGCCGAGCGGCTGACATTCTGCGAGCGGCCGATCACGAAGGCGCGCACCAGTTCACCCAGGCGGGCGGGGAGCAGATTGTTCACCATGAATGCGATGGCGGTGGCTGCCCACAGCGGCCGGATGCCGCACTCCTTGACCGGGGCCATCATGTATTTCCAGCGCACGGAACGGCTGAAGTGACCGAGCATGGTGAACACGACGGCGGGGATGAGGAAAATGTAACGGGTCTGCGCGAGCGCGGCGCCGAATTGCGACCAGTCGATACCGCGCGAGGCGAGCCAGAGAAAGAGCGCGCTCGAGACAACGCCGAGGAGAAGCTTCTTCTTCATGCTGCGCCCGCGCCGGCGGCGCGATTTGCGGAGGACCAGCGTTCGTGCACGGCGCGCGGTGCCTGCACCGTCGGGGCGGCGACAAAGCGCTCGTGCCAGAGCTGGAAGCACAGGAGACCCCAGAGCGCGTAGCTATGATCGGCGCTGCGCGCGGCGTGTTCATCGAGAAGCGCGGTTACCGCCTCGGGCCGGAAGAACCCGGCGGAGGCAATGCGTTCCGGCGCCAGCACCTGCCGTGCGGTGCGGCCGAGCTCGCCGTGCAGCCACGCGCCCACGGGCACGTTGAAGCCGGCCTTCTTGCGCTCGAGAATGTCGCGGGGGAGAACCTGAGCCAGCGCCTTCTTGAGAATGTACTTCTGCTTGCGGTCACGGAACTTGATCGCCGAAGGAATCCGCGCCGCCAGTTCCATGAGCTCGTGGTCGAGAAACGGACTGCGCGCCTCCAGTCCGTTGGCCATGGACATCCGATCCACCTTGGCCAGCATGTCGGCGGGAAGATAGAAGCGTGTGTCGGCATACAGCATGCGCGACAGGGGATCGTCGGTGCCGGAGCGACGGAAGTGCTCGCGGTAGAGCTCGCTGGTCGGACGGCCGGACACGCGCGCACGGAAGGCATCGGTGTAGAGCGTGCGCTTCGCGCTCTCGGAGAGAATCGCCCGCCACCAGAAGTGGGCGTCCTCGGCGTCGAGTTCGGCGCCGCTCACGAAGCGGCGCGCCTTGTAGTCGAAGCTCACTTTGCCGGTCGAGACGGGGAGTGCGTTCACCAGGCGTCGCACGAGCGCGTGCCGCACGAAGGCGGGCACGCGGCGATAGAGCTCGCGCACGAACCACGCGTTGTAGGTGGGGTAGCCCGCAAACGCCTCGTCGCCGCCGTCGCCGGTCAGCACCATGGTGACGTGCTCGCGCGCAAATTTCGACACGAGGTAGACCGGGATCATGGACGAGTCGGCGAGCGGGTCGTCCGCATACCAGATGAGGGAGTCGAGCATTTCCACCACATCGACGGTGGCAGTGCGGCTGCGATGCTCGGTGTGGAACATGGCCCCCACCTGTGCGGCGTACCTGGCCTCGCTGAATGATTTCTCCGCGAAGTCGATGGCGAAGGTCTTGACGGGTTCTTTCATGGCGCCGGCCATGAACGCCACCACCGCGCTGGAGTCGACGCCGCCGGAGAGGAATGCGCCGAAAGGGACGTCGCTCACCAGGCGAATGCGGGTGGCCTCGTCCAGTTTGTCGCGCACGCGCCGCGCCCATTCCTCCTCGCTCACGCCGGCCTCGGGCTCGAACTTCAAGTCCCAGTAAGAACGAACTTGCACGCCGGACGCGTCGCACACCAAAAGCTCACCCGGGCCCAGTTGCCGGATGCCGCGCAGCATGGTGAGCGGCGCCGGCACGTAGTTGAGCGAGAGATAATGGTGCAGGGTATCGGGGTCGACTTCGCGCTTGATCAGGGGATGCTGCAGGATCGCCTTGATCTCGCTGGCAAACACGAGCGCGCCTCCCGTGTCGGCGTAATAGAGCGGTTTCACGCCCAGTCGGTCGCGCGCCACCAGCAATCGGGAACGCGGGGCATCCCACAGGGCGAGAGCGAACATGCCCCGCAGTTTCTCCGGCATGCGGTCGCCGTCGTCGTCATATAGATGGAGCAGCGGCTCGATGTCGCCGCTGGTGGTGAAACGACGCCCCGCGAGTCGGGCGCGGATATCGCGAAAGTTGTAGATCTCGCCGTTGCAGACGATGACGCGCGAACGGTCCTCGCTGTAGATGGGCTGGTGGCCGCTGTTGAGATCGATGATGGCGAGGCGGCGCATGCCGAGCCCCACCGGGCCCTCGACATGATGGCCCGCGTCGTCGGGGCCGCGGTGCGTCAGCGAGTCGGTCATGCGGCGCAGCACGGCCGCGTCGGCACGGCCGCCGTCAGCGTAGTGGAAAATGCCGCAAATTCCGCACACGAAGGATCAGCGTCGCTCGGAGTATCGCCGCTCGCGGCGCATGGAAGCCACCTGGTCCGCGAGCAGGCCGAAAAAGAAGATGATCACGGACGAAACCAGAAGGAAGAGAGACGCGGATGAAAGTCCGCCGCCGTACTTGATGTAGTACGCGCCGCGCAGAACTCCCGTCGCGAAAAAGAGCACCGCGACCGGCCCGAATACGCGAAACGGATCGAGCAGCGTGGTCAGGCGCACGATCAAGAGCGCCGTATCCATGCCGTCCTTGATCGGCTTCACCGTGCTGGTGCCGATCCGTTTCTTGACGGTGATGGGGAGGAACTTGACGTCGTGGCCTTCCTTGAGCAGCACCATCGTCGTCGTCGTGGATGCCGAGAATCCGTTGGGAAGGAGGTGCAGATAGTCGAGCAATACGTCGCGACGGATGGCGCGCAGGCCGCAGTTCAAATCGGGAATCTTGGTGCGCGTGAGATAATTCGCCAGCCAGCCGAGGAGCTTTTTGCCGCCGCGGCGCGAGAAAGGCGCGTTCGACCCGCGCGTGCGCGCGCCCAGCACCGCGTCGAGGTTCCCCAACTCCGTCACCATGCGATCGATGTCGGCAGGCTCGAACTGGTTGTCGGCGTCATAAAAGAGAACGACGTCGCCCCGGGCCGCCAGGGTGCCCGACTTGAGCGATGCGCCATAGCCGCGGTTGCGCCTGTGATTGACAACCTGCACCGCGCGCGAAGCCGCCTCGGCCGCCGTGTTGTCGCGCGAACCGTCGTTGACGACGATGATCTGGTAGCGCCGCGGCGACGAGGAGATGGCGGCCATCACGGCATCCAGCGTGGTCCCGATCGCTTTTTCCTCGTTATAGGCAGGAATCACGATGGAGACATCGTAAGCGGCAGCAGCGTCAAAGTCCCGATTCACGGATCAGTTCCTCCGGCGAAATATGATCGGTCATGCGCGCCGCGCGCGCGCGGCAGGCCTGCGTGTCGACCCGCACCACTCTGAAGTTGTCGTCCTTGTACACGGTCTGGAAGAGTTCGGGATTGGCGACGATGGCGGCGTCGGTGCGCCAGTGCTCGGGGCGCACGATCGCGTAAACCGGCTCCTCGATTCCGCCCAATACCTCGAGCGTCGTCGCGTCCAACCGTCCCGGCGCATAGAGTGCACGGCACATGTGCGCGCGTCGAGACATTTCCAGACGCGGGTAGCCCCACATCTTGGCGTAGGGCGCCCATCCGTAGATGTAGCGCCGCGGCACCGTCACCAGAAACACCACGCGCTCATCGTCGATCATGAGCGCGTTGCGGGGCGTGTTGTCCTTGAGCCAGAGGGAAATGCGCGCCTCGGGCGCGGTCATGGTCGCTTCATCCGGCGTCGCGAAGCAGGCCACAAACGCAATCGCGTTGACGGGCAGCATGCACGCGACCGTGAGCGCCACCACCAGCCGGCGCGAGCGGCCGCTGCTGCCGAGCCACAGATCGGCCAACGCGATCCCCGCGATGACGGACAGCGGCAAAAACACCAGGAATCCCAGTTTGTCGTACGTGTTGGGGCCGGGAAGCACGATGAGCAGGCAGAACACAGTCACTGATAGCGCGCCCAGCACGAAGAAGCGCGATACCACTGTTCGCTCCCGTATGAGCGGACGGCGCGCCAGCGCCAGTGCCAGCGCAAAAAAGCAGGTGATGAAGATGCCTCCCGTCTTGGGAAGCGATACGCCGAACGGAAATACCTGTTCCTTGTCCTTGATGTGCATGACCTCGTAGATGTACGGCGTCATGGCCAGGAAGCAGGCCAGCGCGACGCCCAGCAGGACGAGCGCGGAGCGCACGGGAAAAGCGTCGCGGCGAAAAGAAATCCACGCCAGGATCACGCCGCCGAAAACCCCCACCAGCATGACGAAACCCACCAGGCTATGGAAGCCCAGCATCCCCACCAGCGCGACAGCGAAGAGCACCAGCGGCTGCGTGCGGCGCGTTCGCATGTACTCGGACGCGCCGTACCATCCCGCCACCATGAAAGTGAGCGCCAGCCCGAACGCGGTTGCGACCATGTACTTGTCGAGAAAGAATTCCTCGTTGTAGTAGATGTTCATGAAACCGCAGGCCTGCGCGTAGTCGAAAGGCACGATGGAGTAGGTGCGCTTGACCTCAGCCCAGCCGCGCACGTCGCCGATCAGGGCCTTGACCAATTTGAGAGGCAGGAATAACCAGAACGCGCCGTTGAACCCCAGCAGCATCATGGCCGTGACACCCAGGCGGTGGGCCAGCTGGCGGCGAAACACGCCGCCCAATTGCCATGCACACACACCAAGGCCGAGCAACGCCTGAATGTTGATGAGCGTCATCACGCGGAAGGGGTCCAGGTCGAGGCCGCGCGCGAGCACCAGCACGAGCACGTGGTAGAACCACATATACTGGAGCGGCATGCCGGTGAAATAGGGATCCTCGGGCGGGATTCCGAAGTCGGAAATCTGCGCGACAACGGCGGCGTGAAACCACGCGTCGGAGCGGACGCGCCACCACGCATGCGTCATGGGTAGCGTGGCGGTCAGCACCACGAGCGCGAGCATGAGCGCCCCGAGCCAGTAAAGCGATCGGCGTTCGGGCCGGGCGATCTTGCGGCGTTGTGTGACATAAGCGAGTGCCGCCACCGCGATCGCAAGGGCGGAGATCGCGCCAGCGACAGTGATCACCGGCACGTGCAGGGCGAGCCCGGCGAGGCCGAGAAGAGTTGTCACGATGGGGGAGAGCACCAGCGCACACAGCACCAGCACCGAGAGACGCGGGCTTCGCCGCTCTGTGGCAAGGTAGATGGCCGCACCGGGCGCCAGCATCATGCCCAGCCAACGCAGGACGTCACCGGGAACCGCACTCAGCGGCGATGCCGCCAGGGGCAGGGCGGCCAGAATCGCGAACGCCGGCCACGAGGTCGCGACGTCAGCGGTCAGCCGGGGAGGGAAAGGAAAGCGTTTCGACAACTTCAAAAACTCGGTCCGTGAGAGGCGTCCGGAAAGACGGGAGTGTTACCGCATCGGGCGCCCGAGAGCACTCATTTTAAACCATATACGCGCCTGGCTTCAAGTTCACGCTGAAGCTGCGCCACCCATCACGGTTACGTCGATAGCGCGGCGCGCAGGCCCTCCACCATCGACGAAGAGAATCGATTCCCAGTTGCCCAGGTCGGGGGCACCGTCGCGCACGGAGAAAGATAGCGACTCGGCCAGAAACCCCGGGGGAGCCGGCTTCGACATATCAACGTCGGCACGGTCGGCGGCGTGTCCCACCTCGGCGTGGGTGACCACGCGGCCCGGATCCGACGCCTCGCGGACAAGCCGCATCAAATCATCGAACGCGTCTTCCAGCTCTGGCGCCAGAGACAAAAAGCCTTCATCGCGGCCCACCATCATCACGCACAGCCCGTCGCGCACACCCGTCGAACGAATAAAAGCGTTAACCTCGCCCGTCAGGTCGGCGATGGAAACGCCTTCGTCAGTTGCGATTTCGAGCCGGGTGGTTTCGATGCGCATTTCCGCTTCCGGGGTTGCAATGGCGGTAGGCCCGTCGGATACTCCACCGGGGAGCTTGTCCGAGGGTTGCCGCACGAGGCCCGAACCACCTTAGCAGAGAGGCCCCCATGTCCCGAAAACCTTTTCGACTGCCATTCAACCGTACGGGCACCGAGCCCCCTCCGACTGAGCCCGCCCGGCTCCAGGAAGAAAACCGGCAGCTCAAACGCGCCGTCGAAGAACTCTCCATTTTGAACGACCTCGCGCGCTCAATCGGCGCGTCGGTCGATTCGCAGGACATCATCCACAAGATCGTGGAGCGGTCCATGCG
Organism: uncultured bacterium; assembly: GCA_964621155.1. Taxonomy (GTDB): domain Bacteria; phylum Krumholzibacteriota; class Krumholzibacteriia; order WVZY01; family JAKEHA01; genus JAKEHA01. The sequence continues at coordinate 8,736 of CAZULB010000008.1, read as the reverse complement.
CGCGGTACAGGCCGAGCAGACGGTGGTCACGCTCGTGGACAGGCGCCAGGACAGCAGCATGCGAACTCTGGTCCGCGCCATGACCAGCTCCGCCGAGCACCCGAAGTTTCATTTGAACGAGAATCTGCTGGGCTGGATGCACCTCTACAAGAAGCCACTGTTGTGCACGAATCCGGGCGACGATGAGCGCTTCAAAGGCGCGCACTGGGATCAGTCGGTGCGGTCCGTGCTGTGCGTGCCGCTGCTCGTAAAATCGGAATTGATTGGTGTGATCACATGCTACAACAAAAAGGGATCCGTCGGCGCCTTCGGGGATGAAGATCAACGCCTGCTCGCCATCATCGCGGGCCAGTCCGCGCAGATCATCGAGAACGCGCGGCTGTATGAAGAGGAAAAAGCGCTGGCGAAAATGAAGGAGGAACTCCGGCTTGCCGCACAGATCCAGCAGGATCTCCTGCCCAAAGCGCCACCGGCGATACCGGGCTATGACCTGTGCGCGACCAGTATTCCGGCTCTCGTGGTGGGTGGCGACTACTATGATTTTATCGCACTCGACTCGGGACGCTACGCCATCTGCCTGGGTGACGTTTCGGGGAAGGGGTATCCGGCGGCCATGCTCATGGCCAGCCTGCAGGCCACACTGCGCGGCCAGTGCATGCTCGAGGCGCCCGTGGCGCAAACCATCGCGCGCTCGAACCAGCAGCTGTATCGAACCACCGACCCCGAGAAGTTTGCCACGCTGTTCTTCGGCGTGCTGGACCCGGCCTCGGGCGCCCTCGCTTTCTGCAACGGTGGACACGAACGTCCGATGCTATTCCGCCGTGACGGGAGCGTCGAGCGGCTCGTCGAGGGCGGGCTGGCCCTCGGTGTCCTCGAGAAGTTCCCCTACGAGGAAGGCGCGACGGTACTGGCCCCGGGGGACTTTCTCGTGCTCTACTCCGACGGCATCCCTGAGGCCACCGACGAGTTGGGGAACTTCTTTGGCGAAGAACGGCTGCTGGCGTGCATCCGGGAGCACGCCGCGCTGGGGGCACTGCCAATGATGGAAGCCATCGTCGCGGCGGTCCGGCGGCACGAACAGGGGACGGCCCGGGCCGACGATCTCACTATTCTGGTGATGCGGCGGGTAGCCGGGTGAAACCGCCAGCGCCTCCGGCCGTAAGTACTTGCAGATTGATGGCTGAACTCGCCTTACCGGGGCATCTGCACGCATGATCGGTCGTCGCATTCAACAGTACGAGATCCGCGAAAAGCTGGGCGAGGGCGGCATGGGCGTCGTCTATCGCGCCGACGACACGCGCCTGGGCCGTGCCGTGGCCCTCAAGTTTCTACATCCGTCCTTTCTGGCCTCGACCGAGCAGTCGCAACGGCTCCTGGCCGAAGCCCGCGCCGCCGCCGGACTTTCGCACCCCAACATTTGCACCGTGTACGAAATCAACGACGCCGGCGAAGAAACCTTCATCGCCATGCAACTCGTCGACGGCACCACGCTGCGCGACCTCGTGCTCTCGGGAACCATTCAGCCGTCGCAAGCCCTGCGCATCCTGATGCAGATCGCGGAAGGACTGGCCGAGGCACACAAGAAGGGCATCGTGCACCGCGATATGAAGAGTTCGAACGTAATGATCACGCCGACCGGCCGCGCCGTGATCATGGATTTCGGACTCGCGCGGCCGTCCGGCCCGTTGCGCCCCGAGGAGCGCTTCTCTTCGCGCGGCACCTCGTCGTACATGTCGCCGGAGGGATCGCGCGGTGAGAACATCGACCAGCGCGCCGATATCTGGTCGCTGGGCGTCATTCTCTACGAGATGCTCTCGGGGCAGCTTCCATTCCGCGGCGACTACGAAGAGGCGATCACCTATGCAATTCTGAACGACACACCGCGTCCGATCACCGAGTTGCGCCCCGCGCTGCCCGCCGATGTGGTGCATATCGTGGAGCGCTGCCTGGAGAAGAACCCGGGCGCGCGTTATCAAAGTCTCGACGAGTTGATGGATGCGCTGCGCGCGGCCATCGAGCCGGCGCGTGAGAAGCGCTGGAGCCGGCTCAAGCTCGCGTCGGTGGCCGCGGCGGCTGTGCTCACGCTGGCGGCAGGCCTCTTCACGTACGACTTTTTGCGCGGCAAGAACGCGGGCGGCGAAGAGCGCGTTACCATCGCCGTGATCGATTTCAACAATGATGCGCACGAGCCCGCGCTCGAGGGCCTGTCCGGCATGTTGATCACAGCGTTGGAACAGTCGCGGCGCCTGCAGGTCATGACGCGCTCGCGCATGCTCGACATATCGAAGACCATCGGCGAAAAGGACGTGGCGCGCATCGACGAGTCGCTCGGCCAGCGCATTTGCGACGCCGCGGGCGTGCGCGCTCTGGTGATTCCCACCGTGCGTCGCTTCGGCGACCTCTACACCATCGACCTCAAGGTGCTCGACACGCGCCAGCACCGCTACATCTACACGGCTCGCGAGGAAGGCCGTGGTTTGGAAAGCGTGCCCGACATGATCGACGAGGTGGCGAAGGGAATTCGCATCGACTTCCGGGATTCGCGCGACGCGGTGGCGAGCACGGAGCCGGTGGGCACCCTGACCACGATTGATCTCGACGCTTACCAGGCCTACTTCGACGGTGAATCCCGGCTGAGCCAGCTCGACTTCGAGGCGGCCGCGCAGTCGTTCCAGACCGCCATCAGGATGGACTCGACTTTTGCGCTCGCGTACTACCGACTGGCCTACACGGAATGGTGGTCGCGCGGCATGCAGTCGGTGGCGCGCAAGCACGTCGCGTACGCGATGCGCAACCTGCAGCGTATCCCCGAGCGCGAGCGCTATCTGGTGCGCGCACTGAGCGCCGGCCTCGAGCAGGGGTTTGAAGCGCAGATCGTGATCCTGCGCGAAATGCGCCGGCTCTACCCCGACGACAAGGAAATGCTGTTCGGCCTGGGTGACGCGGAATTCCACTCCGGGAGCGCCGATTCCTCCATTGTTCATTTCAAGGCCGCGCTCGCCATCGACCCCATGATGGAGCGCGCCCTGCAGCACCTGTCGTGGGCGTACCTGGGCAGGGGCCGCGACGCGGAAGCGCTCGCTACCGCTCAGCGCTGGGTGGACGCCACCCACGCTCCCGAGGCATACGAATTCCTCGCGGGTTGCTACGCGCGCGCGGGTGATCTGGAAAGGGCGCGCACGGCGCTCGATGTGGCCCGGGCGCAGACACCGGACAGTCCCGTGATTCCGTTGCGCATGGCGCAGATTCTTTTCCGCCAGCGCAAGATCGGGGAAGCAGCCGAGCAAACCGCGCGCGCCGAGGAACTTCTCCATGGTCACAACGATTTCACCGCGCGGGGCGAGCTCTGGCGCATGCGCGCGGCCATTCTCTTTCCGTACACCGGCCGGTACCGCGATGCCATGCGCGTGCTCGACGAGAGTGAGGCCGTGCTCACCCAGTCGGCGCCCGACTCCGCGTCGCTGGCAGGAATCCGGATCTCCAGGGCTGCACTCGGCTTCTGGGGCGATCAAAACGGGCCGCGCGCGCTGGCCGCACTCGAGCGCATCACCCCGACGTCAGAGATGCGCCAGCGCGGGGAGCTCGCGCAGGCGAAAGCCGTTATCAGCCTGATTTCCGGCGACTCGACGCGGGCGCGCGAGATTCTGCGCAGCGACGGTGCTCGCATCAGTGCCGACGGACGCGCGATCATCGCTGCGTTGCAGGCGATGGCGAACGGGGATTGCCTGGCCGGTTCGCGGGCCGTCGCGCAGCGCAAGAGTTTCGGACCCAATCGCGGCGCGCGCGACGTGCTGCGCTTCCTGTCGGCACGCTGTCTCATCGACGCCGGCCGCCCGGAGCAGGCCATCGCCGAACTGGAGACGGTTTTGAATGCACCGTTGCTCAATCCCGACGCCGCCTCATGCTATGGTCCGGCGTGGTTCGAGCTCGGTCGTGCCTACGAAGCCGCGGGTGACAAGCGCCGTTCCGTCGAGGCCTACGAAACGCTACTGCGCATGTGGAAGGATGGCGACCCCGATCTTCCTATTCGTCTGCAAGCTGAAGCGCGGCTGCGCACGCTGAAGCAGGCCATGTAGCCGATGGCGCGCGCCTTTCCTTTCATCCTCGTAGTCGCAATGCTCTACGCGCGCGCTGCTGTCGCCGCAGAGCCCGCAGATATCGTCATCCAGCATGCGCGCGTCGTAACCCTTTCGAGAAGCACGGTGCCATTCGATCGTCCGACCTCGACGACAGTAGTCGCGGAAGCGGTCGCCATCCGTGGCGAGCAGATCGTCTATGTCGGGAACGACAAGGGTTCGATGCCATTCATCGGAAAGAAGACGCGCGTCATCGACGCCGGCGGTTGCACGGTGACGCCAGGTCTGGTCGACGCGCATGGCCACCTCAACAATCTCGGCAAGATTCTTCACGACGTGAACCTCGTGGGTACGACGTCGATCGCCGATGTCGTGAAACATGTGCGCGATTATCAAGCGCAGGTCAAACCCGGGGACTGGATTCACGGCCGCGGCTGGGACCAGAACGACTGGAAGGATACCGCTTTTCCAACGTGGCGTGATCTCGCCTCCACCGACGCCAATCCGGTGTACCTCGACCGTGTCGACGGGCATGCATTGTGGGTGAACAAGCGCGCGCTCGAGGTGTGCGGCATCACGCGCGCGACACCCGACCCACGCGGCGGTCGCATCGTTCGTGACGAGAAGGGAGAACCCACGGGGGTTTTCGTGGACGAAGCAACGCGTCTTATCGAAGGTCGTGTGCCGGCACCGACGGCTGACCAACTCGACGGACGTCTGGCCGATGCCATCGCCGATTGCAACCGCTTCGGCCTGACGGGTGTGCACGATGCAGGGACCACGCGGCCGGTGCTCGAATCGCTCCGTCGCCTGGGCCGGAGCGGGAAGCTCACGCTCAACATTTATTCCATGATCGATTCGCAGGATGAATCGCTCATGCGCGAGATGCTGGACAAGGGACCGTCGCAGGAGTTCGATGGGCGCCTCGTCATGCGTTCATTCAAGCTGCGCGCCGACGGCGCGCTGGGTTCGCGCGGGGCACTGTTGCTGGCGCCGTACGAGGACGATCCCGGCAACAGTGGTCTCAACGTGCAGACGCCGGACTCGTTGTTCATTCTGACGCGCGCAGCGGTCGCGCATGGGTTCCAGGTGTGTACCCACGCCATCGGCGACGGGGCCAACCGGATGATGCTCGACATTTACGAACGGGTGGCGCGTGAGAGCGGGCAAACGGACCTTCGTCTCCGCATCGAGCACGCGCAGGTCGTGTCGCTGGATGACTTACCGCGCTTTGCCGCCCTCGGCGTGATCGCGTCCATGCAACCCACGCACGCCACCTCCGACATGCCGTGGGCGTACCGGCGTGTGGGCGCGGAGCGACTCCGCGGCGCGTACGCATGGCGCTCGCTTGTGTCGAGCCGCGCAGTACTTGCGTTCGGTTCGGATTTTCCGGTGGAGTCAGTGAATCCGCTGCTCGGCCTCTACGCAGCCGTGACGAGGCAGGACGCGGAAGGAAATCCGCCGGGCGGTTGGATGCCGGAGGAGAGACTGTCACTGGAAGAAGCGCTGCGTGCTTTCACCGAAGGAGCAGCGTATGCACGCTTCGACGAAAAGAATGCGGGGCGGATCGAAGCCGGCATGAGGGCTGATATCACCGTTCTTGACCGTGACATTGCAAACACGGAGCCGCGCGTACTCCTCGCAGCGCATGTGAAATATACGATCACGCGCGGCAGAGTTGTCTACGAACGCCCCTGACGCCGCGGCAGCGTTTGCAACACGTTGCGATCTTCGATGCGGCCGATGGGGTAGAGCCCGGCAGTCTTCTCATACCACGGTGAGCGCTCGTAGAACCAGCGCCGAATCTTGTCCGGATGCCTCGACAACGATGTGTCCGCCTTCGCCGCTTTGAACTCGGTGGCCAACTTCGGATCATCGGCGAGCATCTTTCGAATCACATCCTCCATCGCGTAGTTCTCGAAATACTCCTTCTGCTCGAAGCATGAGTCCATGTAGCCCCAGCGCACCAGCGCATCGGGTGCGGCAGGCTCGAGCAGGTGTACGATGATGCGGGCCAGCGGCTGCGCGGTGTCGACGACGACCGATCCCGGCGCGAATGTCATCTTCGTGGTTACGGGCGTGAGATCGTACTGGATCGAGTGGTGGCCCTCGAACGGCTTCGCTTCCCATACCGCGTTGGCAAAGCGATAGGTCGCGACATCCATCGTCACCGCCCGCTCGAGACGGGTGAACTTGACGCCGTGCGCGACGAGCCTGTCGATGACGACAGTCCACGCGGCGGGAATGATGTAGCCGGCGGGAACCACGGCAGTCGCCGTCACGATCTGCTTGTCGAAGAGGGGTATCTTCAGAGCGCGCGGCGTTTTCGTGAAGTGCACCCAGTTGCCGCCGGTAATGTCGCTCTTGTCCCAGTAGTAATCCACACCCAGGAAATCGATCATCACGCTGTCGCTGTGGTCGATCTTGAACGCGAGCGGGATCTTCTTGTTCCCGAGCGCGACCGCGCGCGCGTCGGCGGCGGCAATGGCTTTGCGCAACTCGGCGTGCTCGGTGTTAATGACAGCGAGCGTGTGTTGCAGCATGGCGTGCGTGCCTTTTACACGCGTGGCGTAGTCCTTGAGCATGTGTGTCTCGATCAGGAGCGCGGGCCGGTCGCGCAGCGCGCAATACCCGGTGGAGAAACGCGGCGTGGCCGGCGCAGCTTCGATGCCGCTCTTCGCTTCGTTGGCCGCACGAAAGTTAACGTACTGAACGATGGGAAAGCCGGCGTCCGCCATGCGCGGCGTGAGTTGTTTCAAGTAACGGTTTTTCGTCCAGGCTGCGACGGATGAGTCCAGGCTGGCCCACTGTTCGGCGGAATACGTGACGACATACTGATAGTCGGCTCCGTCCGTGACATGACAGTCGACGAAGAAGTCGGGCTGCCACTTGTTGAACAGTTCGAGCCACGAGCGCATCTCCGGACAGTCCGCCTTCAGGTAGTCGCGGTTGAGATTGAGGTTGGTGGCGGTGGCGCGGAAGCCCTGGATCTCGGGACCATTCTGGTTGGGACGGTTGTAGGCGCTGCGGTTCTCGTGCCCGTCGATGTTGAACATGGGGATGAAGAGCAGCGTTACGTGGTCGAGCAGGGGCGCGAGCGTCTTTTCCACAGCCATGGCGCGGATCAACATGAGGCCGGCGTCCTTCCCGTCGATCTCGCCGGCGTGAATGCCGGCCTGAACGAGCACCACGACGTTCTCGCCGCTGTGCGCCCTGGCTGGTGTGAACCGCCCGTGTCTGTCGACGATCACGAGCGGCTCGGCGCGACCTTCGGGACTGGTGCCGAAAGTCTCGACGCGCACCCACGGTGAAGCGGCGTCGAGACGCTCAAGGTAGCTCATCACCTCGGGGTACGCCGGGGAAGCCTTGCCACCCGACTTTTCAAAGTCGGTGACAAGGTCGGGAGGCGCCGGCCCGGCCAGGGCGGAGGGGACGCTTGCGAAGACGAGCACGAGCCACAAAAGCCTTGTTTTCCATGAGGTAACTTGCATGGCGGGCAAGTATAGGAAGCCGGCCCGGGCGTGGCAATCGGGGAAACTTTACACCGTTTCGGGGCCGTCCGTGGCACCGCGCAAAGTTCGCCCATTGACACCGTTTGGTGATCGCGTAACACTCATCTATAGCACAGCTGCGAGGCATGCCGGCGGGGACGCACTCGCCGGCCCTTGCAGAAAGGAGTCCGTCATGTGCCGATCCCTACCAGGGCGATGGCCGGTTCCTTTCGTGCTTCTGCTGCTGCAAGGATGCGCGTCATCTTCGCTCCAGCTCCTGCACGAACCACCACCGTACCTACCCGAGCTGCGCTCGGAGTACTTCACCTCCAATCCCGACACTCCGTTTCGCGAAAACGTGAACCGTGGCACGGTTGTAAACGGCATGGGCCGTTTCGATGTGCTGGCATCGTGGGGTCATCCGGTGACCCGCGTGAGCGAGAGCGCCGCCGAGGAGACGTGGACGTACCTCGATGTCGACAGTGAATCGGGTGACGTGCTGCAGTATGGCCTGTTGTTTCGAGATGGGCAGCTCGAGCGTTGGACCACCCGACAGCTCAAGGCCACGGGGCTGGCCTATCACGGTACCAAGGACGGCGAGCTGACGAAGGCCGTTCCTTCGGCGCAGCCACCGGCCGGAAAGCGCGTGCCGACGAACTGACGAAACACGGCGCTGGAAGACCGGCGGCTTTTGAAGTAAGAATAGCGACGTGCTGACGCGAGTGCAGCGCGCCACGGGGCGGGTTCGTGCCCGCCGTCAAGCTTCAGGTCGCCGGAGTGGCGTAACTGGTAGACGCATGGGACTTAAAAAGCGATCCGGTCCGCTTGCGTAAGTTGACCCGCCGCACCAGAACTGCTGTAAACTCTTGTTGCGCAAGATCCAGCAGCTTGCGGGAGCTTGGCGGCTTTTGCCTCCCATTGGCTCGCTGACTTCACAATTAGTTCACAGCCTGGTACCCCGGCCGGGCTCATTAGGCGCCCCGGCATGACATCTGGGACAAGTGACGCGTTCCAGTGTATACTCCGTACCCCTATGCTGAGCCCAGTCAACAGACTCCTGATATTCGCACTTGTTGCGTCTTCAATACTTCGTCCCGACCTGACTCTTTGCGTCGAAGCGTCGGGCGATGTGAGCGTCGAGCGCTCCGGCGTGTCTTGCTGCGTAACCG
>CAZULB010000007.1:35540-51188 GCA_964621155.1 uncultured bacterium | reverse complement strand
ACTCTCCGGGAATCCGTAATCGCCGAAGCCGCGGATCTGCTCGAACACACGCTCGGCGAACTCCGGTTCGATGCCCTTGGCGCGCATGCGTGACACCAGGCGCTCGCGGTGGCGTTCGAGCCGGCCGCTCCTGCGCCACGCCGCCATGTCGCGGCGCAACTGGTCGGCCTCGCCCGGTGTGTAGTCGGCGGCCACTACGGCCAGCTTCATCACCTGTTCCTGGAAAAGGGGAACGCCGAGCGTTTTTTTGAGGACGGGTTCAAGTGATACATGAGGGTAGATGACTTCCTCTTCGCCGTTACGCCGGCGCAGGTACGGGTGCACCATACCGCCCGTGATGGGCCCCGGGCGCACGATGCTAACTTCAATCACCAGATCGTAGTAATTGCGTGGCTTCAAGCGCGGCAGCATGGCCATCTGGGCGCGGCTTTCAATCTGGAACGTGCCCACGGTGTCGGCGCGGCGGATCATCTCGTAGGTGGGCTCGTCGTCGGGCGGGACCGTGGCCATGGTGAGGTGCGCGTGGTGATTCTCGGCGATGAAATCAAAGGCGCGGTTCACCACCGTCAGCATGCCGAGTCCAAGCAGGTCGACTTTGAAAAGGCCCAATGATTCTAGGTCGTCTTTGTCCCACTGAATCACGGTGCGGTTTTCCATCGTCGCATTCTCGATGTGAACCAGGTCGCGCACGGGCTCGTGACCGAGCAGGAATCCGCCTGGATGAATGGAGAGATGACGCGGGAAATCCTGGAGCTCGGTGGTGAGGCGCACGAGGTGATGGTGCGCGGGTGTGTCGATGTCGAAGCCGGCCTGCCTCAATCCTTCGGGCGTGATGTCGTCGTAATGCGAGAGCAGTCGCGCCACGCGATCGAGTGTGGTATCCGGAATGTCGAGCACCTTGCCCACGTCGCGCACGGCGGAGCGCGCGCGGTAACGCACCACGTTGGCCACCATGGCCGCGTGCCGGCGGCCGTACTTTTCGTACACCCACTGGATCACGTCTTCGCGGCGGTTGTGCTCGATGTCGAGATCGATGTCGGGCGGCTCCGCGCGTTCTTTGGAGATGAAGCGCTCAAAGAGCAAATCCATGCGCACCGGATCCACCGCCGTGATGCCGAGGCAGTAACACACTGCGGAGTTCGCCGCCGAGCCCCGCCCCTGGCAGAGGATGTGCTGCGCGCGGCAGTACTGCACGATCTCGTGCATGGTGAGGAAGTAACCTTCGTACTCGAGGTCGCGGATGATCTCCAATTCTTTGTGGAGTTGCGCCGACGTCTCGGGCGGGACACCGGCGGGGAAGCGTTCGCGCGGATAACGCTCTTTCGCACCCTCCAGCGTGAGGTGCTTCAGATGCTCGAAGGCGCTGGCGCCGTCGGGGAGTTGCTCCAGCGGATAGCGGTAACGGATCTCGCCCAGGGAGAATGCGCAGCGCCCGGCAACTTCTTCCGTGCGGACGACGGCCCCGGGGTCGTCCTCATATAATAGAGTGAATGCATAGGGGGAGCGGAGGGCATGCTCCGCATTGTTCCTTGTTGTCCTGCCGGCGGTTGCGAGGGTGACTCCGTGGCGGAGACACGTCAGCACGTCCTGGAGGTCGCGCCGGGTACGGGTGTGATAGAGAACTTCGATGGCCGCGACTGTCGGAATCCCGAAACGCACTGCTCGCTCGCGCACGCGTCGTTCCGCAGCGATGTCTTCGGCGCGGCGATGTCGCGTGATCATTGCATACAGCCGGTCGTCGAAGGCGTCTTTCAAATTGCGCGCGACAAACACGGGATCCGTGAGCCCCGCAATCAGACTTGTGTCTCCGCCCCATACGGCGATCAAGCCTTCCGCGTGCTCGCACACTTCCCGCCAGCGCACCATGCTCTCGCCCTTGGGGGAGCGCAGGCGTCCGTCGGTGATGAGATTGGTGAGGTTCGCGTAGCCTTTGCGGTCGGCCGCGAGCAGCACGATGGGGGAGCCGTCCTCGGTGGTGACCTGCGCGCCGCTGATCAGATGGATGCCGAGCTCGCGTGCCTTGACGAAGCCGCGCACGAGACCGTAGACGCCGTCGCGATCGGTGAGCGCAATCGAGCGCAACCCCAGGCGCGCCGCCTCTTCCACCAGCTCATCGGGATGGCTGGCTCCTTCCAGGAAGGAAAAGTTCGATTTGCACCACAGCGGCGCGTAGGTGGAGGAGTATCGGCTCACAACAGGCCCTCGGTTGAAGCAGAGGTAAATTCACCCGCGGATGATAGCAGACAATTGTCTTGTTATCAAGTCGGACGCAATGGTTCAGCCGGGTCCGACTAATACAGGTGATTTCCAGGGGAGGGAGGTCGATGAGAACTATCTGGGTACTTCTATTCCTGGCGATAACTCCATTGTCGACTCACGCAACGGTTGCCCCCGCAAAGCCCGAGCCGGACCATACCGATGAAGCGATTGCCATGATGGTCGGGACCATCGCGACGCTGGGGAACGTGATGACCTTCGCGGAGAAACAGCCGTCATACTGGATCGGTGCGCTGAGTTTGGCAGCTGGTGGTGCAGCGCTCGTAATGCGCGGTCAGTCCGACGTCGAACATGAGAACGGATTGATGACCGTCGGCTTGCTAAGCATGGTGACCGGGGCTATTGCGCTTCGCTATCGGTACGTGCTCAACCATGAAGAAAAACAGGCTCGTATCGCGCCCACGTGGCATTCAGGCTCGCCCGGGCTTGCGCTCGTCATTGATTTCTAGCGCGCGTCGGCGAGGAGTGCGGCCACGCGTCGAGCAATCTGGTCGCGCACACCGCGGAACCCGGCATCATCCAGCGCTTTGGGATCGGGGAGATCCCAGTCGATACGGTGATGCGCGGGAACGTTGGGACACGCGTCTCCACAGCCCATGGTAACGATGTAGTCCCATACACCGGCCGGAAGCCCTTCGAGTCCCTTCGATTGCTGAGCGGAAATATCGATCCCGATCTCGCTCATGAATGCGATGGCGCGTGGATTCACCTGGCCGGAGGGGCGGGAGCCGGCGCTCGTGGCGTCGACGCGATCCCTCCCGAGGGCTCGCGCGAAACCTTCCGCCATCTGGGAACGGCAGGAATTCTCGACACATACGAAGAGGATACGGAGCATGGCCGGCACAATATACCACGCCCCCAGAAAATATTTGATCCTGGATTGATTCCGGTATATAGTTGCTACTGACAACTAACGACCCGGGAGGCCCTGAGCATGGCGACGATGACCCGCACCCCCAGAACCACCGATCTCGACCGCGACACGCGCGACCTGTATGCAGCGCTGAGTGACCTGGTCCGGCTCTATCAGTTCCGCGATCGTGACACCATCTGCTGCCACGACATCTCGGTCACGCAGTGCTACGCCTTGCAGTCGCTCTCGCGCGGGGGCCCCATGACGCTGACGGCGCTCGCGCACGATCTGATGCTGGACAAGAGCACGACGAGCCGGGTGGCGGAGACGCTGGAGCGCAAGGGCTATGTGCGACGCGCGGCTCACCCCCGCGATGCGCGCGCGATGAACATCGAGATGACGGCAAAGGGACAGAAACTGTGCCGGTGTATCGAGGATGAGTTGCTCGAAGAAGAGAAGGCCATCATGGCCAAACTGGATCCTGCGGTTCGTCGCGCGGCGATTGGTGTGGTGCGCGACCTGGCCGGTCTGGCGGCTGCACGCGTGGGGCGCACTGCCCCGTGCTGCGCCGGTGATGCGTGCGATTGCTGATGAACTGGTCGATTCGCAATGCCGGGCCCCGCGATGAAGTGCATGTGCGCGCTCTGCTCGAAGCGTGCGGGCTCTCCACGCTCGGACTGGAAGATCAGTACGGCGACGGGTACGTCGTCGCCGAATGTGATGGCGCAGTGGTCGGAATCGCGGGCGTCGAGGTTCACGGCGCGCATGGGCTGCTGCGGTCCGTCGCGGTGACGCCGTCCATGCGGGGCTCGGGTCTCGGCGTCGCGCTTACGCTCGATCGCGTGCGCTGGGCGCAGGAGCACGGACTGGAATCGATCTATCTGCTTACGACGACGGCCTCGGCATTCTTCGCGCGGCACGGATTCGTGGTCGCGGCGCGCGATGAGGCTCCATCCGAGATTCGAGCATCAAGGGAATTCAGCGAGATGTGTCCATCGATGGCTGTGGTCATGAAACTGGCGAGAGGAGGTGCGTGATGAATACCATCTACATGGGCGGTTGCTGCGGCGGCGGCTGTGGCTGCGGTTGCGGCGACTGACAAATTCCGATGCGGCTCCGTTCCCAAGGGCCCGGGAGCGGAGCCGGGATAACGCCAGGCCGCCAGGCCTGGCGTTGTGGGTATGGGGAGGTGCGGCGATCTGATTGGACACTTTCGTCCATCCTCACTACGCTCCACCGGCATGAACGGTCCTACCATGTTTGGTAACGGTCTCTCGCACCACGGCGCGCTTCTCATCGGGTATCTGCTGGCGCTGATCGTGTGGGACCGTGTGTCACGACGGCAGCCCCATCTGTGGCCGGCGTCTCGCGCGCCGGGCTTCGCACACCCGTGGCGCGAGTTGGGCTATTGCCTGCTTGCGATCGTGGCGGTGACCGGCGTGGGACAGTTGTACACGCGCCACTGGCTTCTTCCCACCGGCGACACGCTTGCCTCACAGCCCCTCGAAGCCATCAACCAGCTCCTTATATTCAGTCCGTTGCTGGCCGTGCCGCTGGTTCGCAGGCAGGGATTCCACAGCATGTGGCTTCCGATGCATCGCGTGTGGCAGCGCGTGCTGATCGGGCTGGTGCTCTCCCTCATTGCCATGCTTGCGTTCGTGAACCTGCGCGCGGGTGCAGCCGCGTGGGTCGATGTCGTACGCGAGGTGTACCATCCCCGGAATCTCGGCAACCTTGTACAGGTTCTGTGTGAGGATGTTGCCATCGCCATCGTGTTCGTGCGCATGCGTGCCGCGATTGGGTTGATGTGGTCGATTCTCGTGGTCGCGATCCTGTTCGCCGCGGCCCATATTCCCGCCATGCTCTCGACCGGCGCGAGCCTTGATGAGATCCTGAATCTCGTGATGGATGCCGGCCTCGGCGTTGTTGTGCTGTATTTCCTGCAACGAGGAGCGGATGTGTGGTGGTTCTGGCTGATTCACTTCGCGATGGACATGATGCAGTTCTACGCGGTGTCGGTCTCGAGCTGACGCGCCCCGGTATCGACGTTTCCGTGCAGATACAGCGTGCGGGTCGGATACGCGAAATCGATGCCGGCCTCGGAGAACTGCTCGTAGATGGCGAGATTGATGCGCTGGTTCACGTCCATATAGACGTTGTACTGGGGAGACAACACGAAGTACACCACTTCGAAGGTGAGTGCGAAGTCGTCGTAGCGGGCGAAGTGAGCGCGATCGAAACGAGCGCCTTTGTCGGCGCGAATAATCTTCTCGATCATCCCCGGGATGGCCTTGAGCTTGGCCGGGGATGTCTCGTAAGTGACACCCAGCGTGAAGAGAATGCGGCGCTCGCTCATGCGCTTGTAGTTGTGAATGCGGCTCGAGAGCAGGTCGGTATTGGAGAAGATCAACTGTTCACCGCTGAGGCTCAATACGCGCGTGGTCTTGAGCCCGACACGCTGCACGGTCCCGGCCAGATCCCCGACTACCACAAAATCGCCCACCACAAAGGGCTTATCGAGCGCGATGGAGAGGGAAGCGAACAGATCGCCCAGGATATTCTGGAGCGCCAGTGCGATGGCAACGCCGCCGATACCCAGACCTGCCACGAGGGTTGTTACATCCACGCCAAGATTGTCGAGTGCGATGATGACGAGGGTCATCCACAGCGCCATGCGCGCGAGCATGGTGACGCCGCCCAGTGTGGTGGCCGAGGCCGGGTCCTCTTCTCGCAGAGCGGAGACACGCTTGACAAGCAGGTACTCGAGTGCAATCTGGCCCCAGATTGCCGCCTGTAGGGTCACGACGATGACTGTGATCACGTGGGCGACGTGATTGAGGCGCTCGCTTGCGTTGAGAATCTGCAAAGCGGGCCAGCAGGCGAAGACGAGCAGAACGCCGGCGTGCGTGCGGCGAATCAGCTCCACGATGAGGTCGTCGATCTGTGTGGATGTGCGGGACGTCAGCCGCTTGAGGCGCGACGACAACAGGCGTCTCGCCGCGACCAGTGCGAGCCAGAGCGCAAGGGTTGAAAGGACGCCAACGCCCCATTGCTGGACGGTACGTCCGAGTAGTTCGACGGATAGTATTTGCATGCCTGGATTGGTCGGGCCGTGCTGCCGGTTGCCGCAGACGAGCCCCGCCTTTCCGTAACGTAGGGCCATTCCGCCGATCGATCAACCCTTGATCGGGGATCAGGCAAAAAAAAGGTCGGGAGTCGACCCGGGGAGGGCGGTATGGTTTGGGGCCAAAATAATGCGCCGGCCTATTCCACCTCGCCCTGAATGAACCAGCTCATGCGCGGGCGGTCGTAGTACATCCACAGCACGCGATCGTTCGACGTGCGCACGAAGTAGTACTCGCGCTGCACCTCGCGTGACCACCATCCACCCGAGACAATGAAAGGTCCCACCGTCTCGCGCACCGTGCCCTCGTCTATATGGCGAATGAGCTCGGCCTGCGCATCGCGATGGCGGCCGGGCGCAAAGGGAAGCGCGCGCGACTGGATGCGGCGCACGAGCGGCGGGGATTTGACCGCGCGCGGCGCGGGCGGTGCGATCGCCTCCACGGGCTCCCATTCAAAACGTGCTTCGGGAAGATGGCCTTCGCGTAACACGGCGCGTACCACCGACTGATCGCCCAACTCGGCGCGCACGCGCGCCATGGCCCGCGCTGCTGCAGCGGCATCGCGCGGGGCGCGCGCGGCGAACAGCTCCGTCTGTGCGTGCCGGCCGGGCGCGCCCTCGCACTCGATCTCAACCCCCACCACGCCGCGTGCATGGGCGTAGGCTTCCAAAACCGATGCCAGGCGTAAGCGCAACAGCTCCACAATCTGTATGAGATCCAGCGTGGGGGAAGCGGGCTGCAACCGCTCGCAGGCGCGACTACCATCGTCGAAGGTGAGACGGATCGCCACCGCGACCAGCACGTGCGCGCGTGCATCCAACGTGCGCGCGAGAGCGCGCAGCTCGCGCTCGATCAGCGTGAGCAGTCGCTCAAGGTTGGTTTCCGCGTTATCGAGGTGCACGGATGCGACCACGGGCTCACGCGGCGCCAACGGTTGAAACGGTGCGGCCAGCGCACCGCTGGCTTCCAGGTGAAAGCGATGAGTCTCGCGGCCGAAGCGTGTGCGCACACCGTTGGCGGGGAGTTCGAGAAACCCTCCCAGCGTGGTGATGCCGAGGCGCTCGAGGGTGTCGCGCGTGTCGGGCTCGAGCGGGAGTCGCGTGAGAGAAACACACGCGGCGCGCTCGCGCTCGTCTTCGGGAGATGCCATGACGTGAACGCGCGTGCCACCGCGCACGATCATATCCTTTGCGGACGCGTATGTGCCCACGCGTGAGTAGCCGACCACGAGGGCGGCCTCAAAGCCGGCCCGCACGACTTCATCGCGCACAAGCGCGGCCCATCGTGCCAGCGACGGATACAGCAGTGAGAGTCCTGATGCACCCAGCCAGAAAACGCCGGGCTCGTCGTGCGACGGCTCGACATCGGGCGTGTAGAAACGTAGCGCACCCAGGAGCGTCTCGATCGCGGAGCCAATTTCACTCAGAGGGACTTCGCCCGCACGCAACTGCGGAACCAGCGAGAGAGCGGCGGCATAGCGCATGCCGGGAAGAATGCGATGGGCGCGTGCATTCTCGTTGGCCCAGAGAATGATGCCCTGAGCAGCATCACGGTCCACGACGGCGGCGGCATGCTCGCGCCACGCCGCCTGCCGACGCAACAGGAGCTGCAGGGGAAACTCAGGAAGGATCAGGCAAGCCAGCATGTTGATATTGATGCAATCTGGCTTGCAGTTACGTTCACCTTGCTTCTCCGCAACGGATCATCGCGGCGAAACCGTCGTGCGACTCGCTACGCGATGAGCTAGCTTTTCGGCGGCAGCGTGCGCGCGAAACTCAAGCCGCGCTCGACCCACTGCTGGAGTGATTCTGCGCTCGAAAATCCGGCGCGGTCGACGAACACAAAGCCGGGAAGCGGTCTCCCCGTGAAGTCCATGGGGCGCGCGTGCGGCTCGCGCAGGACGTCGTCGTAGGTGTCAGGACCGACACGCACCACGAGATTGTCCTCGAGAACTCCACAGCACAGGTTACCCCGCACCATGAAGGCGATGCCGCTGTACATGGGCCGCTCGGAAAATCCCGGCGTGTCGCCGATCGCATGACGAATCTGAAGGGCGGTGCGCTCACTGAACGTCATGGCCGGCCCTCCGCTTCGTCCACATGAAGGCGGTGAGCAAACGCCAGCGACGCTTCTGACGCGGAGTGTTCTGCATGGAAGCCTGGCGGCGCAGACGTTCATTGACTTGATAATCTTCGAAAATAATCAATGTAATCCCTCCACTCCGCGGCTCCGACCGGAGTGGTTCCAGCCGGGCCCGCGACGTTTGTCTTTGACGATCTCGACATCCCAGGTGAATTCATCGAAGCCGGTGCGCGTGACCGACGTATCCGCGCGCAACGAAATGAGAGAGCCGATGGACGGCGCGTCGCTCTTCTTGCGCGTGAGACACACGACAGCGCTCTGGTGTGTGTGTGCGAGTCCGGAGAGCCGGCTCTGCACGTTCATGCGCAGATTGGAGTCCTCGACGATGTCGAGGATGACGAGCGTGAAACCACCGGAGCGCAGCAGGTGATCGGCGGCACGCGCGGCCTTGATGGTGCTCTCGGCGCGCACCACGACGAGCGCTGCGAGGTCGACGCCGCAGGCGGCAGCATCGGGCGGGTAGAAGCTCGACGTTCCGCCCAGAATCCAGGCGGCGGGTTCGCCGCGCTGCTGGCACTGAAGGACGAGGGAAGCGGCGACGGTCAGCGTGGCGCTCGACGCGTCGCTCGAGAGCTCCACCATCCGCCCGGCCAACGTCTCCAACTCCCAGACGCGGGAGGTAGGAGTCCCGACCGGGCCCTTTCGGATACCCGGTCGGGACAGCACGTTGGTCAGTGGTGCGGAGGAAGGAACTGGGAGGCTCATGGTTACACCCATCGCCCTGCATTCGGTTTAAACGGTGCTCCCGGGGCATTCCAGCGCCCCAGGATCGACCCCGGTAGTAAACAGACAATTGTCTTGTATGGCAAGAGGCTTTATTTTGGGGCTCCGGGACGCCGGTCATACGAGGTATGGGGGAGGGCTATGGTCGCAAGAGTGGTATAGTGACCGTGCCTGTAAGAAAGAAGGTCGCAAGTATGAATCAGAGTGCAAAGGTCGCCCCCCGCGAAGAACGCTTCGAAGGGCCCGGCGGCGTCAAATTATTCGGTCGTTCGTCGAAGCCCGCTTCCACCCCGCGCGCCATTCTCGTCATCAGCCACGGGTTCAATTCTCACAGCGGTCAGTACCAATGGGTGGCGGATCAGTTCACCAACGCCGGCTTTTCGGTGTACGCCCTCGACTATCGTGGCCGCGGCCAGTCCGAGGGCCCGCGCTTCTATGTGCATGATGTGAAGGAATACGTGGGCGATCTGGACGCTCTTGTGAAGCTGGCCAAGTCGCGCGAGCCGGGACTGCCTGTGTATGTGCTCGGGCACAGCGCCGGCGGTGTGATTGCGTGCATGTATGCACTCGACCACCAGAGTGAGATTGCGGGGCTGATCTGTGAGAGCTTTGCGTTCCAGGTGCCGGCACCCGAATTTGCGCTCAATGCCATCACCGCGCTCAGCAATCTGGCGCCCAATCTCAAGGTGTTGAAGCTCAAGAACCGCGATTTCTCGCGTGATCCCAGGGCGGTCGAGGTGCTCAACGCCGACCCGCTCATCGCCAACGAAGTGCAGCCGGCCAAAACCGTCGCTGCATTGTGGCGCGCCGACCAGCGTCTCAAGCGCGAATTCCCGAAGATCACGCTGCCTGTTTTCATTCTGCACGGCACCGCCGACAAGGCGACCAGAGCGAGCGGCAGCCAGTTCTTCTACAACACGGCTGGATCCAAGGACAAAAGCATCAAGCTCTATGACGGTCACTACCACGATCTTCTGAACGACGTGGGGAAGGAAGCCGTTTTCGCCGACATCAAGGGCTGGCTCGACAAGCGCGTTCCGGTACGGTAAGCGCGCAACGGAGACTTCATATGATCAGTGCCCGGTCCATTGCGGCCCTCGCGGTCGCGTGCCTGTTGTGGTCTGTGTGTGTGGAGGCGGCGACGCCCCGCGTCGAGCGCGCACAGGTTCCTACCGGCATCCTCTACGATCTCAGCGCCCAGATCGCGCACATCGAGCGCTTCGACGGCTCGGTCTCGGCGCCCGCGGCGAATTCCGCCGTGTTGCGCCAGGCGGTTTTTGAGTTGCGCCAGGGCTCGCTCGACGCCGGCTCGGCGTGGCCGGCGGACGCGCGCCTGCGCGACACCGGGTCGCCGGCGGTTCGCATCGGGTTGATCGATACGCGCTACAACCGCATTCGTGAGGAAGCGAAGCAGTCCGGTGCGGCGCGCGTCGAGAACGGTGCACTCATCCTCGATGCGGATGCGGTGGAGACCCGCCGTGCATTCGTGGCGGCGCCGGTTCGCGACTATACCTACCGCGGCAGCGACGTGACCTTTGTGCTCGACGGGTCGATCTTCGTGGGCGAGACGCGCCCGGGCCGCGTGGAGATTGATTTCGGCGACGGTCGTGGTTATCGGACGGTTGCGTGGGGTCAGCGCGTCGATGTGCACTACGCGGCGCAAGGTGAGCAGCGCGTTTACCTCCGCGCGAATGGCGGGGAGGCCTCTTTTCAGTTCGAAGTTCGCGCGTTGGTCACACCTGCTCCCAACGACACCATCCCGCTGACCGGCACGCAGGCGTACAACGGCGGCACAGCGACTGGCCGCGCCTTCGTCTATCTTTCCGACCAGCACACGCAGCTCGCGCGTCCCGCCGTCGTGCTGGAAGGCTTCGACATCGATAACACGATGAACTGGGACGAGCTCTACGCGCTCCTGAATCAGCAGAACCTGATCGAAGACCTGCGCGCGCGCGGCTACGACGCCGTCGTGGTCGACTTCACCGACGCGACCGACTACATCGAGCGCAACGCCTTCGTCGCCGTGGACGCGCTGCACAAGGTGCAGGCCGCGGTGGCAGCAACCACCGACTTTCCCCTGGTGGGCCCCAGCATGGGCGGCCTGGTGGCGCGCTATGCGCTGTCATGGATGGAACAGAACGCCGACCCGCATCGCGTGCGCAATCTGGTTCTGTTCGACGTGCCCAACCGCGGCGCGAACATTCCGCTCGGCATTCAGTACTGGCTCAACTTCTTCTCCGGCTCATCTCCCGATGCCGCGTTTTTGTTGTCGCGCCTGAATACGTCGGGCGCGCGGCAGATGCTTCTTTACCACTACACGTCACCGGCCGGCGCGACCGGCCAGGCCGACCCACTGCGCGCGACGTTCACCGGCGAGCTCGCCGCACTGGGGAACTATCCCGTGCAGCCGCGCATCGTGGCACTTTCCAACGGCAGCAAGACGATGCAGAACCAGGGTTTCAATGCCGGGGCACAGATCATCCAGTACAACTACAACATTCTGTTCGTCGTGGTGCGCGGCAACGTGTGGGCGGTGCCGAACGGGACGCTCACCAAGATCTTCGACGGTGCCAATCAGCAGTTCTTTTCCGGTCCGACACAGATCGTGAATGTGTCGGGAACGCTCCCGTGGGACAACGCACCCGGCGGCAGCCGCAATTCGATGGCGCAGATGGACGCCGTGGTGCCGCCGGTGGGCGACATCGTGGCGCTCTATCCCAATCATTCCTTCATTCCCACCGTGAGCGCGCTCGACATCAATACCACCAACCCGTTCTATGATGTGGCGGGCGATCCGGACCTTCTGTCGCACACACCGTTCGACGCCCTGTATGTGCCGACTGCCAATGAGCCCCACGTCACGGTGACCGTCGACAACGCGCCGTGGCTGTTGAATGAGCTCGATCCGGTCCTCACCGCAGTGTCGCCGCTGGCATCGCACGGGCCTTCGTTTTCTCTGCTGGGTGCTGCCCCCAACCCGTTCGGCGAACTGACCAGCGTGCGCTGGAATCTCGCGCGCCATGCGCGCGTGCAGGTCGACGTGTACGACGTGGCCGGACGGCGCGTTACCGCGCTGATGGATGCCGAGCAGCCCGCGGGCGCGGGCGATGTAAGCTGGAACGGTCGCGACGGGCGTGGCCGCGCCGTGGCGGCGGGCGTCTACTTCGTTCGCGTGCAGGCGGCGGGGGAGATCCGCACACAACGCATCGTGCGCGTTCGCTGATTCAACACGAGGAGTTGTCATGGCGCCACGGGAAATCCCCGCGGGGTTCATCCCGCTGCGTTCCTACCGCGAATATCCCATCGACGAAATGAAAGCGCGCAGTCGCGCATTCGCCGACGAAATGCAACGACGACGGACCGTGCGCCAGTTCAGCGACAGACCGGTGCCGCGCGAGGTGATCGAGGCGTGCGTCGAGACCGCCGGCACCGCACCGAGCGGCGCGCACCTGCAGCCGTGGCATTTTGTGGTGGTGAGTGATGCCGCCACCAAGCGCGCCATTCGCGAGGCGGCCGAAAGAGAAGAGAAGCGCTTCTATGCGACGGCACCGGCCGACTGGCTGGCGGCGCTGGCGCCGCTGGGCACGGACGAGAATAAACCGTACCTGGAAACGGCGCCCTTCCTTATCGCTGTGTTCGCGAAGCGCTACGGACTCAACGAGGACGGTTCGCGCCGTACGCACTACTACGTGACGGAATCGGTGGGAATCGCCACCGGCCTCCTGTTGGCGGCTCTGCACCACGCGGGCCTGGCGACGCTCACCCACACACCCAATCCGATGACGTTTCTCTCCGGCATTCTGGAACGTCCGGAAAACGAGCGGGCGCTGATGCTGGTGGTGGTGGGGTATCCGGCCGACGAAGCCTTCGTTCCTGACCTTCAGAGGAAACCGCTGGGCGAGATCGTCACGTTTCGTTGATTGCCGCCGGTGGATCTGTTCGGGACTCGCAGCGCGCATCGCGCGGGTTTGGTGCTGCGGCACGGTTGGGTGTCGTCCACATCATATGACACATGCGTTGACGATGCGGGCGGCCGATGCGCCTTGCTTCGCCCTTGTCCCGGGCGGGCACGATCTGGCAGAATGCGCAGCCTGGGATTTGCAACGGAGGAATTGATGCGAAAAGAATTCGGACAGCTTGAAGGCGACCAGCGCCTTTCGGATCATCTCGCGCTCTACGGTCTGTGCACCGGCGACGTGGTCGTGGAAGCGGGCGGCGAGCTCCACCTGTACGGTATGTGCGCCGGCAACATCGAGGTCAAAGCCGACGGCGCCCTGTGCCTGTATGGCATGTGCACGGGCGATGTCGTCAACACCGGCGGCCGCGTCGAGATCAGCGGCATGGTGGTGGGCAACGTGGACAAGAAGGGCGGCACCACCACCATCCTTCCCACGGCACGCGTCGGAATGGCCCCCTGATCGTCTTCGCTACCCACATTCGGCGCAACGCCTCGTATAGCCGGGCGATGGTGGCGTCCTCCGGTTGTGGTGTTAGAGGAATAAGCCCGGAGGACGCCGTTTCGATCGCGCGTTCTTGCCCTGCTCGCAAGTACCACCGTCACCGCGGACGGTAAATCTCCTGCCGGTGTCGACGGATCGACACCTCATGCGTCACGTAACCAGTCTCCTGCAACCCGTTGAACTTTATCGCTGTTCCACTCGCACGTCGGCCTTGACCGAGTTAGCGATATAACACTCCTCATGCGCGGCATGGTGCAGCGCCTTGAGGTCATCGGCGGTCGGCAGGGTATCTCCGCCGAACTCGATCTGGGGGCGCAGCGTGACGCGCGTGATCGCCAGCCGCCCGTCGGCGTTCTTGTCCATGTAGCCGATGGCCTCGTCGCGGTAGCTATCCACCCGGAAGTTCTTCCGCGCGGCCAGATAGAGAAAGGTCAGCATGTGGCAACTCGAGAGCGCCGCGACCAACGCTTCCTCCGGGTCGACCGCGTGTTCCACGGAATAGGGGAACCTCACGGCATGGGGAGAGGATGAGGCAGGGACGTCGATGCCGCCGTCGAAACTCCACTTGTGTCCGCGGCTGTACTTCCGGTCGACAAATACCGCGCCGTTTCGGTTCCACTCGACGGTCGCAAAGTACTCACTCATGTTCGGCTCCAGTTGCGGCTCATGGTTGCTTGCGCGGCCCATTCTTTCACTTGCTCGTGATGATAACTCCACGCGGTCCAGGTTGACAGTGCCCATTCGTGCACGCGCTCGATGTGCGCGACGGCGTGGGCGGCATCGGCGACGTGCGCAATGGTCAGCGCACCCGGGCTCCGCGGTGGTTCGAGCCACTCGAACTCACCCAGTTCGCTGGCGGAGGCGAGCGCCGCCCGGGCGCGCGTGGACGAATAGCCCAGCTCGAGCACGAGGTGGAGCGAAATGAGGTGCGCCGCGACGGACTGGATGGACCGGGGCGAACAACGGCCGGGATGCTGCACCGCGTACGTATCCACGGTCAAATGATGCACCGCGCGATAGGTGACGTCTGAATACTCGCGTGCAAGCACCTCGCTGTACATGGCCCAGCAAGCGGGCGACGATTCCATGTATTCATGGGTGGGCCCTCCGAGATCGGGAAGGAGGACGCCACAACCGGGGCAGATGATCTTCA
Organism: uncultured bacterium; assembly: GCA_964621155.1. Taxonomy (GTDB): domain Bacteria; phylum Krumholzibacteriota; class Krumholzibacteriia; order WVZY01; family JAKEHA01; genus JAKEHA01. The sequence continues at coordinate 36,455 of CAZULB010000007.1, read as the reverse complement.
TGGTTGGTTTCACTCGCTCACTGCCTTGACTGCGATAAAAGGTTTGTCATTGTCGTACGTCCTGATTCAGGATGCACCCATGGAAAGTTCCAAAGGCCGCCGCCGCGAAGATCTGGAAGAGAATCGCCGCAAGACACGTTCGGCCGGAATCAAGCTCTTGATTGGCGGACTACTCGGAGCGCCGGCATACGCGTTTGCTTCGATGCAGACGTATGGCCACTTGAAGACGGTGCCGGCGATCATCGCCTTTACCGTCGCGCTCGTGTTCATTGTCCTGGGAGCGCGGGCCGTGATTCTCACCCGGCGCTAGGTTTCAGTGAGGGCCGCGACGCAGCCGCTCGTTCACGACTCACCCGCGACCAGGCAGAGCGCGCGGCCCCCAATGAGCACTTTGCCGCGACACTCGCCCGCCGCGAGGAGGAAATCCCTAGTCGATGTAGCGGCGCACCTCGATCACCTTGCCGAGAATCTCGACGTGATCGGGCACGATCTCTTCGAAGGCCGGATTCTCCGGCTGGAGCACGACGCGACCGCGCCGCAGCTTGAAGGTCTTCACCGTGGCCTCTTCGTCAACCATGGCGACCACGATGTCGCCCACGTTGGCCGTGTTCTGCACGCGCACCACCACGATGTCGCCGGGTAGAATCCCCGCATCGCGCATGGATTCGCCGCGCACGCGCAGCGCAAAGAGCTTCTCACTTCCGGAGCGACGCCCCGAGCGCACCACCGGAACCACGCCTTCGCGTTCCTCGATGGCTTCCTGCAGACCGCCGGCCTGGATGGCGCCCAGGAGGGGAGCAAACACCGGCGGGTGCGAGTGGTCGACACTAGACTCGGGCAGGGAATACCCGCGCGCGTGTCCTTTGTAGTCCCCGACCGATTTGTCGAGGCGGCCTTCGGCGTCGCCACCGCGCT
>CAZULB010000007.1:29578-35530 GCA_964621155.1 uncultured bacterium | reverse complement strand
CTCGAGGTGCGCCTGGGCCGTTTGTACAGCCTTGAAGCCGAACCGAGCCTGCACTTCACGTACCGTCGGCGGTTTACCCGCGAGCAGCCGGTCGCGCATGAACTGATAAATCTGTTCCCGGGTTTCCCCCGGCGGAGTCTTTGGTGACATGTCTGCATTAAACAGACAAGTGTCTATTTCTGTCAAGAAAATCTTTCGGGGGGCGCCGTTCAACGATGTGTTCTTGCTGAGTGATCTTTTGGGTGCACCCAGCCGCGCGGAAGTAAACCTTTCCGGCGTCGATTCCGTCCGATAGATTGCACGTAGCCCATTCCCGCAGAAGGAGCCAGCCATGCGACTTCCTGCTCTCTTCGCGCTGATCGCGCTGTCTTTCCCGGCCTCCACCGGGTCATTCGACGGCGGCGATCTCATCAATGCCGTTCTTGGCAACTCGACAACTCCTGGATTGCCCGCGGGGGCCGACGAGACAGTCCGTATCCAGACGCACCTGTTCTCGGTGGTCGAACGCCTGTCCGCGACCGACATGCAGGGGCTCAGCCCCGAGCTGTGCCGCGCACGCGCGCGCAACATCGTGCGGCTGCTTCGATACGCAAGTGCGGGACAGTTTCCGAGTAAGCCCGATGGAATACCGGGGCGCGTTCCCAACTTCATGGACGACGACGGCGCGCTGTGCGCGGTGGGATATCTGGTCGCAGAGGATCTCGGTATTGAGGCGGTGAGACGGATCGCCGGAGAACACCAGTTCGACTACGTTCCGTACATCAATTCACCGCTGCTCGCGCAATGGCAGACACAGAGTGGTCTCACACCACTGGAGCTGGCCATGATCCAGCCGACGTACGACGGTCCGCACGACCAACCGAAGGGACCGAGTGGAGGCGTCATTGAACGAACCATGGTCGACCTGGTCCATGAAGGTTTTTCCGGCCAGGTGGTGGTGGCCCGCGACAACAAACTGCTGCTCGACGCCTCCTACGGATTTTCGGACTCTGCGGGCCGCGTCCCCGTCACTCGCGACACGGGCTACGACATCGCCTCCGCAACCAAGGCGTTCACCGCGGCGGCGATCTATCAACTCATGCTCGATGGCGACTTGCGCTTTTCGGATACGCTGGGAGATCTGGTTGACGACGCGCCGCCCACCATGCGCCGCATAACAATCGGACAACTGATGGCCCACACCAGTGGATTGGGAAATACGTATGCCGCCGATGGCGAGACCGATCGAACGAAGGCGCTGACCAAACTGCTCGCACAGCCGCTCGCGAACGCGCCCGGGGGCAGGTTTGAATACTCCGATGATGGCTACGTGGTGCTGGCCGCCATCATTGAAATTGTGTCGGGGAAATCGTACGAGGACTACCTCGAGCGACATATCGTGGACACGAATCGCATGCACGACACCACCTTCTGGGGAGAAGAACGGTGGACGTTGGCAGAGTTCTCGCGCCCGCTCGACGCGTCGCTGACGCGGCCGCAGTGGGGGCAGCGGGGCTCCGGAGGGATCATCTCGACAGCGCACGATCTGTGCTGGTGGGCGCTCACGTTTCTCGCAGGGGATGTGGTTCGCGATCAGGAATTGCTCACCAAGCCGCGCGCGCAGCTGCGTGACGGGACCACGGTTGGTTACGGCTGGTTCCAGACCAATGCCGGCACGCGCGAAGAAGTGTTGTGGACGCGGGGGAACGAAGACTTCGGACACAATGCGCTGCTCGCGATCTACACAGGCACGGCGTCGGTGCTGGTGGTGACTTCCAATCGCTTCCACGGCGAGGAACCGTGGAGCCGGCGGGTGCAGTCGGCGCTCGAGCCATTCCTGCTTCCAAAGTGACGTTGCGTGGCGGTGGTCTTACGGAAGTTTGAAGTGCGGATTCTCGATGATGCCGAAAACGTTTCCGAACGGATCCAGCACGGTGGCGACCCGAATGCCATCGCCGACGTCCTGCACCTGGGTGCGCGCGGCGGCACCGAGTGTCAGCAAGCGTTGGAACTCGGCACCCGCGTCCGCAACCCCCCAGTACGCCACGGACCCGCCGGCGCCGGCGGCGGTTGCCGAAGGATCGGGATCCAGCCCGAGCTCGTACCCGCCTACATTGAAGCCCACGTAGAAAGGCTGGTCGAAGTAAGGCTCTATCCCGAGGATTCTCGAATACCAGTCCCTGGCCTGAGAGATATCGGGTGCGCGATAGATCACTGTGCGTAGTCCGAGAAAATTCATTGGGTATCGCTCCGTTTCGGATTCATAAGAATAGGTATTCCTGCCGGTTTGGCGCGTACTTGCCGAGCGGGCAGAACGGTCGACGCGGGCGGGCATGGAGGACGTTCCCGGCCGGTCGTAGTACCTTCGGGCGCGCTCTGGTTCCACTTTCATGAAATTCGCTACTTGAGCTATAGTCCCCGGACGGGGCCGTGCTCGCCCTGGATTCAATCCGTCGACAATACTACATAGGAGCCTTCATGAATCGCCGTTTGCTCGTGCTGAGTTCGTTGTTCATCACGACTGTGCTCACCCTGTCCGGCTGCCGGGAATGCAAGCAGACCGGCAGCACCATCTCCGTATATACGCGAGCGAGGGCGGCGGACACCGGCCCGTGGTCGGCCGGCGTTCTGGTGGTGAACGGCTCCGGATTCTCTCCCGACAAGCGCATTGATATTTCGCTCACGGGTCTGCCCGTCGACAAGGCTTCCAGTTGGTCGAATTCCTGGACCACGCAGGAACCCATTGCGGCGAAGACGGACGCCAACGGATCTTTTTCGTGGAGCGTTGCCATCAAATCGTCGACGGTGCCCGGCGCAAGCTGGAGCCGCTATATCGCCGCGTTGCCGCCGCTCGATTACTACGCGGACGCCAACGGGGACGTGACAGTGACCGCGAAGGAACACTGGAGCCCGTGTTTTGCACAGGCGAGTCTCAAGGCCGGTCAGCTGCTGGCGCCTCCGTTCGAGGGCGGAAATGCGCCTGCGGACAGCGCGATGGCGACCGCAAAATAGTTCGCGCAGACCAATATGAAGCCGGATGAGCTCGCGGAAGCGCTCAACCGGGCGCAGCTCAAGAACTACCTCGATGCGCTCGATCCGGTGCCGCGCAAATTTCTGATCGCCCTGCGCGATTTGATTCGCGCATCTGCACGCGGCGCCACCAATTCGTTCGCGTTTGGTCTTCCGGAAATCCGGCTCAGGGGCGAGACCCTGTTTCGCTACGAAGCGATGAAGACGCACGCGAAAATTTCCCCCATTCCGGCCTCCATCGACCGCGCGGAACTCAAGGGATTTCGCGCCACCGCTGCTTCCATGCAGCTTGCGTACTCGAAACCGCTTCCCGAACCTATCATCAAGAAACTCGTGAAGGCCCGCCTCGCCGAGTTGAAATCGTGAGCGACACGACGGTTGAGAATCTGATTCTCGACCGGCTCGAGTGGCTGGGCACCGAGCCACGGCCGTACCCGGAGGTGCTGGAAGCGTGGCGCACGTCGTGCCCGCGACTTCCAGTATGGGAGGAAGCCAACGAGCGCGGCTTTATCGAGCAATGCCAGCAACCCGGGCGGGGCACGCTTGTCTTTGTATCGGCATCGGGGATGAACCATTTGCGCAGCAAGCGGCCGTAGCCGGGCGGCCGCGGCGACGTTCAGGCATTGCCGTGCGCAGTCGTGGCCCTTCTGTTATTCTCGCGGCATGATCAAGCAGCTTCCGCCCGTTACCATCGAAGGCCACCAGCTCACATCGACAGGTACGCCCGATCATCCCATGCGCATCGCCACCCGGCGCGCCGCGGGACTCGACCAGGGCGGTTGGACCGACGCGCTCGCCGGTGACGTTGCCAACTACTTCGATGAGCTGGCGGGGCAGTGGCACACGCGAACTTCTCCCGAGCGAACGTTGATCGTCGCGGACGCGCTGAAGCGCGGTCTGGGTGAAGTGGGCATGCCGGCCGGCCTCGCGGTTGAAGTGGGGAGCGGTATCGGCACATACTCCGGCCTCCTTGCGGAACGCTTTCGCCCCGTGATGGCGGTCGAACTATCCATGGAGATGCTCAAGCTCGCCCCCGCAGCGCCGGCGCACCGCGTCCTGGCCGACGGCTCGCGGCTTCCGCTGCGCGACGCGTCCGCGGCGGCGGTGGTTCTCATCAATGCGTTTTTGTTTCCCGAAGAAATTGCGCGTGTGCTGATTCCCGATGGTGTTGTGATCTGGGTGAACAGCAGCGGCGAATGCACACCGATTCATCTTTCCGTGGATGATCTCGTGAAAGCGCTACCGGGCGCGTGGCATGGGGTCACCAGTCGCGCCGGCGAAGGCCTGTGGTCGGTGCTGCGCCGGGCGGCTTGATCCCTGCCCGTTGTTCCGCGTCATGGGGAGCTCCCGTATGCATTGATGAACGTTCCATGAGAAGTCCATGATTTGCGCCAGAATACGGCATGCTTGAGCTTGCAAGCGCCGGATGCGATGCGCGACATTCTTGTCACGATGACCACCGACTCCCGCGACGACGCTCTCAGCAAAGTTCCCCAGGTTACTTTCACTTTCTGGATCATGAAGATTCTGGCCACGACGTTGGGCGAAACCGCCGGCGACGCGGTCTCCATGTCGATGAATCTGGGCTACCTCGTCGGCACGGCGATCTTCGCCACGATTTTTGTGATCGCAGTGGTGGCCCAGATATCGGCGAAGAGCTTCAATCCATTCCTCTACTGGCTGACGGTGGTTGCCACCACGACAGTGGGGACGACGCTGGCGGATTTTGCGACTCGTTCCCTGGGAATCGGGTACACGGGTGGGTCCGCAATTCTGTTGGTGCTCCTCATGCTGTCGCTGCTTGTGTGGCATCGCGCCTTGGGCTCGATCACAGTGAACACGGTTTCGTCTCCCAAATCCGAGATGTTCTACTGGGTTACGATTCTGTTTTCGCAGACCCTCGGGACAGCGCTGGGCGACTGGATGGCGGACTCGGCGGGTTTCGGATACATGGGAAGTGCGGCCATCTTCTGCGCGGCACTCCTGTTGATCGCGGTGCTCTACTACCGCACCAGCGTTTCGCACACAGCGTTGTTCTGGTCCGCCTTCATCCTCACGCGCCCGCTGGGCGCCACAGTGGGCGACCTGCTCGACAAACCCGTCGGCCAGGGTGGGCTCGAGCTGTCACGCTACACGGTGTCATTAATCATTTGTGCCCTCATGGTCGCCGGCGTTTTCATCTTGCCGCAACGCCCGGCAAGTCGAGCACACTGATTCAAATTCCTTCCGGTTGATGCAGCGCCCCGTTCAGGCGTAAGCTCTTCTCGCATGATCGCGCGCCAGCCGTATCCAGTCTGGGATCCCGCTATGCGACGCGGCGCGGCGAAGCACAACCAATGATCAACCTACAACCCGTGACACTCGAAGGATACGGTGTTCGGCTCGAGCCGATGACGCTCGAGCACGAAGCTGATATCGGTGCTGCCATATCCGACGGCCGGCTGTGGGAGCTGTGGTTCACCGCCATTCCCGCTCCGGATCAGACCCGCACCTACATCACCACGGCGCTGCAGGGGCAGAAAGACGGCCACATGTTGCCGTGGGTCGTGCGCGAGCTCTCGGAAGGGAAGATCGTCGGGAGCACGCGCTACCACGACATCGTGGCCGCCGTGGATCGTGTGGAAATCGGCTACACGTGGTATGCGAAGCACTGGCAGCGCAGCCACGTCAACACTTCATGCAAACTTCTGTTGCTGGGTCACGCGTTCGACACGTTGGGTTGCAAGGTGGTGGGCCTGCGCACGGACAATTTCAACTTTGCGTCCCAGAAAGCGATTGAAGCGCTGGGCGCGAAAAAAGACGGCGTGATCCGCCACCACGCCGCGCGCAAAGATGGCAGTGCGCGCGACACAGTCATCTACAGCATCCTCGCCAAAGAGTGGCCGGACGTGCGGCGTCATCTCGAACTGAGGCTCGCACGACACGACAGGAAAGCCTAGGGAG
>CAZULB010000007.1:0-29568 GCA_964621155.1 uncultured bacterium | reverse complement strand
TCAACTGCGGGCCTGCATGCTGCCGGCGGCGCGCTTGATCCTGGCGCTTACGGTCGGTTACTCTGGCCTGAACACTTTTCCTTGACCAGGAGGCCTCCGTGAAGAATCGCCCGTCGGAGTACAGCAAGCGTCAGGACGGTGCGGCCACCGTGTTTCAGGTGACCCCCGCATCGGCACCCAAGTTCACCTATCTGCTCATTGTGGGAGGCGTCATCGCCTTCGTCGGTCTCGTGTCCATCGCATCGGGATTTGGCATCGCGTTTCTGGCGATGGGCGGATTCGCGCTCTGGTACGGTTGGACCCGCGACCAGCGTCCCAAAGACCACAAGGTCGCCACTTCATTTCGTGTGACGCCGGACCAGATCGAAGCCAGCGGCCGCACGTTTCCGAAAAGCGACATTCATCGCCTCATTCTTAGAAACGGTATCACCGACAAGGAGCTCAACGTTCAGCAGTGGACGTCGAATACCAACGTCGCCGCCGGGATGGCACAGCGCGCAAAAATTGCCACCGTGGCCAACTCCCTGAATGTCGAAACGGGCGGGAAGTCGTTCCTGCTGGCGGGCGGCATGGATGAAACGACCGCTTACGGACTGTTGCACGACGTGAGCAAGATTCTCGACCTGAAGATTTCCTAACCATGGGCAGGCTTCTTTCGGTGGTGCTGGCGATTTGTCTCCTCGGATGCACGAGTGGCGCCGCCGAAGAGAAGACCGCGAAAAACGAGCCGTTCCTCGATGCCTGTGAGAACTGCGACTGGGTGTTCGCAGGAATACCGGCCGCGATCCCGTCGAGCGCACGCATTGCCCCCACGAACGAGCCGGGTGCGCCCATGCAGGTCGATGGCGTTGTCCGCGACCGCGAGGGTCGTCCCGCCGCGAATGTGATTGTGTACGCCTATCACACCGACAACACCGGGCACTATCCGCGCGACGAAAAGTATCCAGACATGCGCCACGGCCGCCTGCGTGGCTGGGCGCGCACCGGTGCCGATGGTCGGTATCACTTCGACACCATTCGTCCCGCCGGGTATCCAAACACAAACATTCCCGAGCACGTACACATGATCATCGTCGAAGTGGGACGCTGCGCCTACTGGATCGACGACATTCGTTTTGATGACGATCCCCGGCTCACTGCAGAAGCACGCGGTACGCCTGGCAATGGTCGCGCCGGAAACGGCATCGCGCACCCGACCCGCGACGCGAACGGCGTGTGGCAGGTGACACGCGATATCATTCTGGGAATGAACATTCCCAACTATCCCAGGTAGACGGATGGAGTGTCCCGCCGACGAACGATGGCACGTCTTGTCCTGATCGTCTTTCCGATTCTGGTGGTGCTCGTGCACGGCATCGTGTGGGAGCAGTTCGGCGACCCGGCGGCGTGGGGAACCCTGGTTCCGACCGGAGTGCTTTCGGCGTTGCCCATGCTGGCGATTTGGATCTTTGAGCGGCGGCGCCGTCACATTGCCGATCCAACTCGCCGCGTGGCGACGCGTTCGGCGGCCACCATCGTTTTTCTCTGCACAATCCTTCTGTGGCTGTGGCCTCTCATGGTAATTCGGTGGGGGATTGGATTCGGCTCCGGGCGCAGGTGGCTGGCATTGGTTCTGACGGCGCCAGTCCTTGTCTACCCGCTGCTTCTGCTGCTCGAGAAACTGGCCTCGCTGCGCATAGAGCGCGCGTTGCGATGACGACGAGGCGGGTGCGCCACTGGTCCCGTTCGAAGCGTCATGTTTGAAGTAGCACGAGTCGAAGGAGACGCCTCATGAGACTGAGAATCCTGGTTGGTTGTTTGATCGTGGTCGTTGCCGCGGGGGCGCTCGCGCAAAACATCACACCGACGCCCTCTCCGCCGCCCAAAGATTCCGAACTCGATGCACGCCAGGCCAGGATCGCGGCCTATACCGGCACCTGGACCGGAACTTCCACGTGTGTGGGCAAGAATCGTGCTGCCTGCAAGAACGAGGTAGTCGTGTACAGATTCGTCCCGTTTCCCGCCGCGCCATGGCAGATACGCTGCCTCGCGGACAAGATCGTGGGAGGCAAGCGCCTCCCGATGGGTGCACTCATCTTCCAGTACGATGAAACGTCTGACGGGATTCGCTCCGAGTTCAGCATCGGGAACACGCACGGCGTGTGGTCGTTCACGGCCGATGGCGACTCGTTGCGGGGCGCGCTCATCCTGTTGCCCGACGGGGAGAAGGGGCGCGACGTGCGCGCACACAGGACCGACGACAGCAAGGTGCCGCCGGCGCCGGCTCTCAAAGAGTACGAGGAGTGAGACCACGACGCGCAACGAAGGACAACCCTCGGCCACCCGTCCGCCGGCGACTTCCGTGCGCCATTGACGCGCGCTTTGCTTGCGCTAATATTCCGGGAGCACGACCGTCCACCGTTCTCGAGCGAGCGTGACCCATGATGGATGACATGGATGCCGAAGAAGAGTTCGCTGGAGAGAGCGGACTCGGACTTTCTTGCCCCTACTGCGGCGAAAGCGTCGATGTCGACATCGACGAAAGCGGGGGCAGCAAGCAGTCGTACGTGGAAGATTGCCCGGTGTGCTGCCGCCCGTGGCAGGTAACCGTCACGCGGGACCGCAATGGCGACTGGTTCGCTGATTTGAGGACGAGCGATGAATGATCACTTTGATCAGTTCGAGAAGGCGGCGCCCTCGGTGCGCGCCGCGTACGATGCCATCCTGAAAGCTTCGCGCGAGCTCGGCAAGGTGCGCGAGGCACCCAAGAAGACGTCCATCCATCTCATGCGCGAGACGACATTCGCGGGCGTGACGGTTCGTCGCGAGGCGTTGATTCTGACCCTCAAGTCCAGCGAGGCAATCGACAGTGAGCGCGTCCACAAGGCGGTGCGCATGTCCGCCAAACGCTACTACAACGAAATCCGTGTGCGCTCGCCGCGCGAAGTGAACAAGGAGTTGCGCGAATGGATCGCGGCGTCGTACGAGCTCTCGGGAAAGCCGCGCAAGATGCCGGCCATGCCTTCGGGGCACAAGAACTTCGACGAATACGTGGCTCAGCTCACGCCCGAGAAGCGCGCCGCGCTCAAGCAGCTGCGCCGCGCCATCCTCGCCGCCGTGCCCGATGCCGAGGAGTGCATCAGCTACCAGATGCCCGCCTTCCGCAAAGACGGGAAGTCGATCATGTGCATCGCCGCCATGGCCAATCACATCTCGATGTTCCCCGGTGCCGGGCCCATCCAGAAGTTGGCGAAAGAGCTCAAAGGTTATGAAACCAGCAAGGGCACCATTCGCATTCCGATTGATCGGCCCATGCCGGCTGCATTGCTCAGGAAAGTACTTGGCGCGACTCTCGAAGCGCGTACCACGCCCGGGAAGTCCGCGCGTAGAGGTGCGAAACGGAGTAAATGACCGGTTCGCAATTGGGTGACTGTAACAGGAGGAAAGAAGATGCCGATTCTCGTCCGCGAAGTGTTTTCCATCGATCCTGATTCCATGAAAGAAGCCAAGGAAAAGATGCGCGAGTACCGCACCCTGGCGAAGAAGTTCAACCATCCCATGCCGAAGGTGATGACGGATCTCGTTTCCACGCACTACACGCTCGTTATGGAAACCGAATTTCCCGACATGGCCGCATTCGAGAAATCGATCGCCTCGGCCTTCAGCGCGCCGGAGTGGAAGCAATGGTATCCGGGTTTCCGCGCTCTGATGACGGGCGGTCACCGCGAGATTTTCTCCATCGTCGACTGACGTGTCGATGATCCGTGAAGCGACCGAGCAGGACGCGCCCGAGCTGGCGCGCCTGCTCACGGCACTCGGGCATCCGACCGTCGCCTTCTTCCGTCACATCGGCTACCAGCAAACCAGTGCGCGCTTCATGAAGGAGCTGCAGAAGTAGTCATGCCGATCCGCATCGTCAGATTGGGAACCCCACGCGTGAAGAATGAAGGGCTGCGCATCGGAAGCGTGCGCCGGCCGCCGCGCGGTGTCCCGAAGAGCAAGTTTGCATCCGAAAACTGGTACGACGTGTGGTATCCGAACCTCGCGCCCAGCGTTGCCACCATGAAGCTCGGTCAGTCGGTGGAATCGCAGGCGCAGTGGAACGCATTCGCGCGCCGTTATCACCAGGAAATGGCCGCCCCCGAGAACGCGCGCACGCTCGACATGCTGGCGGCGTTGTCACACCACGCCAATTTCTCGGTGGGTTGTTATTGCGAAAACGAGTCGCGTTGCCATCGCTCGCTCCTGCGCAAGCTCCTGCAGGCACGCGGCGCCCGTTTGGAACCAAAGGAAGGGAAGTAGACCGCGCGATGGAACCCACCAGTGGCATCACCACCGTCGGCCACGCGATTCAGCTTTCGGTAGCGCCCGTCTTCCTGCTTTCGGGTATCGGCGCAATGCTGGCGGTGATGACGAACCGGCTGGCGCGCATCGTCGACCGTGCGCGCGCGCTCGAGAACCGGCTCCACACCATCGAGCCGGGAGAGCTGGCGCGGTCGCACGAGAGTCTGCGGTTGTATTCGCGCCGCGCTACCCTGATCAACCGTGCGATAACGTTCTGTACGATCACCGCGTGCCTGATCTGCGCTGTCGTCATCACACTCTTCGTGGGCGCATTCTACGAATTCAACGCCTCCGTAACGGTTGCCGCCCTGTTTGTCGCCGCGATGCTGTGTTTCTTCATCGGTCTGATTTTTTTCCTGCGCGAAGTGTTCGTGGCTACCGCTGCGCTCCGCATCGGTCCGCGCTAGCGCACACCGATCTGCCGCGTTGCGCGTCCGCGCCAGACGCTCCGCAAGGCGCATGGCGTTGTCGTCGCGCCTTGCTTTCGGGCGTGCGCTGGAGGAGATCCTGTCTCTCCGGCCCTGCTGGCAAGAATCTTCATATTTGCCAATAATTTGATTGCCGGGCGCGGCGGGGTGGGCCTAATCTCCCGATGAATGAACACGACGCTGAAGTCGTGCATTCCGAACCCATTCATATCCCGGGAGTCATCACGTTGGAACAGAAGTGTGAAGCACTGTGCGACGCTCTCGCCAAGCGCGTTGTTGAGAAGAATTTCGGCGAAGCCCACGCTCTTTTCGCCCCCTGGCTGCAGCAGTCCATGAGCCCTTCCGACATCGAGACCCTGGTCTCGTCCGCGGGCGCCGGGAGTGCCCGCACGTGGACCCTCGATGAGGGTTTCCTGGGTGTGGAAGACCTCGGAGGCTCGAACGAAATCACAAAGTCCAACTACCGCGGCTGGTTGTGCATCCAGTTCAACCCCGGTGAAGGACACGACGGCGGCTCGTTCGACCTGTGGTTGGCAGCGGTGGAGACCGATGGCGACTATCGCGTCGGACTGATCGAGGCCGCGGAAGCCGGCTAGTTCCTCCGCACCCCGTGCTGACGAATGGGCCACGCCGCGATTCGGCGGGCCCATCAAACTGACGGGCTCTGGTCCTGATAATGCGTTTGCGCCGGCAGTCCTTGATGGCCCTGCTTGGGAAGCGCCGGCGGACGTAAATTGATGCATGCTCAACGCTCGCGACGCACTCGAAAAACTCCGCGAAGGTAACCAGCGCTTCGCGAACGACGTCCGCAAAGTGGACGGATCGTTCAGCATGCGACGCGCTGCGCTCGTCGACAGACAGTTTCCGTTTGCAATCGTGCTCGGTTGCTCCGATTCGCGCGTTCCCGCCGAGCTCGTGTTCGATCAGGGAGTGGGCGATCTGTTCGTGATCCGCGTGGCGGGGAACATCGTGGCGCCGTCGCAGGTGGGCAGTGTCGAGTTCGCCGCGACCCGGTTCAAGACGAGGCTCGTCGTCGTGCTCGGGCACTCCGGTTGCGGTGCCATCCTGGCCGCGCTCGAAGAATTGCGCGCGCCGTCGGACCAGTCCATCAATTTGCGTTCCATCGTGGAGCGCGTGCGCCCGTCGGTGGCGCCGTTGCTCGAGACACCCGTGGCGCGCGACGAACACGAGCTCGTGCACCACGCTGTGCGTGCCAACGTGCGCGCGTCCGCCAACCATCTGCGGCATGGATCCGCCATTCTGGAGAACCTGATCGCGAACGAAGGGCTGCGCGTGGTAGGCGGGGAGTATTCGCTGGAAACGGGCGAAGTGGATTTCTTCGATGGCATGACGGATCTGTAGCGTGTCTCTCACCGCGGACGACATCAAGCGCATGTTGCAGCTCGAACCGCACCCGATGGAAGGCGGTTTCTTTCGCGAGACGTATCGATCGAGGCTGCGCATGCGTGCCACGAACGGCGACGATCGCAACGCTTCCACCGCGATCTACTACCTGTTGACGCCGGCAACCTTCTCGGCCCTTCATCGTTTACCCGGCGACGAAATCTTCCATTTCTATCTCGGCGACACGGTTGAAATGGTGCAGCTATGGCCGCACGGCTCGGTGCGCCACGTGCTGATCGGTTCGGACCTGGCGCGCGGTCTGCAGCCGCAGGTGGTCGTGCCCGGCGGTGTGTGGCAGGGGTGCCGGCTGCGCGATGGCGGGAACTATGCTCTGCTGGGGACCACTATGGCCCCCGGTTTTGACGTTGCCGATTTTGAGATCGGCAACCGGGCGGCGTTGATCTCGACCTATCCCGCAGCGCGGGATGAGATTGTCCGCTTGACCCGCCCCTAGCCTCGCGCGTGCCGGTTGCAGCGCGGCTACGCGTTCCGGTACAATTGAAGCATCCTGTCGCAGTGCACACACAGCTTGTTGGAGGCCCCCGGCATGCTCCGCAGATCAAGCGCCGCTCTGGTGGCGATCGCCATGGTTGGCGCCCTGGCGGCACCGTCCATTGCTGCTACCCAGTACATCGCGCTCAGCACGTCATCACTCCCGTCCGCCCAGGGATGGACCTTCGCAGCATCGGGGTCGCACTCCGGCGCTGTCGAAAGCAACGTTTTCAACGCCACTGGCACACTACTCGACATGAATACGATCGGGCAGGGTTTCGGCGTGTCGGGCGGAAGCATCTTCTATCAGGTCAGCGGTATCGTGACCACGAGCGAGGTCAAACAGCTTCGTTTCACCGCGCGCTGTCTTCAGTTTGAGGGCTCGGGCGGCGCTTCCAATGGCGAGCAGACCAACGCGTTCGGCTTTACTACCGGCAGCGTCCAGTACGACATCTCGATCACTCCCACGAGGATCTATGCGCTGGGACCGTCGGGCGCCGTGGCGGTAGCCGGCACGTACGACAACAGCTCGGCGTTCCACGACTACATCCTCGATTTCACGCCGGGTCCGACGATTCGCATCTATCGTGACAACGTGCTGCTCTTCACGTCGAGCAGCGGCTTTGCAGTCGCGGCCAATCGCGTGTTCTTTGGCGACGGCACCGGCGGCGGCAACTCTCACGTCGAGATCAAGTCGCTTTCCTTCCTGCAAGGTGGCGTGGTTGCGGTGGAGCCCACCACGTGGGGGAAAGTGAAGTCCCTTTATCGTTGATGCGCCCGCATTGACGCGGACGGAATCAAATCGCTAGACTCCGGGATCTGCGCGCGGTGCCCGCCGCGCGCTTTTCCCGGAGGTTATGCGTGCTCCTCACTTACAGGCTTCGTTCGTCGTTTCTGGTTTCTTTACTGATCGCGCTACTTGCCGCTTCCGCACAGGCGCAGGGGCCGGACCTTGCATCCATCGACGCGCAAAAGGCGGCCATGAAGCCGCTCGCCATTATGGATGGTGTCTGGCGCGGCCCGGCCTGGACCATGCTTCCCGGCGGAAAGCATGAGATTACCCAGACCGAGCGCATCGGACCGTTTCTCGATGGCCAGGTCAAGGTCATTGAAGGCCGTGGCTACGGCGCCGATGGCGCGGTAGCATTCAACGCGTTTGGCACCGTCTCCTTCGATCCCGCCAAAAAGGAATACACGCTGCATTCGTATGCACAGGGACGCGTCGGTGATTTCAAGCTGACACCGACCGCCGACGGTTACGTATGGGAGATTCCGGCCGGCCCGATGACGATTCGCTACACGGCCACCATCAAGGATGGCCAGTGGAAGGAAGTGGGCGAGCGCATCGTGCCCGGACAGGCACCCGTGCAGTTCTTCGAAATGAACCTGAAGCGGGTGGGCGATACCGACTGGCCGGCCGGCGGCGCGGTACCCATGAAGTAGGCGGGAGCAAGCTGGAAGGTGTTGTCTCGGGAAGCTCGCCGGGGTCGAGCGCACATGCTGAAAATCGCAATCATCATTGGAAGTGTTCGTCCCGTTCGTCTGGGTGAAGCGGTCGGGAGGTGGGTGTTCGACATCGCACGAAAACGCGGTGATGCCGAGTACGAACTGATCGATTTGCGCGAAGTGAATCTCCCGTTTCTCGATGAACCTGAGTCTCCCGCGACGGGGCGCTATGCGAAGGAGCACACGAAGGCGTGGGCGGCAACCATTGCCCCTTTCGACGCTTTTGTCTTCGTGACACCCGAGTATAACCACGGGGTTTGTCCGGCGCTCAAGAACGCCCTCGACTTCCTATATAAGGAGTGGAACAACAAGGCGGCAGGATTTGTCGGGTACGGGAACGTGGGCGGCGCGCGTTCGGTGGAGCACCTGAAAAATACCGCTACCGAGTTGCAACTGGCGATCGTGAGCCGGCAGGTGGCGCTCATGCTCGCCACCGACTGGGAAGGTTACAAGGAGTTCAAGCCGCATCCACGCCACGAAAAAAGCCTCGGGGCGCTGCTCGATCAACTGAACGCCTGGGGTGGCGCGTTGCAGATGCTGCGCAACAAGCCGGCCTGAGCACGTCACCGCACCATGAGCAGGATCGAAAGCATGTCTGCCTTCGACCGGTTCGACGTTGTCGAGGCTGTCAACCGACTCTTCATCGCGACCGACAAGCGCGACTGGGAATCAGTCCGTCGCTGTTTTCACGATCCGGTGACGATCGACATGTCGTCGGTAGGCGCGGGGCCCGCGCGCGAGATGACGCCGGACGGAATCGCCAAACAGTGGGAGACGGGACTGGCGGCGTTGCAGGGTGTTCACCATCAGGCCGGCAACTACATGGTGACAATCGATGGCAACCGCGCCACCGTGTTCTGCTACGGCATCGCCATTCACTACCTGGAGAATCCGAGCGGTCGCAACACGCGCACCTTTGTGGGTTCGTACGACTTTCAACTTTCGTGCGAAACGGGCCTCTGGCTGATTGCGCACATGCGCTTCAATCTCAAGTGGATGGACGGTAATCCCAATCTGGAGTCGTCCTGAGGGTTGCCAACCTATGTATGGGCACGCAATGGGTGTGGCGGCGAAGGCAACTTCACGATAACATCTCCCGTAACCACCTCCACCAACCCAGGGAGAATCAGATGAAAACGGGTGTTCTCACGATGACGTTGTTGCTTTCTTTTGTGGCTCTCACCGGCATGGCCGGCGCCGAGGACAATCCGTTCCTCATGCCGTACAACACGCCGTGGGACGTGCCTCCCTTCGACAAGATTCACAATGAACATTACATGCCGGCGTTCGAGAAGGGCATCGCCGATCAGAAAAGCGAAATGATGGCGATTCGCGACAACAAAGCGGCAGCCACGTTCGAGAACACGGTGGAAGCGCTTGAAGAGAGCGGTGGACTTCTGCGCCGCGTCAGCGACGTGTTCTTCAATATCAACGACGCCGAGACCAACGACTCGTTGCAGGCGGTGGCGAAGCGCGTGGCTCCCAAACTCTCCGCCCTCAACGACGACATCTACCTCGATGCGAAGCTCTTTGCGCGCGTCAAGGCCGTCTATGACCAGCGCAAGAAACTCAAGCTCTCTCCGGAGCAGGAACGTCTGCTCGAGGAAACTTACAAGCAGTTCGTGCGCGGTGGCGCGAACCTTAAAGAGAGCGACAAAAAAGAATTCCGTGACATCAACGAGCGTCTCTCGGTTCTCTCGCTGAAATTTCAGGAGAACAACCTGGCGGAAGCGAACAAGTTCGAACTCGTGATCGACAACCAGAAGGATCTCGCCGGCCTGCCGCAGGGTGTCATCGACGCCGCAGCCGAACTCGCGAAAAGCAAGGGCAAGGAAGGCAAGTGGGTGTTCGGGCTGCAGAAGCCGAGCATGATCCCGTTCATCACCTACGCCGACAATCGCGCGCTGCGTGAGAAAATCTACAAGGCGTATTGCATGCGCAGCGACAACAACGACGAGCTTGACAACAAGGAGATCATCCGCGAAGAAGCGACGCTGCGCGCGCGCCGCGCCAACCTGCTCGGTTACAAGACGCACGCCGACTACGTCCTCGACGACAACATGGCCAAGACACCCAAACACGTCTACGACCTGCTCGACGAGCTGTGGAAGCCGGCGCTCGCGCGCTCCAAGGCCGAGCGCGACGACATGCAGAAGATGATCGACGCCGAGGGTGGCAACTTCAAGCTGGCGTCGTGGGACTGGTGGTACTACGCCGAGCGTGTGAAGAAGCAGAAGTACGACTTCGATGATTCGGCCATGCGCCCATACTTCCAGCTCGACAACGTGATCAAGGGTGCGTTTGATACGGCGCACAAGCTCTTCGGGATCACCTTTGAAGAGCGCACCGATCTTCCCAGGTACAACGACGAGGTGCGCACCTTCGAAGTGAAGGACAAGGACGGCAAGCACCTTGCGATCTACTACACCGACTACTATCCGCGCCCCGGCAAACGCGCCGGCGCGTGGATGAGCGAGTACCGCAAGCAGTCGCGCGAACACGGCAAGGAAGTGACGCCCGTGGTCGTCAACGTGGCCAGCCTTTCGCGGCCCACCGCCGACGAGCCGGCTCTGCTTTCACTCGACGAAGTCGCGACGCTGTTTCACGAGTTCGGCCACGCGCTCCACGGCATGCTGTCCAACGTGACCTACAATTCGCTCTCCGGCACCGCGGTGGCGCAGGACTTCGTCGAATTTCCGTCGCAGGTGTTCGAGAACTGGGCCACCGAACCGGAGGTCATGAAGGCCTACGCGTTCCATTACAAGACGGGGCAGCCCATTCCCGACGACCTGATCGCGAAGATGCAGAATGCGAAGCTCTTCAACCAGGGCTTCGCCACCGTCGAGTATCTGGCTGCTTCGTATCTCGACATGGACTGGCACACCCTCAAGGGCGACGCCCCCAACGATGTGGACGGGTTCGAAGCTCAGCGTATGAACGCGCTCGGGCTGATTCCGGAGATCGTGCCGCGTTATCGCAGCACGTACTTTGCGCACATTTTTTCGGGCGGATATTCATCGGGGTACTACGCCTACGTGTGGGCTGAGGTCATCGATGCCGATGCCTTCCATGCCTTCAAGGAAGCGGGGCTCTTCGACAAGAAAACGGCGGATCGCTTCCGCGAGTACATTCTCTCGAAGGGTGGCACGGAAGACCCGATGGTCCTGTACAAGAAATTCAGAGGCCGTGAGCCGGAGATCGGCCCGCTCCTCGAGCGCCGCGGACTGAACACGAATCCGTAGGAGGCAGCAGTCATGCCCCGTTTCGTCATTGAGCGCACGGTTCCCGGTGTACACCGCCTGAACGCGGATGCGATGAAAAATCTTGCCGCCAGCTCCAACAAGGTGCTGCACGAGCTGGGACCGGATGTGCAGTGGGAGCACAGCTATGTGGCGCCGGACAAGTTGTTCTGCGTGTACCTGGCCGCGAACGAGGAGCTCGTTCGCGAGCATGCCAGGCGCGGTGGCTTCCCGATCGACAGGGTGACTCAGGTCAAGAGCGTCATCGACCCGACCACCGGCGAGTAGCCGATGGATTGGCTCTACGCCGCGCCTCTGGTGGCCGCGTGCCTCCACATCACGGAGGAGTTCTTCTTTCCGGGCGGTTTCGCCGACTGGGATCGGCGCTACCGCCCGGAATTCGCGCGCAGCATCACTTCGCGATTGCATATCATCGTCAACGTGCTGCTGCTTGTCATCTGTTACGACGTCTTTGCCACGCGCCACATGCCCATCGGGCCTCTTCTGTGGCTGTCGGTGGCGGCCATTGTATTCACGAATGCGCTCTGGCACCTGCGCGGGGCGTGGAGGACGCGCAGCTACTCGCCCGGCATGGCGACCGGTACCGTCCTCTATATCCCGATGACCATTTACGGCTACGCGCACTTCCTGCGCGCGCGTGCCGCTTCGCCACAAACCGCGCTCCTCGCCTTCGCCATTGGTTCGTCGTATCTCCTGATCGGGCCCCTCATGCACCGAATCCGCACGCGGAGCTCAGCTCACCCGAAACGATGACCGGTGGCGCCCCCCCGGCAGGTGCGTTTTCTTGATGGCGCCAAATCGCGTGTGATACCATCAACTTCACGCGTTGTCCGCGTCGTGCATCCCTGACCCACAACCGTCGAGGAACCACCCATGCGCCTCCGCCTCGTCGTACCTATCGCCTGGTCTCTTTCATTCATCGCTGTTGCGGCCTTTGCCGGCGGTCCGCTCACGTCGGGAACCACCACCGCCGGGAGCGTGGCGGGGCCGTCCTATATCGAATCGTGGACATTCACCGGCACCGCCGGAAATCGTGTGATCGCGAATGCGATCACCACCGGCGGGTTGATGAATACCACCATCATCCTGAAGGCGCCGGGTGGCGGCGTGATTGTGCAGGACACTCAGACGGGTGACCGTCTCGACTACCAGCTGGCTTCGACGGGAACATACACCCTCGAAATACAGGACTATGGACTCAACGACGTGGGCACATACGCGCTCGCGTTCACCAACATCACCGCGGGACCGCTCTCGGGTGGCGGCGACACCGACGGCGGCGCCATCGTCTCTGCCGATGTAACGGCGGGCACCATCAGCGGCCCTGCCGACTTTGACGCGTTCACCTTCACGGGCACCCAGGGTAACCGCGTCTTGATCGACTGCATTGCCACCTCGGGCGCGGGCTACAACAGCTATATCAGCCTTTATCCTCCCAGCGGCGGCCCCGCGCTTACCTACACCGCTGGCGACAAGCTCGACACTCAGCTCAACGCGTCCGGCACGTGGGTCATTGTGATCGATGACAATGGAGCGGACACGGCGGGTGGTTACTCGCTCTCGCTTCTCAACTTGTCCGCAGGCCCGCTCACGAGCGGAAGCGATACCGATGGCGGCGCGATTGCGTCCAACGAAATTCGAAACGGCACGCTGCAGGACCCGGTCGACTTCGACGCGTTCACGTTCAACGCGTTCGCGGGCAACCGCATTTTCTTCTCCGCGATCGCGACTGGCGGCACGGCAAATACGAACATTACGCTCTATCCGACGTCGGGCGGTCCCGCGGAGACCACGTCGAGCACCGGCGACGTGATCGACTGGCAATGTGGGACCTCGGGCTCATACACGGTGGTGGTGGAGGACTACGGCAACGACAACGCGGGCAACTACACGATCTCGTTTCTGAATCTCACGGCCGGCCCATTGACCGGCCTGGGCGACAATGACGGCGGCCCGATGTTATCCGCTGAAACAAAGAGCGGCACCATCAGCGGTGCCGGTGATTTCGACGTGTTCACCTTCCAGGGAGCATACGGAGACCGCGTGTTGATCGACGCCATCAACACCGCCGGCGCGGGCTTCAACACATTCATTGCACTGTATCCACCCAACGGAGCGGGCAACCTTACGTACACCACGGGCGACAAGATCGACGCCCAACTCACAGTGAGCGGAACATGGTCGATCGTGATCGAGGACAACGGTCTCGACACGGCGGGCAGCTACCAGATGTCTCTCCTGAATATCACCGCGGGACCGCTCAAGGCGACCGGCGACAACGACGGTGGCCCAATCGTCTCGGACGAGATCAAGAACGGACAGTTCCAGCAGCCGGTTGATTTCGATGCGTACACCTTCAACGGAATCGCCGGGCAGCGAGTCGCGATCACGGCTGTCGCCACCGGCGGTGGTCTCCAGAACACCAACCTGACGCTGTATCCGCCTGGCGGAGGAATCGCCGAGAACACCACGAGCACAGGCGACGTGATCGATTTTCAGCTTACATACACCGGCACCTACACCGTCGTGGTGGAGGACTACAACAACGACAACGCCGGCGCGTACACGATATCGTTTTTGAATATGAGCGTGGGTCCGTTCACCAGTGCCGGCGATCCCGACGGCGGTCCGATCGTGTCCGCGCAGGTCAAGAGCGGCACCATCAGCGGCGTCGCCGACGTGGACACGTACACGTTCACCGGAGCCATCGGTGATCGCGTGATCATTGATGCGGTCGCAACCGGTGGCGCGAGTTTCAACACGCTCATTGGCTTGTACCCGCCCAACGGCGGCGCCAATGCCACGTACACCACGGGTGATCGCATGGAATACCAGCTCAACGCCCCGGGCACGTGGACGATCATCATCGAGGACAACGGGCTCGACGCGGCGGGCAGCTACGACATGTCGTTTCTCAACGTGACGTCGGGGCCGCACACCACCGGGTCGGATTTGGACGGCGGTGCGCTGGTGTCGAACGCGATCGTCAACGGCCAGTTCAACCAGGGCGTGGATCTGGACGCGTACACGTTCTCCGGAACCGCGGGCCAGCGCGTTATTGTGACCGCGATCGCGGTAGGTGGCGGTTTGAACAACACCAACCTCACACTCTATCCGCCCGGTGGCGGAATCAACGAGTACGCCTCGGGCAGCGGCGATCTTGCCGACGTGCAGCTCCTGCAGACGGGAACCTACACGGTGGTGGTCGAGGACTACGGCGACGACAACGCGGGCGCGTACACGCTCTCGTATCTCAATCTCACGGCCGGCCCTCTCACCGACGTCACGGATACGAACGGCGGGCCGATCGTATCGGCGGATGTGAAGACGGGAAGCATCAGCGGGCCGGGAGACATGGATGCGTACACGTTCTCGGGAACGTTCGGACAGCGCGTGATCGTTGATTGCGTGGCCACCGGCGGTGCCAGTTATAACAGCTCATTTGCCTTTTATCCACCGGGCGGCGGTCCGGCGGCCGCGTCCACCAGCGGGGACCGGTTGGAGTTGCAACTCGGTGCTACCGGCACGTGGACGCTCTTGGTTGTCGACAACGGCCTGAACGATTCAGGCAATTACGAGCTTTCGCTCTTGAACGTCACCAGCGGTCCGATCAGCAACGGAACTGACAACGACGGCGGTCCCATTCTCTCCAATGAGATCAAGACCGGTCAGTTCAATCAGGGTGTGGACATGGACGCCTACACCTTCAGCGGTACGGCGGGCCAGCGTGTCATCCTGACGGCGGTCGCGACGGGCGCCAACAACAACACGAACATGTATTTGTATCCGCCCGGCGGTCTCGGCAACGAAGGCACCACTTCGTCGGATCAGATGGAAGTTCTGCTGCAGCGCACCGGCACATACACGCTGGTGGTAGAGGATTACGGCGACGACAACCCGGGAGCGTACACGGTCTCGTATTTGAATGTGACAGTCGGCCCGCTCACCAACGGTGGAGACACCAACGGCGGAGCCATCGTATCGAACCAGGTGGTCAGCGGGACCATGAGCGGGATCGGCGATCTCGACGCGTACACGATGTATGCCGCCTACGGTCAGCGGATACTGGTGGATGCAGTTGCCACGAGCGGCGCAAATTTCAACACCTTGATCGTTGCGTATCCGCCCAACGGCGCCGGCTATCTGACGTACACCAGCGGCGATCGTCTTGACTTCATGTGCAACGCCACCGGTACGTGGACGATCGTGATCGAGGACAACGGATACGATACGGCAGGCAGCTATACGATGTCCGTCCTCAACGTTTCGGCGGGGCCCTACTCGGGAAGTGGTGAGACCGACGGCGGTCCCATTGCCGACAATGTGACCAAACTCGGGTCGATCTACTCCCTCGCTGATGCTGACGGCTACACCTTCTACGGCATCACCGGGATGACGGCCGCTATCACCGCGACGGCCACGTCCGGTTTGATCGACACGCAGGTCGCGCTCTATCCGCCCAACGGCGCGGGCGCGATCGTTACGACAACGAGCGACAACATCTCTCCCACGTTGCCGATGGACGGCTACTACACGCTCGTGGTTGAGGATGCCGGCGCTGATCAGACCGGCAATTACTCGGTCAAAGTCGACCTCTCGGGTGGTGTCACCGGTGTGCACGACACGCCGCCGGCGGAGCTGGCCCTGCACCCCGGCGTTCCGAGCCCGTTCTCGCAGTCGACGCGCATCGACTACGAGCTCCCGTCGTCGGATCACGTGCGTATCGGCGTGTACGATGTCAGGGGCGCGCGCATTCGCACGCTGGTCGACCAGTCGCGCGGTGTCGGTCGCTATGTGGCGACGTGGGACGGCCGCGACGACAGCGGGCGCCAGGTGGCGAGCGGCGTGTATTACGTGCGCATGCAGACCAGGACCGACATGAAGAATCAGAAAGTCGTGTTGGTTCGGTAGAGAATTGAATACCACACGCCTCGAAGCATTCTCGGACGGCGTGATCGCGATCCTCATCACGATCATGGTGCTCGAGTTCAAGACGCCGCACGAAGCGACGTGGTCTGCGTTGCGCCCGCTCCTGCCGTTGTTTCTGAGCTACCTGTTGAGTTTCGTGTTTCTCGGAATCTACTGGAACAACCACCATCACCTGATGCACATGACGGAGCGCGTGAGCGGCAGCGTGCTGTGGGCCAATCTGCACCTGTTGTTCTGGCTCTCGCTGATTCCATTCACGACCGTGTGGATGAGTGAGCATTACCGCGAGGCGGTCCCCGTCGCCGTGTACGGCGTCGTGGATCTCGGAGCCGGCATTGCGTACAGCATTCTGTACACGAGGATCGTGCGCCAGGCCGCCAATGTGAAGCTGCGCGAAGCGGTGGGTGCGGACTGGAAGGGGAGAGCTTCGCAAATTGCCTACGCTTCGGGGGTACTGCTGGCGTGGGTATGGCCGCCCCTCTCAATCGCGATCTATGCCGCGGTGGCGCTGGCCTGGCTGGTGCCCGACCGCCGCATCGAATCGAAGATCTAGCTCGCGACCGGCCCGGCCCAGAATACGCTGCAAGTCCGTGCGTGACGGCCCGGCTCGGGCCGCAGTAACATCGCGAACATGATCGGCCGCACCGTTTCCCACTACCGAATACTGGAAAGACTCGGCGCCGGGGGAATGGGTGAGGTCTACCTCGCGGAGGACACGAATCTGGGACGCAAGGTGGCGTTCAAGGTCGTGTCGCCACAAATGGCAGCAGACCAGGCTGCACGCGCCCGCCTGGTGCGCGAAGCACGTCTCGCCTCCTCGCTCGATCACCCTCACATCTGCACGATCTTTGAAGCCGGCGAAGAAGACGGCGAAACGTTCATCGCGATGGAGCTCGCCACGGGCCGTTCCCTGACCGAGCAGATTCCCTCCGACGGACTTCCCGTGGCGACGTGCCTGCGCTACGGCGCGGAAGTGGCGGGAGCGCTCGCGTACGCGCACGAGCACGGCATTATTCATCGCGATCTGAAGAGCGCGAACGTCGTTATCAGTTCCGCGGGCAACGCCAAGGTGCTGGACTTCGGACTGGCCGGTTACGCGCCGCGCGGTGCCGATGCCGGCAGTGCACAGACGACGCTCACCGATCCCGGTACGATTGCCGGCACTCCCGCCTACATGGCTCCCGAGATCCTGCGCGGAGAACCCGCGAGCGAACGCAGCGACATCTGGGCACTCGGCGTATTGCTGCAGGAAATGGCAACGGGTGCCATGCCATTTCATGGAAAGAGCAGCTACGAACTCAGCGCGGCCATCCTGAAAGATCCTCCCGCGCAGATGCCCGCCCGCGTTCCCGTCGGGCTGCGCTCCGTCATTCAGCGCTGCCTCGAGAAGGAGCCGGCGCGCCGTTTCGCGCGTGCGGGTGAAGTCCGTGCGGCGCTCGATGCACTGCAGAGCAGCGTGCACGCGGCGGCTGAAGAGAAACCGGCGCGGCGCCGCGTCCCCGTGCGCGCGATCGGTATCGCGTTACTGGTGGTGGTGATTGCCGGCGCAGCCTGGTTCGTGAGGCATCGCTCGCAGCCGGCGCCGGAGCTCAAGCAGCAGCAGCTCACCGCGTTGACCTTCGCGGATGCATCCATGGGTGGGCCGGGAGTTACCGGCAATCTGGAATTCGGCAGTATCTCGCCCGACGGAAAGAACGTCGCGTATGCCAGCAAGGGTGGCCTGCGCATTCGCAGCCTCGAGTCGGGCGAAAGCGCCCCGGTGACGATGCCCGACGGCTTTTCCTTCAATGGAGCCATGCCCATCATGCAGTGGTTTCCCGATGGGGCGCGCCTCGTGGTCAGTGGGCAGATGAGTGACGGCTCGGCCGCAGTGTGGGTCATTCCCGCGCTGGGCGGGCGTCCGCGCAAGATCAGCAGCGACGGTGCAATGGCAACCGTGTCCCCGGATGGCAACCAGGTTGCTCTCATTCGAATGGGAACGAGCGGTCCGGAAATCTGGTGCGTGGATCCAGACGGCGAAGCACCGCGCCACGTCGTCTCGAGTGATTCGAGCGGGGCAATCGTGTCGTGGGCAGCCTGGTCCCCGCGCGGGAGGCGCCTGGTGTATGAGTGCCAGCGCATCGACCGGACGCTTGGGCCCGTTGCCCACCTGGAGAGTTGCGACCTGGAAGGAAACCGGCGGGTCGTGTTTGGTGGGGCGCAGAACATGCGGAACTTCACCTTCCCGCTCTGGCTTCCCGACGGACGCATATTGTTCAGCATGTACGATCCGCCGCCGAGCCAGTCCGACCTGAATCTGTGGTCGCTGCGGGTCGACCCGCGCACCCGTACGCCGGCGGGAAAGCCGCGCCGCAACAAGCAGTGGCCACGCATCGCGCTGCTCACTCCGCTGGGCGCTTCGAGCGACGGCAAGCGCGTGACGGTGGGAGCGATGAAATACCAGAGCGACTGCTACCTCGGCCGTGTCGCGCGCGGAGATTCCATGCTCCAGGATGTGAAGCGTCTGACCGTCGATGACCGCAACGACCTCTTCCCTTCATGGACACCCGACAGCCGGTCGATTGTCTTCACATCGGATCGCAACGCCAACCTGGATGTGTTCGAACAGGGGCTCGGCGCAGCCGAGGCGCAGCCGCTGGTCACGGGCCCGGGAGACCAGGCCGGAGGCCAGGTCAGCGGCGATGGCTCGTGGCTTGTCTACAAAGACTACGGGCCCGCGGGCGGCGGCAAACCGTCGATCCGGATCATGCGACTCCCGCTTCGCGGCGGACCGGCCGAAGTGGTGTGCGAGACGAAGCCCACGGCCACCCTGCGCTCTGGCGCTGGCGCCGACTCAACCTGGGTCCTGAGCGAAATGGAGCCGGAGCGAATCGTTTTCAAGCGTCTGGATATTCACCGCGGCCGCGGCCGGACGCTCGGGAGCATGCGTGCGGGCGCACAGTCGCACTGGGATCTATCGCCGGACGGGACCGAGGTGGCGGCGGTTGACGGCGATTCGATCCCGCGCATCCGCCTGCTCTCCCTGCGCGATCAGACCGCACGTGAGGTTCGGCTGGATCGCAGGGTCGTGCTCGCCTGGGTGAGCTGGGCTCCGGACGGGAAGGAGTGGTACGTGGTGAGCGCAGGGGAAGGTGGCGTTGGGCCGTGGTACGTGCTCCGCGTAATGCCGGACGGGCGGACGATCCCGCTGATTCGTCCGCAGATCTGGATGTACAGTTGTGCGCCATCGCCCGATGGCCGCTACGTGACGTACACCAGCAACACCGGGGATGCCAGCCTCTGGCTGCTGGAGGATTTCTAGCGGGCCGCGCCTAGTGCGAGCTCGACGACGCTGATACCGGAATCACGGAATCCCTGGTCCAGTCGAATTGGAGCGTGCGTTGGGGCTGGAAGTGCGTGCCGGCGTAGATTGCTCCCACTGCCGCCATGGCCCCCGTAATCGCCCAGGACGTGTCCTCGCTGAACCACCCGAGCGTGGTGCCCACCGCCCCCAGGAACATGGCCATCGAAGTCGCCGCTCCGGCTCCGTTCAACATGGCGTTGAAGCGGTTGGTGGGGGTGACGCACTGGGGTCCGCGCGGATCCAGCGAGACAGCCAGGTAGCCGCCCGCGGGGGCGGCGTCGCGCAGCAGGTATTCGCCGAATGAGTACTGGAGGCCGGGGGATGCAGGTGTATGGAAGTCGACCGGGGCGACCTGAACACTGTCAACGCCGGCGTCCTTGTCCGGCGAGGTTGCGAGGAGCAGTGCGAGCAAGAGGAGCTTCACGGTTTCGCCTCCGGTCCCGGATTCTACCATAGTAGACGCCCCCGGGTTTCGCACGTTTGTAATCCCGCCCGCTCTCGACTAAAATGCGACGCATTGCCCGTTGCACACGTCCAAACCCCGGGAGTCCCTATGCGTTTTCGTTACCTGGTGCCGCTCTGCCTCTTGCTGGTAATCACAACCGCGCACGCCGCCGACAAGGACAAGAAAAAGTGGGACGTCCAGGCCGAACACGGTCCATCGAAGACGATCGAATTCGACACCGACGAGGGCACCTGGATTAACCTCGACGTCTCGCCGGACGGAAAGGAGATCGCGTTCGACCTTCTGGGCGACATCTACATCATGCCCATCACCGGCGGTGACGCCAAATTGCTCCGCGGCGGGGCGGCGTTCGAAGTACAACCGCGCTTCTCGCCCGACGGCAAGCGCATCAGCTTCACCTCGGACCGCGCCGGCGGCGATAACATCTGGATCATGGACCGCGACGGTTCCAACCTGCAGCAGGTCACCAAGGAAGACTTTCGTCTGTGCAACAACGCGGTGTGGACGCCGGACGGCAACTACATCGTGGCGAAAAAACACTTCACGAGCACGCGCTCGCTGGGCGCCGGCGAGATGTGGCTCTATCACACGAGCGGCGGCGACGGGCTTCAGCTCACCAAGCGCAAGAATGATCAGCAGGATGTGGGCGAGCCGTGCGTTTCGCGCGATGGCCGCTACGTCTACTTCAGCGAGGACATGAGCGGCGGGTCGACCTTCCAGTACAACAAGGATCCCAACGGAGAGATCTATCACATCCGCCGTGTTGATCGTGAGAATGGCGCGGTGAAGGACATCATCATTGGTCCGGGTGGCGCCGTGCGTCCGCAGATCTCGCCCGATAACAAGACCCTCGCCTACGTCCATCGCGTGCGCACCAAGACGTGCCTGTACACCTACGACCTGGAGACCGGCGCCGAGCACCCCATCTATGACGGGCTCAGCAAGGACCAGATGGAGACGTGGGCGACCTTCGGTGTGTATCCGGCCTTCCAGTGGACGCCCGACGGCAAGTCGATCGTGATCTGGGCCAAGGGCAAGATCGTACGCGTCGACGTTGCATCGCGCCAGGCCACCAATATTCCCTTCAAGGCGCACTCGACGCAGCGCATCACAGACGCCGTGCGTTTCCCGGTCGAAGTCAGCCCCGCCACGTTCGAAGCGCGCATGATCCGCCAGGGCGTGACTTCACCGGACGACAGGACTTTCGTGTTCAGCGCGGTGGGACATCTGTGGAAGAAAGCGTTGCCCGACGGCAAGCCGGTGCGGCTCACGAAGGATACCGACTTCGAGTACTGGCCTTCTTTCAGCCGTGATGGCAAGTCCATCGTGTACACCACGTGGAATGACGATACCGGCGGCGCCGTGTGCCGCATGAGTGCGGGTGGTGGCGGCAAGAAGGTCCTCACGAAACGGGCGGGCTTCTATCGCGCGCCCACCTTTTCACCCGACGGCACGAAGATCGTCTTTGAGCGCAACGAGGGCGACGTCCGCCTCGGCACCAACAACGGTACCGACACCGGCATCTACTGGATGCCGGCCGCCGGCGGCGACATGCAACTCGTGACGGAATCGGGCCGCCGGCCCATGTTCTCGAAAGACGGCAAGCGCATCTATTTCACCGTCGATATCGGTGACAACAAGTCGGCCTTCAAGAGTGTCCTGCCCGATGGCGGCGACGAGCGCACCATCTATACGTCGAAGTATGCCAACCTGTTTGTGCCCAGCCCCGACGAGCAGTGGCTGGCGTTCACCGAGCTCTGGCAGGCGTACATCGTGCCGTTTGCGCATACCGGGCGCGAAGAGGATATCAGCGCCAAGACGAGCGCGCTTCCCATGAAAAAAGTGACGCGTGATGCCGGCATTTATCTGCACTGGTCGGGCGACAGCCAGCGCCTGCACTGGACGACAGGACCGGAGTACTTCACGCGCGACCTCCAACACAGCTTCAAATTCGTGCCGGGTGCCGCCGACTCCATCGCGCCGCCCGACACGAGCGGTCTCGACATCGGCCTCCAGCTCAACACGGACGTCCCCGCTGGTGCCATCGCGCTCGTCAACGCGCGCATCATCACCATGAAGGGGGATGAAGTCATCGAAAACGGCACGGTGGTGGTGGAGAAGAACCGCATCACCATGGTGGGACCGACGGCGTCGATGACGCTGCCGCGCTCGACCACGCAGATCGACTGCACGGGCAAGACCATCATGCCCGGCATCATCGACGTGCACGCGCACATGGGTGGCACCGAGATCACGCCGCACCAGGACTGGGCGTACCTCGCCAACCTCGCCTTCGGGGTGACCACCACACACGATCCGTCCAACAACACCGAGGTGGTGTTCACGAATTCGGAGATGGCGAAGGAGGGCGACATCGTGGCGCCGCGCATCTTCTCGACCGGCACCATTCTCTACGGCGCCGACGGCGACTTCAAAGCCGTGGTCAACTCGTACGACGACGCGCTCTCGCATCTGCGCCGCATGCAGGCAGTGGGCGCGTTCTCGGTCAAGAGCTACAACCAGCCGCGGCGCGAGCAGCGCCAGCAGGTGATCGAAGCGGCGCGTGCGCTGCACATGATGGTGGTGCCGGAAGGTGGTTCGTTCTTCTTTCACAACATGTCTATGATTCTCGACGGCCACACCGGCATTGAGCACACCATCCCCATCGCACCGGTCTACAAAGACGTCACCACGCTCTGGGGCGCGAGCAGGACCGGGGCGACGCCGACGCTCATCGTGGGCTACGGCGGCATTTCGGGCGAATATTACTGGTACCAGAAGAGCAACGTGTGGGAGAACGAGCGCCTGCTCACGTTCACACCGCGCCCGGTGGTCGACGAACGGTCGCGCCGCCGCGTCATGTCGCCGGATGACGAGTTCTATCACTTCGAAACCTCGAAGAACTGCAAGAACCTGATCGACCACGGTGTGTCGGTGCAGCTCGGTGCGCACGGACAGTTGCAGGGGCTCGGCGCGCACTGGGAGCTGTGGATGCTCCAGCAGGGAGGCATGACGAATATGGAAGCGCTGCGCTGTGCAACCCTCAACGGCGCGCGCTACCTCGGGCTCGACCAGGACCTGGGTTCGCTCGAGGCCGGCAAACTGGCGGACCTGATCGTCATCGACGCCAATCCGCTGGATGACATTCGCAACAGCGAAAAGATCAGTTACACCATGGTGAACGGCCGCATATACGATGCACGTACCATGGACGAGGTCGGCAATCGTCCGAAGAAGCGCGCGCAGTTCTACTGGGAGAAGCCGGGTGCGAGCGATTCGTTCCTGTGGCACGGCCGCGCGAACGGCTACATGGACAACGAGTGCATGGGGCATTAGGCCCGGGCGCAGTTGCGAAGCTGCCTTGTTCTGCGCACATTGGGACATTGTTCGATCGCAACCACCACCGGAAGACAAAGGAAGGGAATCCATGGCTGCCAGGAAAATTATCACCGTCATCGGAGCTACGGGCGCACAGGGGGGCGGCCTTGCGCGCGCAATTCTGGCCGACAAGTCGGGAGAGTTTGCGGTACGTGCGGTGACGCGGAAGCCCCAGTCGGAGAAGGCGGAAGCGCTCAGAAAGGCCGGCGCCGAAGTCGTCAATGCCGACCTCGATGACGTCGACAGCCTGCGCCACGCCTTTGAAGGGGCGTACGGCGCCTTCTGTGTTACCAACTACTGGGAACACTTCAGCGGCGACAAGGAAATCGCGCACGCCAAGAACATGGCCCGGGCCGCCAAGCAGGCCGGCGTCAAGCACGCCATCTGGTCGACGCTGGAGGACGTGCGCAAGTGGTACCCGCTGTCCGACCACCGCATGCCCACCATCGAGGGAAAATGGAAGTGCCCGCACTTTGACGCCAAGGGTGCATCGGACCATTTCTTTACCGAAGGCGGCGTGCCCACGACGTTCCTGCTCGCCTCGTTCTACTGGGATAACTTCATCTACTTCGGCGCGGGACCGAAGCCGACGCCGGACGGAACGCTGGCACTCACCTTCAACATGGGTGATTCCCCGATGGACGGCATCGCGGCGGGGGACATCGGCGGGTGTGCGTTCGGAATCTTCCAGCGCGGCACCGCGCTGGTCGGAAAGTACATCGGCATTTCCGGCGGCAAGCTCACCATCGCTGAGTACGCCGACGCCATGTCGAAAGCCCTGGGCCGCAAAGTTGTATACAACAAGGTGACGTCGGATCAGTACCGTGGCTTCGGATTCCCGGGCGCGGTGGAACTGGGCAACATGTTCCAGTTTTACGACGAGCAGGCGAAAGATGTCGGCGGGATGCGCGACATCGCGAAGTCGAAAGAACTCAATCCGGGGCTGCAAACCTTCGAACAGTGGCTTGCGGTGAACGCGAAAAAGATCCCGCTCGAGTAGCGCGCATGGCCGACGCCCACGAGTATGTTCTTGGTACGCATGACGCGGAGGTCACGCGTCTTGGTCTGCAGCACCGGCTCTGGAGCGAGTTTACGTTCGCGTGCTGGTCCCGCTGTGGTATTCGTCCCGGTTCGGTGGTGCTCGACGTGGGGAGTGGACCGGGCTACACCGCGTTCGATCTGATTCCGCTCGTGGGTCCGACCGGGCGCGTCGTCTGCGTCGACGAATCGCAGCGCTTCATCGAATACGTGCGCAGTCGCGCCCGTAGCCTCGGTGTGGCAAACCTCGAAGCTCATGTGCAGGATGTGCAGGCGCTCGATATTCCAGCGCGCAGTGTGGATGTTGCGTACGCCAGGTGGGTGTTGTGCTTCGTTCCCAAACCGGAAGCAGTGATAGCGGGCGTGGCGCGCGCCCTCAAACCGGGTGGAGTCTTCGCCGTGCAGGACTACATCAACTGGGCCGCGCTCACATTGTCGCCACATAGCGACGCGTTCCTGCGCGTGATGCCGTCGGTAGGAAAAAGCTGGCGCATGCATGGTGGTGACCCACAGGTAGGCCAACGTCTACCGGCACTGATGACGGCGGCGGGCCTGGAGGTCGACGCAA
The DNA here is from genome assembly GCA_964621155.1 of uncultured bacterium. Taxonomy (GTDB): domain Bacteria; phylum Krumholzibacteriota; class Krumholzibacteriia; order WVZY01; family JAKEHA01; genus JAKEHA01. The sequence goes on along the minus strand of CAZULB010000007.1, from coordinate 4,433 downwards.
TTCGCCCGCTGCAGCGCATCGCGCGACCTGGCGATCCCCTGTGGGAATGGCCCACCAGCTTCTTCAACAACTTCATTCCGATGCTAGTCGAGCAGGGGCTGGTCACCCGGGAAGACTGGCACGCACTGCGTGACGAGTGGGAGGAGCGCACCCGCGACCCCAACGCGATGTTCTGGACGCCGTCAATGGTCGAGATCATCGCGCGCAAGCCCGCATAGCCCATGGAAACGATCGTCGGAATTCTGGTGGGAATTGCGCTTGCGGCCGCGTGCGGTTTTCGCGTGTTTGTTCCGCTCCTTGCGCTCGGAATTGCGGGGCGCGTCGGACACGTGCCGCTGGCAGGGGACTTCCACTGGATTGCATCAACACCCGCCCTGATAGCACTCGGCACCGCGACCATCGTGGAGATCGTGGCGTACTACGTGCCCTGGCTCGACCATGTGCTCGATACGGTCGCCACGCCGTCCGCGGTTCTTGCGGGCGTGATTGCCACGGCTGCGGTCGTGGGCGATCTGCCACCCGTGGTGCGCTGGGGCCTGGCAATTGTGGCAGGCGGTGGCGCGGCGGGGACCGTGCAGGGCGCAACCGTACTGGCGCGCCTAAAGTCGGGCACCATGACCGCCGGCCTGGCCAACCCGGTGGTGGCGAGTGCCGAGCTCGCGGGTTCGGTAGTGACGTCGATCCTCGCCATCCTGGTGCCTCTGCTGGCGATTGCGCTCATCGTCGCCGGGCTGGTCCTGATTTACCGCACGACGCGAAAGGTATTCTTCGGCCGGAGCTCACTGCGCGCGCCCGCACGCGCTGGAAACGAAACACTGGACGATCGTCGCGAGCGCCGTTAGCCTGTCCGCATGAAGGACACGGGTTCGCAATCTTCCGCAACTACGCTGCAGCGCGTGTTCGAAGCACTTTCGCTGCTTGGTGTTCTCGCCACCGTGATCCCGCTCGCCATCTACTGGCGTCAGCTCCCGGATCAGGTCCCCAGTCACTTCGGTCTCGACGGTATGCCGGATCGTTTCGGCGGTCGCGGAACCTTCGTTGTTGTTGCTGCCGTCTGCGTCGGTATGTACCTGTGGACCGGTGTGCTCACCCGCGTGATGGCAAGGCACCGCAACACTGACAGACCGGTGAGTTTGTTGACCGCGCAACGGGGCCGGACGCTCACATCCATGGCGCGGGCCTTCGTAACGCTTGTGTTGGCTTGGACACTGTGGGGTGGAATCCAGGTTGCGTTGGGTCACCAGAAAGGGTTGGGCGCGTGGCTTGTTCCTGCGGTGGTCGTGTTTTTGATTATGTTGATCCTGATGGGCATTCGCATGAAGCGCAGTGAGACCAGGGATCAATAGGAGGCACGATGCCGCAGGGGGCATTGAGAAAGTCGCACGACAGGGTCATAGCCGGTGTGTGCGGAGGGTTGGCGGAGTGGCTGGGTTGGCCGGCAAATCGGACCCGCCTGGCGTATGTGATTCTCTCGGTTGTGAGCGCGGCCTTCCCGGGAATTCTCGTCTATTTCATTCTGTGGATCGCCATGCCCGGACCGGAGTCGCGCTGACCGGGCGGATGGCACGTGCATTGCGATGCTGCGATGATGGCTATGGTCAAGAAGCTCCAGGTCTTCGAAACGCCTGCTATTACGGTGTCGTTCGATCCGAACGTCTGCCGGCATAGCGGCGTTTGCCTGCGTACGTTGCCACCCGTTTTTGACACGCGTCGCTCGCGTTGGGTTGAACCGTCGGCAGCAACTACCGATGAGGTGGCTTCAGCGGTCCACAAATGCCCTTCGGGCGCACTCCAGTATTACCTTGGCTCATCCAGCAATCCTGCTGTCAAAGCGACACTTGCGCGTAGCGTGCTGGTGAATCAGCTGGCGCGGTGTCTGGCGGAATCTGACACGCGCCCGGCGCAGGCGGGGTCGGTATGCGCCTCCATCGCCCGCGCCCGCGGCTACGACTTCGTCGCTATTTATGACGTGATGGCGGCGGAGATTGCGGTGGTGGGCTGGCATGGCGAACCGCCCGTGTCCCAGCGCTTCCCGCGCGAGTACGGCCTGTGCGGCGCTGCGGTGGAAACCGGCCAGCCCCAGCTTGTGAACGACGTGACCCTGGACGCGCGTTATTTGCCCACCTCGGCGGCGACGCGCTCCGAATTGATCATGCCCGTCCTCGATCCCGCCTCGCAGAAGATCATCGGGACAATCGATGTGGCCAGCAATCGATGCAACGCTTTTGGCGGGGAAGACGTGATGCTCATCGAAGCCTGCGCCCGTGCTTTGGCGCCTTTGTGGACGGAGCCCGCATGAGCAACAAACAGGGCATCTCGTCCATTCACCCGTACCGCATCGCCGATGCAACGCGGATCGGCTACGTCCACCTGCGCGTGCGCGATCTCGAGCGCTCGCTCGCGTTCTACCTCGACGTGCTCGGGTTCAAACTGGTGAGCGGCGGGGCACACACCGCGACGTTATCTGCGACCGGTCGCGGCCCCGGACTGATCGTGCTCACGGCGCGCAAGGATGCGCCGCCACGTCCGCCCCGCTCGACCGGGCTCTATCACTTCGCCATTCGCGTCCCCAACCGGCGCGCGCTTGCCATGACGATTCGTCACCTGGAAGACGCGCAGTGGCCGGTGCAGGGCTACGCCGACCACGACGTCAGCGAGGCGGTGTATCTTGCCGACCCGGACGGCATTGGAATCGAGATCTACGCCGACCGTCCCCGGGACGAATGGCCGCTTCGCAACGGCCAGGTGGAGATGGTGACGGAACCGCTCGAACTCGACCGCCTCATGCGCGAGCTCGACACATGGCCGGGCGAGTGGGAGGGCATCGATCAAGCGACCGACATCGGACACATGCACCTGCGCGTTTCCAGCCTGGAAGCGGCGGAGGAGTTTTATCACATGCTGCTCGGCTTCGATGTGATGCAGCGCGACATGATCGGCGCGCTCTTCCTGGCCGCGGGCGGCTATCACCATCATATCGGCGTCAACACCTGGGCCAGCGAGGGAGGCCAGCGACCACCTGCCGATGCGGTGGGACTGATCTCGTTCGGCGTGCTGGTGCCGAATGCGGACACACTGCGCGAAATCTCACGACGGCTCTCGTCGGTGGGTTCTCCCATCCTGAATCAGGACGACGGTAGCCTGCGCGCGGCCGATCCCGATTCGATCTTCATCGAGTTCTTCACTCGCTAATCTGGACTCCGTTCCGCACGAACGGGGCCTGGCTCCATCCAGCCCGCTGGATTCGCTTCGCTCTTCCACCGGCGCGTGCCAGGATTCGAAGCCCGCGGCCCCCGTCTGTGGCCACCCGTCCGTGCGCGGAGGGCTCACCAGTATGGCATGACGAGTAGGCTTCTGGTAGCATGCTGAGCGCATCCCTTTCAGGAGGAACTCCATGCGACGTCTGCTCCCTGCGCTTGCTCCCGCGCTTCTTCTCGCATCCTCGCTACACGCAGCCTCGGTGGCGGTAGCGCCGCCCGTGGCGGAAAAAAAGCCGCACGTCACCGTGACGCACGGCGACTCGCTGCTCGACAACTATTTCTGGATGCGCGAGAAGACCAATCCCGCGGTTGTGAAGTACCTCGAGGCAGAAAACGCGTACGCGGATGCGGTGATGGAGCCAACGAGGCAGTTGCAGGAGACGCTCTACAACGAAATGCTGGGACGGATCAAGGAGACGGACGAGAACGTTCCGTACAAGAAGGGCGGCTACTACTATTACAGCCGTACCGAACAGGGAAAGCAGTATGCGATTCAGTGCCGGCGCAAGGGCAGCATGACTGCGCCCGAAGAGGTCATCCTGGACCTGAACGCGATGGGCAAGGGGCACGCTTTCATCTCGATCGGCGACATGGAAATCAGCGACGACGGCAACTTCTGCGCTTTCTCGACCGACACCACCGGATTTCGCCAGTACAACCTGGCGGTCAAGGACCTGCGCTCGGGCGCCATGCTTCCCGACAGCGCGCCGCGCGTGACTTCGGTGGTGTGGGCGGCCGACAACAGCACCATTTTCTACGTGCAGGAAGATCCGGTTTCGAAACGTTCCTTCCAGGCCTTCCGCCACACCCTCGGCGGCAAGACCGACGAGATGATCTACGAGGAGAAGGACGAGCTCTACGACATCTGGATGTTCAAGACGCGGAGCAATGCGTTCATCCTCATGGGTGCCAGCTCATCCACCACCAGCGAGCTGTGGTACCTGGATGCGAAAAAGCCGGCCGACAAGTTTGCCGCCATGGCGGGACGCAAGGAAGGTCGCGAATACTACGCGGACCAGGCTGGTGACAAATTCTTCATCCGCACCAATGACACGGGTCGTAATTTTCGTCTGGTGACGGCTCCGGTGTCGTCGCCAGGCGTCGCGTCGTGGAAGGAGGTGGTGCCGCAGCGTGACAACGTCATGCTCGAGGACGTTGACTGCTTCAAGAATT
>CAZULB010000006.1:1830-53239 GCA_964621155.1 uncultured bacterium | reverse complement strand
GTTTCAGAGGACGCCAAGGACGGCGGCACCGTGATCTCCGCCCCGTTCGGCGCCATGCTGACCGAGTTGGATGAGCCTGTCTTCAAGCTGCCGGTCGGTGGCTACACCGAGCCCATTTTCACCATGCAGGGCTGGGTCATCGTTCAGGTTGTGAAGATGGACCGGGTCAGCAAGCCGCGCGGTGAGTACGAAGAGGTGAAGGAAAGAATCCGCAACGACATCAAGAACGAGCGCGAAGCGCTTGCGGTCAATGCGTTCACCGAGCAATTGCGCGAGAAGTATGGCGTGACCTGGAACTACGACAGCATGGAGATCATCTTCAAGGCCCTGCCGCCGGACCGTCCCGTCGAGCAGGCCTCGAGCCGTGACCAGGAAGTGTACCCGCTCCTTTATTTCGAAGCGGGCGACCTCGACAAGCCCGTGGTTTCGTACCCGGGCCGCACCATCACGATCAAGGACTTCTCGGATCTCTACGATCGCGCGTCGTTCTACAACCGCCCGCGCAAGGAAATGCGCCTGGGCGGCATTCGCGGCTTCCTCACCATCAATATCATGAACGACATCTCGACGGATGCGGTTGCCAAGTCGGGCATCGAGAACGATCCCGAGGTAAAGAAGTTGCTCGACTTGAAGCGCGATGAGCTCATGGTCAGCCTGATGTACGAGGACCTTGTGAACAAGAAAGCCGTCATCACCTTCGACCGCATGCAGGCGTACTACAACGACAACATGGCCAGCCTGCGCGCGCCGGAAAAACGCAACTTCGGCGTGATAATTTCGAGTGATCAGGAGACTGCGCTCAAGGCGCAGGAAGAAATGCTGGCAGGCAAACCGATGGCTGCCGTTGCCGCCACGTATTCGAGCGATCCGGAGGTCAAGGAGAACCGCGGCCAGACCGGACTCGTCATGCGCGGACAGCTGCCCAACATCGACGATGTCGGATTCGGCATGAGGAGCGTGGGCGAGGTGAGCACACCCTTCCAGGTGTCCAACGGCTGGATGGTGGTGAAGCTTCTCGAAATCGCACCCGAACGCACGTTCACCTTCGAGGAATCCAAGGACCAGATCGAAGCCAAGCTGCGCGAGGACGACAATGATGCCCGTCTGAAGGAACTTCTGGCCAAGTGGCGGGACGAGTTCAAAGTTGTCATCCACGAGGAAAATTTGAAGAAGATCAAGCTGCCCGTCCGGACCCAGGACCAACTCAAGGACATCAAGGGCAAGAAGGAAAAGGAAGAGGTATCGAAGAGCTGACGCTTCGTCCCGCCGTCCCGACAAAGGATGTCGGTCCAGCTGGACAGATGAACCGGAGACGTGAATTGTCCGGTATCCGGCGAAAGAATTGTCGTGCGATAGGGGGCTTTGCGCCCCCTATCGTCGTCTTGGTGCTGCTCGCGGTCATCGCGACGGCTGCGTGCGAACGGCGCCCGGTGGGCCGGAGCGGGGACGACCCCGGGCCGGTGGTGGCGAAAGTCGACGGCCATCCGTTGTACCAGAAGGACCTGGAAGCTTATCTTCCGGAGACGGAGCGTGGTGAGGTCACCGCAGAGGACCGCAGCGCGTCGTTCCAGCGCTGGCTCTCGACGCAACTGCTGTTCAACGAGGCGCAGCGCAGCGGGCTGGAGATTTCGCCCAACGTCGAATGGAAGCTCGAGCAGTACCGGCGCGACCTGGTGGCCGACCAACTGGTGCAGGATGTGTTGAACCGGCGCGCCGTTGTGACGAAAGATGAAGTGATGGCGTACTATCGCGCCCACCACGATGAGTTCAATCTCGAGGTGCGTGTGAGCCACATCCTTACCAACAATCTCGAGGATGCCGATGAAGCGCTCGAGATGTTGAAGACGCGACCATTCTCGTGGGTGGCGCGCAAGTATTCCGTCGACAAGCACACCGGCGCGGGCGGCGACTTGGGCTACCTTTCGCGCGGCAACATGCCGGTCGAGTTTGAAAACGTTGTGTTCAAGATGCGCGTGGGTGAAGTGAGCAAGGTGGTCGAGTCCGAATTCGGTTATCACATACTGAAGCTCACCGATGTGCGCCCTTCGCTCAACGAATTGCCGTACGAATCGGTGGCGCAGGAAATCTCGCGCGAGCTTCTCCTGCGCAAGCGCGCTGCCGTCTACGACAGCCTGATTACAACGCTGCGCAAGTCGGCCAAGATCGACGTGGTGGATCCGGACTTGAAATATGCGGTGGAGCTCGCCGATTCGCTTGCCGCAGCGCGCGCCGCGGAAGACAGCAGCGCCACGCGCGGCTTCACGCAGGCGGTTCCCGAGCCGAGAATCCCCGTCCGCGCCGACAGCGCGGTCGCTGATACGACCGGAGGAGACTAGATTGAGACACGGTTTGCTTCTGTCAGTTTTGTGTGCGTTCGTGAGTGCGGGCTCCGTCGCTACGGCGCAGGACAAGTCACAGCCCGCGACGCCGCCAGCCGCGCAAACACCGGCCCCGGCGACAACGCCCGCCCCGGCCGGCGAAATCATCGATCGCATTGTGGCCGTGGTCGAGGACGAAGCCATCTTTGAGAGCGACGTCGATCAGGCTGTGCGCCAGTATTTCTTCCAGAAGGGACAGACGTCGGTGACTCCGGCTGAGCGCGACGAAGTCTTCGACGATGCCCTCCAGAATCTCATCAACGACAAGCTGGTGATCGCCCAGGCAGGCCGACTCGGCATCGACGTTCCGTTCGCCGACGTCGAGGCGCAGGTGAAGAAAGCGATCGACGAAAACACCAAACAGCTGGGCGGCGAGGAAGCATTCAGCCGCCAGTTGGAGCAGGAAGGCCTGTCGATGGATGAGCTCAAGAAGCTCTACCGGACGCAGATTCGCAACCGCATGCTCGTGGAGCGCGTGCTGCAGAAGGACATGCAGAAAGAGCGCAAGGATCCGACTCCGGAGGAGTTGCGCCGGTTCTATGACGACAACAAGCAGCGGCTTCCGCTGCGGCCTGAGGTTGCGCACCTGAAAACGATTTTTATCGGCTTTGATACGTCTACGGGATCCACGGCGGAAGCGAGGAAGAAAATCGATGCGCTGCGCGCGCGCATCGTTGGGGGCGAGAAATTTGAGGACGTGGCAAAAGCGGAATCAGACGATCCCAGCAGCGCGCTCGGCGGCGATCTGGGATTTGTGAAGCCGGAGGATCTGCGTGAGCCAAACTTCGCGAAGGCGGCTTCGTCACTGGCCGTCGGGCAGCTGAGCGAGCCGGTGCTCACCGTATATGGCTATCATTTGATTGAAGTGACCGACAAGCGCCCGGACAGCGGTGAAGTTCGTTTGCGCCACATCCTCGTGCGCGCCGAACCCACCGACAAGGATGTCGAAGAGGTGTTCGCAACGGCCAACAAGGTGCATGCGGACCTGGTGGCAGGCGCTTCGTTCGATTCGCTGGCCGCGCGTTACAACACCGACCCGGCCGCCGACAAGAACGGCGACCTGGGCTGGCTGCGCGTCTCGGAGCTCCCCGAGTTTTTTCGCGACGTGCTTGCGAACCTCAAGCCGGGCGATATCAGTCAGGTCACCCGCGAATCTACCGGCTTTCGCATTGTGGAATTGATGGCACGCGACGCTGAGCGCCCCTACGAGTTCTCGGAGATCCAGAGCGAGCTCAAGCAGTACTACGCACAGCAGAGTTTCGGCGCGTCCTACGACGAGTACGTCAAGGATCTGCGCAAGAGGTTCTCGGTCGAGATGCGCATCTAGCTGGCGCTCGTGAGCGATGCGCGCAACCGCCGCGCGAGGGCGGCTGCCTGCTCACGCCGTTCGGGCACGGCCGTCGATCTCCCCCAGGCGACGCTCGTATTAGAGTGCAATAACACTCTTATGAGGCGCAAGAGGCTCGACTTCGGACCGACGACCCGGGCTAGGGCTTCTGAACCAGCGTGTACATCCCGAAAATCGTCTTCTTGAGCTCCTCGTCGGTTCCCCACCCGAACGCCTTCCCCATCACCCGCGCGGCTTCGGTGTCATCCACATCGAAGGCGAGCACCTTGAAGCCGACCTTGTTGAAGGTCTCGGCGCTGAACGGCGAGCGTCCATCGGCCCAGGGAATGTACTTTTCGCCGGGTGCCGCCGGCGCGGGATGAAGGTTGTAGATCATGAAAAACCCACCGGGCTTGAGCGCATCGAACACGGCGCGCACGTAGGTTTCGTCGTCGACATCGAGATGCACCAGCATGCGCGGGTCCACTTCCTGTTCCGGATGAATGTAGCCGCGCTTGAGCGTGTTCTTCGAAATGAACACGTCGTAGCCCTTGCCCACCTTTTTCACGATGGCGGGATCCTTCGGAAACTGGCCGTAAGCCAGAGTGATGCTGCCGTCGCGTCCTTTGCCGAAAGCGGTGCAGCGCGCCACGTTGCCGGCCTCCTTGGCGTAGATGATCTCCAGGATGGGGTCGACCTCGATGCCCGTCACGTCCGCGCCGACCGACGCCAGCGCGCGCAACTGGCCGATCGAACCGAAACCAAAGTCGACCAGCCTCAAGCCTTCGGTGCTCTTCACACCCGCGCGGCCCAGAAGCTCCACCGGACGGACAAACGCGACCGGGGTTCCGTAGCGTGTGTAGTAGTAAAACTCGTCAGTGATGTCCTTCTTCGTGTAGCCGGCGAGTTGGGCCTCCGTCATTTTGGCCGCCTCGGCCTCGGAGAGCGCCTTGCGCGTTTCTTTGTTGTAGTAGACGACCATCGGCTGAGAGGGCTGCAAACATCCGAATCCGTTGAGCAGCGACTGGGCAAATGCCGAAGGCGCTTGCGCACGGATGGCGCCGGCTTCCTGCATGATCAACTCGCTGGCGGGAACTTTGGGCGCATCGGTCGCCGGGGTCTGCAACAGCAGGGCCAGCGCAAGAGCTTCAAACAGGGCCATGTCAATTTCCTCCGGAAATGGGTGACGGTGGGGCTTAGCGGTAAGTACGGCCTGCCCTCCACAGTGTTACACGGACCGCCTGGCACAGGATGAAATCACATGCAGACGCGCTTGTTAAGGGGGGCGGGTGAGACATGCATATCTTCGGGATGCTGCTCACGGAAGATCACAGGCATCGTGCGATCGATTTGCTGCGGGAAACGCCGCTTGGGATGCGCGAGCGGCTTCTGATAGATTCGGCGCCATGACGTCCGCAAAGCGTCCGCTGCCGATTATTGCCGTGACATGCGGTGAGCCGGGTGGAATCGGACCCGAGCTGGTTGCAAAGCTCTTCGGACGCTGGCGGCCCGCCCGTTCGGTTGCGCTCGTGATTGGCGCGCCGGAGCTCTTTGAGCGCTGGCGCCGGCGTTTCAAGTTCAATGCGCCGGTACTGCGCTCGATCGAAGAATTGCGTGCGGCAGGTTCACGCCCGGCACGCGTTTTCATCATGGATTCCGGCATCACGGCGCGCTACACCGTGGGTGCAGACAGCCAGGGTGGCGGCCTTCATGCCGGCACTGCCATGCGCATTGCCTGCGACCTGGCGCGGGAACACACCGTCGCGGGTATCGTCACGCCACCGGCCTCAAAAAAATCATTCAACCTCGCCCACTTCGACTTTCCCGGCCACACCGAAATGCTGGCCCGCTACCTGAATGCACCGGACTGCCAGATGATGATGGCGCGCCGCGATTTGCGCGTGATCCCGTTTACGCGGCACGTGCCTCTCGCGCAGGTTGCCGGAGATCTGCGTCCCGAGCGCCTTGAAATATGCATCCGAGTGACCGACGCAGCGCTGCGTCGCGATTTCAAGATCGCGCGCCCGCGTATCGATGTGGCGGGACTGAACCCGCATGCCGGTGAGGACGGAGTGATCGGCACGGAAGACCGCGACATCATTGCACCGGTGATCGCGCGAATGCGTCGGGCGAAGATCGACGTGAGCGGGCCCTATCCCGCCGACGCGATGTTCCAATCGGCGCCGCTGGCGGCGCGCGCACCGGACCGAACCCTGTCGCGGCGGCCGGGTTCTGGCGCGCGTCGTGCAAGCAGGCAGCCTTATCCCGATGCCTATATCGCCATGTACCACGACCAGGGACTGGTCCCGTACAAGATGCTGGCCCAGAAAACCGGTGTGAACGTGACGATTGGCCTCCCGACGCCCCGGACATCGGTCGACCACGGCACCGCCTACGACATCGCGGGGCGTGGGATCGCCGAAGATGAATCATTGCTCGAAGCCTACCGTCTGGCGGAATATCTGGCACAACGACGGGGCAAACCATAAATGGACGATCTGACTCAGAGCATGAATCCCAGGGACGAGCGCACGGTCATCGGCGTCTATCACCTGACGCGCGAGTACGGCGATCGCCAGGCGCTGGAGGACGTGAGCTTCACCATCGCCAACGGCGAGTTCGTGTTCATGGTGGGGCCGAGCGGGGCAGGGAAGAGCACGCTCCTGCGCATGATCTATATGGACGAGTATCCCACCAGCGGGCAGGTGGTGGTGGGGCCATTCGTGTCGACGCGCATGAAGCGGCGCGACATTCCGTTCCTGCGCCGTCGCGTTGGCATCGTTTTCCAGGACTACAAGCTGCTCGACGATCGCACCGTGTTCGACAACGTCGCCATCTGCATGCGTATCACCGGCGCCTCGCCGTTTGCGATCAAGCGTCGCGTCGCGACCCTGCTGAACGACGTCGGCCTGCATCACAAGCAGAGGCAGATGCCGAAGTCGCTCTCCGGCGGCGAGCAGCAGCGCGTCGCGATTGCACGCGCGCTCGTCAATCATCCTTCCATCCTGCTTGCCGACGAGCCCACGGGAAATCTCGATCCCGATTCGGCCGAGGACATCCTGCGCCTGTTGTTCCGCATCAACAGCGCGGGCACGGCGGTGTTGATGGCGACGCACGACCATTCTTTCGTGAAGAACTTCGGCCAGCGCATTCTCCATCTGCGCGACGGCAAGGTGCTGGAGGACCACCGCACCGGCCTGGTGGGAAATCTGAGCGATCGTCTCGAAGCGGTGCGCCTCGAGCGCGACCGCCAGCGGCGCGTCGACCAGGAGATCAAGCGCCAGCGCGGTGACGAGCTTTCAACGAGGAAGTCGGAATAGCCATGATGCGCCGTATGTTCTACATCATCGACGAAGCGCTGCTCACGGTGAAACGCCACAAAGGTCTCACGTCGATCTCCATCGTCATCATGAGCCTCTCGCTCCTCATGCTCGCCGTGTTCCTGCTCGCCACCGACAACGTGCTCAAGCTGGTGAGCGAAGCGCAGAACGAGATGAAGATGTACGTCTATCTCGACGACGGCGTGTCGCAGAACGAGGCGCAGAGCCTTTATCAGAAAATTCTCCAGGAGTCCGAAGTAAGCGAAGTGCAGTTTGTCTCCAAGGATCAGGCGATGGAGGAATTCCGCCAGCAACTCGGCGACGATTCCGACCTGGTGGGGACGCTGCGTTCCAATCCGTTGCCCAATTCCTTTCTGGTGACGCCCAAAGAAGAGTTCAAGACGCGCGACGCCATGGTGGCTTTGGCCGGGCGCATCGAGCCCCTGGCGGGCGTAGAAGAAGTGCGCTACGGGCGCGAGTTCCTCGACAAGTTTGCCTCCGTGCTGAAGGCGCTCTACTTCGTGAACGGCGTGGTGGGCTTCATCGTGATTCTCTCCGCGCTCTTCATCATCTCGAACGCGGTGCGCCTCACCGTGATCAGCCGGCGCAAGACCATCGAGATCCTGAAGCTCGTGGGAGCCACCAACAGCTATATCGTCGCCCCCTTTATTATTGAAGGCGCTTTTCAGGCGGGTGTGGCGGCGGTGCTCTCGCTGGCTCTGCTGTGGGCAGTGACGGTGGCGTCGCGCAACGTCATCCCCGACCTGAATTTCTTCTCGGCCCAGAAATCGGCCGTCTATCTCCTCACCTGTGTCGTCATCGGATCGATCGGGAGCTTTCTCGCGCTCCGGCGCATGCTCAAGATGCGCTGATGAGAATACACACGCGACAAACTATCATCCTCATTGCTGCGATCACCGCGCGTGTGCTGCTCGTAGCGGCACTTTCGGCAGCACAAACAGACGACGTCAGCGAAAAACAAAAAGAACTGGATCGAATCAAGAAGGAGATCCAGGCCCACCGCGAGAAGTCGAAGCAACTGAGCTCGCAGGAAAAGCAGACTGCCAAACAACTGCAGAGCCTCGACAAGGAGCTCGACCTCGGCAAGCAGTACGTGCGCAAGCTCAACGACCAGGAGAGCTCCATCGACCAGCGCATCGGCGAGCTGATGATCGAGATCAGCGGACGCGAGCGGACGTTGTCCGCCCAGGAGAAGACGCTGGGAAAGCGGCTGCGCGAGATGTACAAGCGCGACCCGCACTACAGCTGGGATCTCCTGCTCGGCGCGAAAAGCATGGACGATGCCGTACGCCGCTATCAGTTCATGCACGTGATCGCGCAGTCCGATGCACAGATGATCGGCACCTATCGCGAGAGCAAAAAGCAGCTCGAGACCGAGTCGTCGCGGCTGGGTGAATCGATGCAACAGATCGCGGAGGTTCGCGCCGACAAGGAAGCCGAGAACGCCAACCTCGAGGCCAACAAGAAGAAGCGCGAGAACATGCTGGTCGCCATTCGCAGCGAAAAGTCAAAGCACGTCGACGCCATCAAGGACCTGGAGAAGGCGCAGGCCGAAGTGCAGGATCTCCTGGACGCCCTGCAGCGGCGCGGCACACCGGAGAAGGATCTGCCCGGGAGCGGCGAGTTCGCCGCGCTCAAGGGGCGGCTGATGTGGCCGGTGTCGGGCAAGATCATCCGCGGCTACGGGAAGCACACGCACCCCAAGTACGGCACCGTGACCATGAACAACGGTGTCGATATTTCAGCGTCGTCGGGCGCACCCATTGTGGCGGTTGCGGCGGGCGTGGTGGAGTTCGTGGACTGGATCGACTCGTTCGGGAAGTGTGTGATCTTGAACCACGGCGGCGGCTACTACACGCTCTATGCGCACGTCGCCGACACCAGCGTCTCGCAGGGACAGAAAGTGGGCAAGGGCCAGGTCATCGCCTCCGTGGGCGACACGGGCTCCCTGGAAGGCTACGTCTGCCACTTCGAAATCCGCAAGGCCCGCGCCGCGCTCGACCCCGCCGCGTGGCTCGCCCGCAAGCCGAACTCGTAGCAATTCGACACGCAAGCGCGCGGTGCGTATAATGCGCGCATGCCACCGCGCGCATCACTGGAACCCCGGCCCCTGCCCGCGCTCGACCTCGAGCAGACGCAGGCGTTCGCCTATTTGCGCTCGCTCGAGCGGGGCGCCATTCCGCCGCTTCTTTTTGACGGCCCTGACGGCGCCGGGAAGGAATTTGCGGCCATCGAGTTTGCGCGCGGGCTCCTGTGCGAGAAAGACAAGCCGTGCAAACTCGACGGCCCCAAGTGCATCTCGTGCCTGCACGCGTCCATCCTCGAACATCCCGGCATCCATCTCATCTATCCCACGCCGACGCAGGGAAGCGGTGAGGACGAAGAGGGCGACGTCAACGACATCGCCAAGATCCTGGAAGAAAAGCGCGCCGATATCTTCGCGCAGCCGTCGTTCACCAAGAAGACGTCGATCCGGATTGCCCGCGCCCGCGCCGTGATCCAGCGCGCCAACACCAAGCCCTTCGATGCGCGCTACCACGTTTTCATCTTTGTCGACGCGCACGCGATGCGCGAGGAAGCGCAGAACGCGCTGCTCAAGCTGGTGGAGGAGCCACCGCCGACCGCTGCCATCGTTTTCGTCACTTCCAATGTCGAAGCTTTGCTCTACACCATTCGCTCGCGCTGCCAGCGCGTGCGCTTCTTTCCGCTGAAGCGTGGCGTCATTGAGCGCATTCTCACCGGGTACTACGGAGCCGAGGCGAAGATCGCGAAGCGAGCGGCAGCCATGTCGCAGGGATCCATCAATCGCGCGCGCGCGCAGCTCGACTCCGCTGACATGGCGGATCGTGACACGGCCATGGGCCTTCTGATCGGCTTGAAGAAGAATCCGGAGTCGTGGGCGTTCTCGCAGGCGCTGATCGGCGCGCGCGGTGCCAACCGCGAGAGCGTGGCGCGCGTGCTGGATCAGATGTCGGTGCTCTTGCGCGACGCCATGACGGGTGATCCTGAACTGCTCATCAACGCCGACGCCGAACAGGAAGTGGCGCGCATCGGCGCGGCATACGGCCGCGTCCGCATTCCGCAGGCGATCGAAATGGTGAATGACACGCGCAGCGCCGTGTTCCTCGCCAACGCCAACATCGACGGGTCTCTGGCGGATCTGTTTCTGAAGCTGAGAAGACTGGAAGCCGCGTAGCCCTACTGACGCTGGCGCTGACTGCGCTGGCGCTGTATCCACCACGACGAGAGCATCGTCGAAGCCAGTACCACCACCACGACCAGCAGCGTCACGTACACGGGTACTTCGAACCAGTGCGAGATCAGCATTTTCACACCGACAAACCCGAGCACAACGGCAAGGCCGTGGTTCAGGTACTCGAACGTGACGATGAGCTTTCCGATTGCAGAGTAGAGAGAGCGCAGGCCGAGGATGGCCATCGCGTTGGACGTGTAGACGATGAACGGGTCCGTCGTGATGCCGAGCACGGCGGGAATGGAATCGAGGGCAAACATGATATCGGTGACGTTGATCACCGACAGCACCACGAAGGCGGGCATCAGCATGAGCCGGCCGTTCTTCCTCGTGAGAAAGTTGCCGTTTTCCCATTCGCGCGTCGCCAGCCACGGCTTGAGCATCCGGAACGCAATGTTCTTGTCGGGGTGGACTTCCACTTCCCGGGATGTCGCAAGCTTGACCGCGGTGTAAACCAGAAAAGCGCCGAGGATGTAGGTCATCCAGTGGAATTCCTTGAGCAACACCACGCCGGCCAGAATGAACGAGAGGCGCATCACCAGCGCGCCGATGATTCCCCAGAACAGAATGCGGTGCTCGTATTTCTTGGGCGTCTTGAAGTACTGGAAGATGACGAAGAAGACGAACAGATTGTCGACGCTCAGCGATTCCTCGACGAGATAGCCGGTGAAGAAGAGCGTCGCTTTCTGGTGGCCGTCAACCAGCAGAATCCCGAGGCCAAACAGCAAGGCCAGCGAGATCCACACCGCGGACCACGTGAGTGCTTTCTTGACCGTGACGGCTTCGGGGCGCTTGTGGATGACGCCGAGGTCGAGCCAGAGCGCAAGCGCAAGAAAGATGTGGAATACGGCCCACTGCCACGCAATCGACATGAGGAAGAAGACGTTAACACTACCGCGTGCTTTTTGGTAGAGTTTCACCGATGAGCAGTTCCAAGAAAGGCCGCCGAGTAACCGACCCTCCGCAAATTGATCCCGCCCCGGAGCGCAAACCGTTGCGTGCCATGCCGCGTTTCTTTGCGCATGTGCGACGGTTTGTAATTCGCGGCGCGCTCGCACTGATTCCGATTGCGCTGCCCGCGGTCGCGGTTTACCTCCTCTACGATTTCATCGACCGCCGCATTGTTGCTCTGGTGAAAGAGCTGTTCCACCTGAGCTTCCCCGGCATGGGGATCATCCTACTTCTGCTCGTGCTGTATCTGGTGGGCGTGGTGGTCAGCAATATTTTCGGCCGCAGCATTCTGGAAGGTTTCGAGCAGCTGATCGATCGTGTGCCCGGTTTCAAGGCGATCTATCGTCTGGGCAAATCGCTCTCGGGCACGTTGTCACAATCGAGCGAGCAGGCCCTGTTCCGCCGCCCCGTGCTGGTGCCCTATGCCGCGCCGAATCAGTGGCAGATCGGTTTCGTCACCGGATCGCTGCGCGTGGAGGGAAGCGACGAAGAGTTGTTGCGCGTGTTCGTTCCCACCCCGCCCAATCCGGCGACGGGGCTGGTGTACATCGTGAAGGCCAGCAACGTGCGTGACCCGGGCTGGACCGTGGAAGAAGCGATGCAGACTCTGATGTCGGGCGGCATTGTCGGGCCCGATACGATGAAATAAGCGCCCCGCGCGAGGAGGTAACCGTGCGAACCGCCAAGATCGTCCTTTTCGTCCTGCTTTCCACGCTCGCCATCATCATCATGGTGCAGAACGCGCAACCCATCACCTTCCGCTTCTTGAACTGGAGATACCAGGTGTCGCAGTTGCTCCTGGTTGCCATCGTGCTCGCGTTTGGATTTCTGTGCGGGTTTATTACCGCAAAAACGTCGCGCCCGAAGTCTGACGTCTAGCCATGGGCCGCAAGCGCCGTAAGCCTGTCTCGCCCTCCACACTGCCCCGGCTGTTCCGGCGCCAGGGAGGGGGCAAGGGTGCTCCGCCGGGAACGCTGGTCTATGACCGAGAAAAGCGCACCGACGAAGTATCCATCCGTGTCATGGACTACGGCCCCGACGCGTGTCACGTTCAGAGGCCGGTCAAGATCGAGGACACCTACGCGTTGCGCGACAGTGAGAGTGTGTCATGGATAGACATCGAAGGACTGCATGACACAGACCTCCTGGCGAGATTCGGTGACCACTTCGGGCTGCATCCCCTGGTGCTCGAAGACATTCTTAACACACACCAGCGTCCCAAGCTCGAGGAATACGACGACTATTTCTACATCGTGGCGCGCATGCTGATCGCGGGCAAGACGCCGGAAGACCCGTTTCACTCCGAACAGGTGAGCTTCATCCTGGGGAAGCACTTCATCGCCACCTTCCAGGAGATCCCGGGCGACGTGTTCGATCCGGTGCGAAACCGCGTCGAGCAGGGGCGCGGCAAGTCGCGTAAGAGTGGAGCCGACTATCTTCTGTATACGCTGCTCGACGCCATCGTGGACAACTACTTTGCGCTGTTACAGTCAATTGCAGACCGCATCGAAGAAGTGGAGCAGTCGATCGTCCAGCAGCCGCAGCGCGAGGATCTGGACAAGGTGCACAAGCTGCGCCGCGAGCTCGTGTACATGCGCCGCAATGTGTGGCCGTTGCGCGACGTGGTGGCAGGGCTGGATCGCTCCGACTCGCCGCTGGTGGCGGACGAGACCCGTGTGTATCTGCGCGATCTGCACGACCACGTGGTGCAGGTGATCGACGCCATTGAAAACTTCCGCGACGTCCTTACCAGCCTGCAGGATCTCTACATGTCCGGAATCTCGAACCGCACCAACGAGATCATGCGCGTCCTCACCATCATCTCCACCATCTTCGTGCCGCTCACATTCATTGCCGGCGTCTACGGCATGAACTTCCACCACTTCCCGGAGCTGGAGTGGAAATGGAGTTATCTCTCCTTCTGGATCGTGAGCGTCGTGCTCGCGCTGTCGTTGATTGTGTGGATGCGCCGCCGCAACTGGCTCTAGGTTATCTATCCTCCGGTGTTCCGTGCAGCTTGACCGGTTTGGTCGTGCCGCGAATGCGCAGGTTCAGCATTTCCACGCCCACGGAGAACGCCATCGCAAAGTAGATGTAGCCCTTCGGGATGTGGAACTCGAGTCCTTCGCCCACGAGTGACACGCCGATTAGCAACAGGAAGCTGAGCGCGAGCATGCGAATGGTGGGATGGCGATCGACGAAATCGCTGATGGATTTCGAAAATACCATCATGAAGATCACAGCTATGATGACGGCGGTGATCATGATAGCGACATGGTTGGAGAGGCCAATGGCGGTAATGACGGAATCGAGCGAGAACACGATGTCGAGCAGGACGATCTGAAACACCACCGCACCGAACTTTGCCGCGCCCTTCGCCGCCTTGTGCTCGTGCTCTTCGCCTTCCAGTTTTTCGTGAATTTCCAACGTGCTCTTGGCCAGGAGGAAGAGACCGCCGGCGATGAGGATCAGGTCGCGCCCGGAGAAGTCGCGGTCGAGGAG
The DNA here is from genome assembly GCA_964621155.1 of uncultured bacterium. Lineage (GTDB taxonomy): Bacteria > Krumholzibacteriota > Krumholzibacteriia > WVZY01 > JAKEHA01 > JAKEHA01. Next base: position 39,487 of record CAZULB010000006.1, on the reverse strand, counting down.
TGAAAAGAGCGGCGTGGTGAGCCGCATGATCCAGGTGATGGAGAGGAGCAGGAGCACCCTCGTCACCATGGCGATGGCGAGCCCGATCAGGCGCGCCCGGTTCTGTACGGCGAGGGGGAGCTTCGCCGAAAGGATGGCGATAAAGATGATGTTGTCGATGCCGAGGACGATTTCGAGCGCGGTGAGCGTCAGCAGCGCCACCAGGTTCTCAGGGCTGGTCAGCCATTCCATGCGATTCTCAGAACTCCTCTCTTTGCCTTGCCGGACGTAAGGTGATACATTCTACGGGCTTTTCTCCCAAGGAATCCAGTTTTGAAGCCGACGTTCTACCTGACGACTGCCATCGACTACGTCAACGCGCGCCCGCACCTGGGCACCGCGTATGAAAAGATCGGGGCCGACTGCCTGGCGCGTTACAAGCGCCTGGCCGGCTTCGACACGTATTTCCTGATGGGAACCGACGAGCATTCGACCAACGTCGAGAAGGAAGCCCGTAACCAGGGCAAGGATCCGCAGGCCTATACGGACGAGATGGCGCCGATATTCGAGCGCACGTGGAAGACCCTCGGGCTCTCCTACGACCAGTTCATTCGGACCACCGACCCGGCGCACAAACGCGCCGTGGCGGCTCTGTTCCAGAAGATTCACGACAACGGGTTCATCCATGAGGGCAAGTACAGCGGGCTGTACTGCGAAGGTTGCGAAGAGTTCAAGAACGAGAAGGACCTGGTGGACGGAAAGTGTCCACGTCACCTCACCGTACCGAAGTATATAGAGGAGAAGAACTACTTCTTCGCCCTCTCGAAGTTCAGCGACCGGCTGAAGCAGCGCATTCTGGATGATCCCGATTTCGTGCGCCCGGAGATCCGACGTAACGAGATACTCAATGTGATCGAGTCGGGGCTGGAAGATATCAGCGTGTCGCGTTCCGGGAAGTCGTGGGGCGTGCCGCTCCCGATCGCGCCCGACCAGGTGGTGTACGTCTGGTTCGACGCGCTCATCAACTATATATCGGCCATCGGTTATCCCGCGGGGGACAGGTTCAAGAAGTACTGGCCGGCCGACGTGCACGTGATCGGCAAGGACATCACGCGCTTTCACTGTTTGATCTGGCCGGCCATGCTGATGGCCGCCGATGTCGAAGTGCCGAAGAGCATCTTCGGCCACGGCTTCGTGTACAACCGCGGCGAAAAAATGAGCAAGTCCATCGGCAACATCGTCGATCCCATTGACCTCGCCAATTTCTTTGGCGCCGACGCGCTGCGCTATCTTCTGTTGCGCGAAATCGCGTTCGACCGCGACGGTGATTTCACCGTGGAGCTCTTCGTGGCGCGCTACAACGCCGAGCTCGCCAACGAGCTGGGGAACCTGTATTCACGCACGCTCGCGATGACGCACAAGTTCTTCGGCGGCGACGTGCCGGCGTGGAGCGAGGGAGCCGCGCGCGACAGCGCGCAACTTCTGGAAAGCGTTGTGGCTGACTATCGCCGCCACATGGATCGCTACGCGTTTGACCAGGGACTTGCCGCGCTGTGGAGGGCGGTTCAGGGTGCCAACCGCTTCATCGAGGAGCGCAAGCCCTGGGCGCTGGCCAAGGCGGGCGATACCGCGACGTTGGCGGCCACCATGCGCGCATTGCTCGAGGTGTTGCGTGCGGCGTCAGTGCTCACGCAGCCGTTCATGCCGAACAAGGCGGAAGAGATGCGGAAACTTCTCGCGCTGCCGGCCGACTTCACCAAGCTGGGGCTGGATGAAGCGGAAAAGACGGGCGATGCAACCTGGAAAAAAATCGGCGAGCCGACCGTGCTGTTTCCTCGTCTCGAGGTTCCCGCACACTAAAGGAACTCATGATCGATTCGCACTGTCATTTGAATCTGGAGCATTTCGAGGACGACCGCGACGTCACCATCGGCCGCGCACTCAACGACGGCGTGACCGGTTTCATGAACATCGGGTACGACCGCCCGTCGCTGCGCCAGACGCTGGAGCTGGTCGAGGAGTATCCGTTCATGTTCGGCGCCGCCGGTGTGCATCCCCATGATGCCACTTCGTACAATGCGGAGCTCGACAACGAAGTGCGCGCCGCGCTCGACCATCCGCGCATGGTGGCGGTAGGCGAGATCGGCCTCGACTTCTACCGCGACATCGCGCCGCGCGAGATGCAGATCGACGTGTTCCGCAAGATGATCGCGCTGTCGCGCGACAAGGACCATCGCCCCATCGTCATTCACTGCCGCGACGCGTTCAACGAAGTCATCGAAACCCTGATCTCGGAGGGCGGCACGTACCGCGGTATCTTCCACGCCTTCTCCGCCGGTGAAGCGGAGGCGCGCAGCATCTTCACGCTGGGTTTCCACGTGGGTATCGGCGGCGTGGTGACGTACAAGAACGCGCGGCTGGCGGAGACGGTGGCAGCGCTTCCGATCGAGAAGCTGGTCATCGAGACCGACTCGCCCTATCTCACGCCGCACCCGTGGCGCGGGAAGCGCAACGAGCCCGCATTCGTGGCCCACGTGGTGCGCGCCATCGCCCGCGCCAAGAACATGACGGTGGCCGAGGTGGACCGGATCACGACGGAGAACTACCTGGTGGCCATGGGGCTGCCGGCGGATGCCCTGCCCAGGCCTGTTTACAAGGTGGCGGACGCCGTCTATATTCAGGCGGCTCTCGCTACACCCGCCGATCTCGATTCCGTGGCCCCCGACGATGCTGCGGAGGCCGTGCTGACCGGCGTGGTCGATCCACTCGATAATCTGGAGCACACGCTCGCGCTGGCGGCTCACGCCCGCGAGAAGGGCTGGCGGGTTCGTGTGAACAGCCAGGGATTTGCGAACCAGACCGCGGGTCGCGACGTAACCCGGGAGCTGAACGGCCTCGTCGACGAGATCGACGTGACGTTGTTCGGGGTCAACGCGAGGCAGCACGACGAACTTGCGTATCCGCTCGTGGGCAACGAGGGCTGGGAACAGATCCGCGACTTTGTGCGTAGCTCGGTCGGGGCGGGCATCGAGACCGTGTGCGAGTTTGTCGCCACGCCGGGATTCGAGCCGGAGCCCTGCCGCCAGTTTGCGCGCGACCTTGGCGCGCGCTACGATATCCGCATGTACCGCTCATAGGAGGACGGGACGATGAAGTGCGACCATTCTGACGGAACCCATGTCGGTACCTGCGCCGTGTGTGGAGATCCCGTGTGCAGCGAGTGTTTTCAATCGCTGTTCAACGTGGTGATCTGCTCCAATCACGAAGGGCTGGAAGACGAGAGCGAATGGGAGCTCATCGCGCTGTATCAGACCAGCGACGGCTCCGACAATCTGCGCTTCTTTCTCGATGACCAGGGCGTTGCGTCGGTGGCCGTCGAGAACGAAGAGGGCGTCATGGAAGTCTACGTGCCCATCGAGAACAAGGACGACGCGTGGGCCTCGCTCGAAGGCGGCGAAGCCGGCGACGATATGGTGAAGTGCGAAGAGGACAAGCTGTACTTTGCGCGCGAGATCGGCGAGTGCCCGATCTGCGGCACGGGAGCGGACTCATGAGAATCTTGCTGACGGGCGGAACCGGATTCATCGGCACGGCACTGCGACGCGCGATCAAGGACGAAGGGCACGATGTGCGCCTTCTGGTGCGCGCGCAGAGCGCCGACAAGATCGACGCTCGTGAAGGCTACGAGGTCATCGTCGGCGATGTGCTCGACACGCAGACCTGCATGCGCGCCGTGAAGGGCTGCGACGCCATCGTGCACCTGATCGGCATTCGGCGCGAGTATCCGAACGACGGCATCACCTACGAGGCCATGCACACCGAGGCGACGTACGCGCTTGTCGATGCCGCGGTTCGCAACAAGGTGCCGCGCATCATCTATATGAGCTCGCAGGGCACGCGCCCGGATGCGGCGTCGCGCTACCACAAGACCAAGTGGGAATCCGAGGAGCTCGTGCGCAAGTCGGGCATGCGTTGGACCATGTTCCGGCCGTCGATCATTTTCGGTCCGGGCGACGAGTTCCATCCGCTCATGGCCGAGCTCGTGCATCGCAACGTGGTGCCCATTATTGACGGCGGTAAAACGATGCTGCAGCCGGTGGCGCTGCACAACGTGATTCCGGCCATGGCGCGCTCGCTGGTGATGCCCGAGACGCAGGGAAAGGAAATCGAAGTGGGCGGACCCGAGCGCGTGAAGTTCCTCGACATCATGTACGCGGTTGCGCGTCACTACGGCGTGTGGCCGAACACGATGCCGCTGCCGTCGCTGGTGGCCAAGCCGCTGGTGAAGGCGATGCAGGGCGTGGTGCCCGACTTCCCGCTCACGTACGAAGAGCTGCTCCTGCTGCTCGAAGACAACGTGTGCGACAACACGGAATTCCTGCGGTTGTTCGGCGGGACGCTGGATACCTACCAGGACAAGATTCCGTCGCTGTGCCCGCACATCTACGAGCTGGCGGACAAGCCGGCGACGTCTTCGCATCACGCGTAGCGCCGCACTCGAGCCGGCAAACAAAAAAACCGTCGCGGCGTTTCCACCGCGACGGTTTTTCTTTTTTTCGCCTGAAGCCGAATCGCTAGGTCTTCGACTTTGCCTCGTTTTTCGCTTTCTCGAACTTCGCGATCTGGTCCTTCATGTACTTGTCGCTGGGATTCTTCGCGAGCGCTTCCTCTTCCACCTTGATGGCGTTGTCGTAATCGCCACGCGCAAAGTAGACCTCGGCCAGCGTATCGAGAATGCCGGGGTCGCGGCCGGAGAGATCCGCCGCTTTCTGTCCCGCCGTCAGCGCCTTGTCCAAACCGATCTTGCGCTGGGCGCAGAACCACGCGAAGCCGTTGAGAGCGCTGGCGTCGTTTTCCTTGCCGGCCAGCGTTTTCTCCATCATGGCGACGGCGGCGTCATTGTTGCCGAGCTTGTGCTCGACGGCGGCGAGACGTTTGAAGCCGCTGGAAGCGATATCGGAATCACCATACTCAGTGATGAGACGGTTGAAGTACGGTTTGGCTTCGGCGTACTTCGCATCCATGTAGTAGGCATCACCAAGACTGTAGAGAATCTCGGGGTTGCGCTCTTTGTTGTTGGGGTCGAGCTTGAGGACTTTGTTGAGCGGTGCCGCTGCCTGCTCCGAACGCCCCGCTTCTGCATGCTTGGTGCCCACCTGGTAGAGCAGCTCGAGGTCATCCGGACGCGACTGCAGCTGTTTCTCCAGCGCTGCGATCGTGCCCACGCCGTTGCGGTAGCCGTCGATGATCTGGATGAATTCCGCCGGATCCAGATAACCGAGGTGGCGGTCCACTTCCTGGCCGTCCGGCCCGATCACCAGCAGCGTCGGGTACGCGCTCACCTTGTATTTCTTGGCGACAGCAATATGAGGATCCTTCTCGGCATCCCAGTCCGCCACGATCATCGTGTTGAGCAGATCCTGCACCTTCGCATCCGTGAAGGTTTTTTCATCCATGCGCTTGCACGGCCCGCACCACGTGGCGAAGAAATCGATGAAGACGTATTTGTTCTCCTGCTTCGCGCGCGCGACGATCTGCTCGTAGGACTCGTCGGTCCATTTGACGGCAGCGCTCGCGCCGGTCGCAAGCAACGACAACGCGGTGATCGCAATGGTGAGTTTCGTCAATTTCACGATGGCCTCCTGGGTCCGGTCGGGTGAGTGCGGGTAGTATACACCCTCCGCGCGGCGAGAAAAGACGCGGGGCGGCATGGCCCGTGCGGACCACGCCCACCCCGCGTTGCTGCGCTAGTAGCGTTCGTTGAGCTGGAAGGTAATCGGAATCACGACCCACACTTCCACCGGGTGCGTGCCCTGCCTGGCTGTCTTGAAGAATGCCGTACGCGCGGATGCCAGGGCAGCCTCGCGCAAAGCGGCAGGCCCTTCAACCACGTAGGCATCCTTCACGTGTCCGTTGAGTGCAATGAAGACACGAACCATCACGGTGCCCTCGATCCCGGCATCTCGCACGATTGCCGGATACTTGGGCGCATCACACGAAATGATCACCGGCGGCTCCGTCCACCAGTTGTAGTCGGGAGGTGGCGGGGCAGGCTCCGGAAACACGATCGAGTCCGGCATACTCCAACCGCTGGAAACCGGCCCGGTCTCACCACCAGGAACATCGCCCCCGTCACCGTCTGGATCGTTCCTGAGCGTCGGGTCGTTGAGCTCTTTGAAGAGATCGTCCGGAGTAGCCACGTACTGGCCATTGTCGACCTTTGGCACCGGGACATCGTAGCCAACGTCGTTCGCGCCAGTCGGAATCGGCGGCGGACCGATCACAATACCCCCGTCCCGGATCTTGATGTCGTCGTCGTAAACGGGAGCAGGTCGCGGCCAGAAATAGATGGTCGCGCATACCACCACAGCGAGCGTGATCGTGATCAGGTTGCCGGTGGCGAGCCAGCGCGCAAACTCCCGCCGCAGCGGGTGCAACTCGCCGGTTAGTGGGAGATGAACAGCGGGAACAATCTCGTGGGGTCGGTCGTTGACGGCGGCACTCATCGTGCACTCTCTTTCCGGGGCGTCATCAACTAACGACGGGACTCCGGAAATATGGGGACCGGTTGCCGGCCGGTCAAGGTAGCCCCGGACATCAAAAGGCACCATCAACCGCCTCGCCTTGACGCCAATCCTGGTAAACCGCTATAATGACGCCACAAAGACCAACCACCCAATCCCGGGTGGCCAGGAGGTTTCCCGCTCCTTTTCTGCTATTGAGTCGTCTGTCATCCCCTGAACGCGCGCATCGCGCACCCAGACAACGAGAGTCCGTTTGAACCAGGGCCGCTTACGCCCCAAGAAGCGCTTCGGCCAGAACTTTCTGCACGACCGCGGCACGGCCGTGAAGATCGTGGATGCCGTTCGTGCCTCCGCCGATGAGCTGTTGGTGGAGTTGGGCCCTGGCCACGGTGTGCTGACAAGGTCGCTTGCCAACTCCGGCGCGCACCTGGTCGCACTCGAGCTCGACCGCAACCTTGTGGCCGAGCTCGAGGCTGAGTTCGATCTCAAACTGGGCGCGGGAAGCGAAGCGCGCCGTCGCGTCGAAGTGATCAGCGCGGACTTCACGACGGTGAAGCTCGCCGATCTGGCGAGCGCGAGAGGATATGACCGGTGCGTGTTGATCGGAAACATTCCGTACCACATCACGCGCCATGTGCTGTTCGATTTTCTGGTGGAGGAACACGAACACGTGTCGCGTGCGGTGATCATGATGCAGCGGGAAGTCGGGGATCGTATTGCCTCGGCGCCCGGGAGCCGCGCCTACGGCATTCCCAGCGTGGTGCTGCAGAGCCTCTACGCCATCGGCGTTGTCACGAAGGTTGCAGCAGGGTCGTTTTTTCCGAGGCCCAAAGTAGCCTCTATTGTATTGAGTTTCACGCCGCTGGCTCGCCCGCTGGTCCCCGAAGCGCACCGGCGGGATTTCGTGCTGCTGGTCAAGAATCTGTTCCAGCAGCGGCGGAAAACCGTCCACAGCACGCTGCGCTCGTTCTACGAGCTGGGCGACGACGCGTTGGCGAGAATCGGCGAGATGACGGGAATCGACCTGAAGTTGCGGCCGGAAGTGCTGACCAAAGAGCAGTTCCTGGCGCTTGCGATCGCTGTGAAGGTGGAGCAAGGGTAGTCACGAATGCCGGGTGCCTGGATGCGGAGCGGAGTGCGGCTCATCGCGGTGACGTGCGTGTGGTTGTGCGCGTCAGCAGTGGCGCGTGCGCAATCGTCGCCGACGTCGCCCACCGATACCACCACTACCGGGGCGTCGAATCCGTCGGTCGCCGCGGGAACGAATCCGGCGCTCGCGGCCACGGATTCGACGTACGCGCCGCGCTATCGGTTTTCGCCGGTGTTCACGAACAAGGTCACCGCGGACGTGTCAAAAATCGGCATGAGCAACGACTTTCACAGCGGACTCATGACGCCGTGGGGCTCGATCTTCGACTTCGCCATTTCGAACGACGAGAAGAACTATCGTCTTCAGAACCTTGTTGAACGTTCAAAAGTAATGCGCATGACGGACCTGCATACGTTCAATCCGTTCTGGAATGGATCCGCGAGTTACAGCGACAGCCGTGTGTTCAGCCGCACCACAGCCATCGGCGGCGGCGTTCAGGACTTCATCATCAACGACAAGCAGGCCAACCTCGGATCCGCGTACAAGCGGGTGCTGATGGGCGCGCGCACCGACCTGACCGGTTCCGCCGGCGCCATTCAGAGCCAGCGCGCGTTCAAGGACGACGAAGGTGTGCAGAGCGGCGTAAACGGCGGCGTTGCCTATGACATCGGCGATCGCCTCGTGTGGCAAGGACGCGGCGCGCTGCGGCGCACGTGGGATCAGTCGACTTCCGGGCAGAAGACCTATTACGGCCTGGGCTCGGACGAGGACTCGCTGTCGACGAAGCTGCGCGTTGCGGCGTCTGACAGCGTCAGCTTCGAAGTGAGCCATCAAAGGTACAATGGTGACCGCGACTTCACGGATCAGGCGCGCGGATCGCAGGGCGGACAGATCGGCGGCGAGGAGAACGTGTTTCGCGAAGGCGAACATCGCAGCTCGCGTAACACCACCTTGTCTATGAAGTCGGAGCTGTTCCGACGCTTGCATGTCGATGTCATGGCGTCACACGACGAAATGACCTACTCCTATGATGTTCAGGACAACCGTTTCAGCCGCACCGTGACCGACGGCGTCAACGGCACGGTTCGGTACACCCTGCCTTGGAAGACGACGACCAGCGTCACATTTGAAAACAACGAGGCGCTGCGCGACCTCGGTCCCCAGTCGATTGGCAGCGTGACGGACAAGCGCAAGAAGGTGGGACTGAGCCTGATGCACCAGTTCACCGACAGGCTGTCGCTGGGTGTATTGGGGTCGACGCAGCTGATGCAATCGTTCTATGTCAAATATGCCGAAAATCCGCGCGACCGCGACCAGGTCGATTCGAGCATTAACGCCACTCTTACGTCACAACCGTTCAAGAAGATTTCGGCGACGGTGGGCGCCGTGTACACCCGTTCGCAATTCGTGAACATCGACTCCACGCAGTCGGAAAACAACCGTCAGCGCACGCTCTACGAGCTGCGCCCGGCGTTTACGTATTATCTTAATAACCGCATCATGATCATCCAGAACTACGCGTTGAGCTTCGATTACACCGACTACGACTACAAGAGCTCCGAGAACTTTCTGGACCGAAGTCTCACCTTCTCGAACGAGATTCAATACCACCCGACCAGGGCCGTCGGGCTCAAGTTCCGCTACGATCTCCTGCTGCACGATAACGGCTCATATCTTCCCGACCCCGACACCGGACAGGATGAGCTCAGCATCAAGAGCGAAGATCGCCGCGACCGCACGCTCATCCGTGTCGATTACATGCTCAAGAAAGAAATCGGATTTTTTGGGGAGAACATCTACAGCCGTTCGGAAGACCGCACCCCCGGTTCCGACGATGTCACCGCGACGACTGACGGTCAGGTAGAAGTGGGCTCCAACATCAACTACATCTGGACTGCCGGCAAGATGCTGCGCATCACGGTTTCGCGCGTAAAGCGCTTCAGTCCCTTCGGTTCCGAATTGGAGAAGGATTATTGGAATGCAAGAAGTGAGTTCGCATATCCGTTCTGACCAGCACGCCGCACCCGCGCGGTATGTAATGCGCTATCGGCGAATTCTAATGGCGTCGGTGGCTGCTGCGTGCGTTGCGGTGGCGGTGCCGTCGTGTTTGTTCGACACCCGCGACGCGAACGATCCGACCAAAGTTACCGGCGCGTGCACGCTCGAATCGCCCGGAAAGTGGAAGGTCTGTATGACGTCGGCCGTCAACGAACAAAAAGACGCCAACTATGAGCGCACTCTGAGCCCGACCTTTCTGTTCTCGCCCACCCAGGCCGATTCATTGGACCAAACCTTCACGGGTACCGATGTGTATGCGAACTGGGACAAGGTCCGCGAGCTGGCCGTGCTCGGCACTCTCTTTTCCGAATCGACCAGGACGACAGTCGACTTTGGCGATCTGACGACCGTCATCAACAAGAACACCTTTGTTCGCTTCCGGTCGACTTACACCCTCGAGGTCATTACGCCCAATGAACCCAATCCGCCTGTCACCACCATTTACAAGGGTGTGGCGGACATCGACGTGCGTAACGAGGGTGGACAGTGGAAGGTGACCTACTGGAACGAGATTGAGACCGTTCCCGGGTTCTCGACGTGGGGCTTTCTGCGCGGAATCCTGGGACTTCAGACCTAACGCATTTGAACCTAAGATGTTTCGTGACTTGATATTAAACAGCATGAGTGGTAAAATAGTTTCCACGTTCAGCCCGCAGCGAGTGCTTCGCGGAAAGGATTTTGAGATGCTGAAGCGCCTTACTTTGCTCTGCGCCATAGCGATCCTGGTGGCGAGTGTAGCTTCCTGTATTTTCGATCCGTCGGAAGACAAGAAAAAGCCGGTACCCGACAACCCGTTTTTCAACCTGACGGAGCGGGAGCACGTCCTCTACAACATCGAGACGTCGTACAACAAGCGTCGTATCGACTATTACAACGGTCTGCTCGACGCCAACTTCACGTTCTTCCTTTCCCCGGGCGACGTGGGTGGCGGTCTGCCCGAGAGCTGGAACCGCGCCGACGAGATCGACGTGAACACCAAGCTCTTCGACAAGAACAACACCGAGCTTCCGTGCCAGAGCATCTTCATGGATCTGCGCATTGAAGACGGAGTTTCGTGGATCTCGATTACTCCTGCGAGCGCCCCGACCGAGACGTGGTATCAGACCACGCTCTACTATGATTTCAAGTTCGAGATCTCGCCCAACACGTACATTCCGTTGACGGGTGCGCGCGCCGTGTTCACGGTTCGCGACGCCGGTCCGACCGGGAAGTATGATCATCACTGGCAGCTGGTTGAATTCCGCGATCTGGGCGACCAGTAGTCGCAACGAGAGTTGAACCATGAGAGGCGCCGCCAAACGGCGCCTCTCGTTTTTTCGGGGAAAGATGGAAAGCCGCCATGCGGCCGACCACGTGGGGCTCCGGTCAAATCGCTCTATCGTTGACACTGCTTCGCTATCGCCCCTAGTCTCGCCGCGGCGTACAACCGCGCCGCTCCATGGCTCGCGCCAAGAAATCCAAAGAAAAAGAAGAAGACGAGCCCAAACGCTCTTCCCGCGTTCCGTCGTCGGTGAAGGTGTTCACCTTCGTCCTCGTGGTCCTCGCGCTGGGCGGCAGCATCGGCGTCAATTTCCTCAAGACCACGCGCGGCGCCGTTTTTCTAACCGACCATGGTGCCGTGCTCGCCTACAGCCGCGCGCAGCGCGACGCGAGCAAGATCCTCAAGAACACACTCGAAGCCGAGAGTCTTCGTCGCAACATTCGAGTCACCCAGAGCGCGGGCAAGGCGGACGACAGGCAAGCGCTCGAGTGGGACATCCCCTGCGATGAAAAGACCGACCTCCTCAAGGTCAACGTCGCCCTCACCGAAATGGTTCAAGGGGCGGGCCTGGTGGTCCGTCGCAGCGAAGAGTTCGACAAGGGTAAGCGCCTCGAGTTTGAAGTCGGGACGCAGACGCTCGCCACACACCGGCTCACGTTTCGCCTGACGAGCGCGCCGGTGATGGCGCGTGAAGTCCCCGTGCCCGCAAAGCTGCCGAAGCTCGCCCTCGTCTTCGACGACTTCGGCTACGAGCGCGGCGGCATCGAGCGCGAAATGATCGAGCTCGACATCCCGCTCACCATCACCATTCTGCCCACGCTACGCTACTCGGAGGACGTGCTCAAGATGGCGAAGCGCAGGCAGCACTGCGTGTTGCTCCACATTCCCATGCAGAGCGAGAAGCGCGAGACGCTCGATGTCGAGAGAATCACCGTCGGCATGAGCGACCGGGAAATCGCCAACCTGGTGCGCAGCGACCTCGAGAGTCTGCCCGGTGTGGACGGGGTCAGCAACCATCAGGGCTCCCTTGCCACCGCCGACGCGCGCGTCATGCAAGCGGTCATGAGCGAACTCGCCGGCCGTAACCTCTTCTTTCTCGATTCTTTGACTTCGCCAAAATCGGTGGCCTATAATGCGGCCGTCGCCCAGGGCCTGCGCGCGGCGCAAAACTCGCTCTTTCTGGACGACGCCACCGAGCGCAGCGAGGATGTCGCGCAACGCCTGCACGAGCTCGTCGCGCACGCTAAAGCGCATGGCTCGGCGATCGGCATCGGACATCCACACCCGTGGACGTTCGAGGCCATCCGCGACAACATCGACTATCTGAAAGACGCGGGCGTGGAGCTCGTCACGGTGTGCGATCTCGCGGGCGCGAGCGCAAAACCCGATTCCCTGCACACGGAGTGATGACGATGGAAAAGATCCGGCTCGGAGTGAACATTGATCACGTGGCGACCCTGCGCGAGGCGCGCCGGACTGTCGAGCCCGACCCCGTCGCCGCCGCCGTTGCGGTCGAGATGGCGGGCGCGGACCAGATCACCGTCCACCTGCGCGAAGACCGTCGCCACATCCAGAACCGGGATGTGCGCATGATCCGTGAAGTCGCGAAGAGCGCCCTCAACCTCGAGATGGCGGCCACCGCCGAGATGCAGGAGATCGCGCTGGCACTGCGACCGGATTCGGTGTGCATCGTTCCCGAGCGCCGCGAGGAGATCACCACCGAAGGCGGCCTCAATCTCGCCGACGCGCCCGCCAGCCTGGGCGACATGGTGGCCACACTCAAAGACGCGGGCATCCTGGTAACCGCTTTCCTGAGCCCCGACCTCCGGCACATCCAGGAAGCCGCCCGCCTGCGCTTCGACGCGGTGGAGATACACACCGGCTCCTACGCCAACGCCAACAACCGCCAGAAAACCGACCAGGAGCTCAAGCGGGTCAAGGAAGCCGCCGGGGCCATCCGCCACCTGGGAATGAAGGTCCACGCCGGCCACGGCCTCAATTACCACAACATTGCGGCCATGCTGGATGTTCCCGCTCTGGAAGAGGTCAACATCGGCCACTCCATTATCGCGCGGGCGGTGTTCACCGGCCTCGAACGTGCCGTCCGTGACATGCTGGCGGCGCTCGGTCGCATATAGCGGTCCGCAAGCGCCCCAAAAGCGCCGTAACCCGCTGGGAACTTCGCGGTTGACCCTCGCTGCCGTACGTGTATACTCGTCCGATATTTCCGGCCAACCCATCCTCATCTTGAGAATTCTGTGAAGGGAATCAGAGGTTTCTGAATGAAGACCCGTTGGAAACTGGTCGTCATTGCCGCCGTCCTCGGCTATTGCATCTGGGCGCTGCTTCCGAGCATGCGCTACTACGCAATGTCCGAGGATGCCCGCGCCAAGTTGACCAATGAGCAGCGTACGAAGTACATCGAGTCCGCCATCAAGCTCGGTCTCGACCTCCAGGGCGGCGCCCACATGGTCATGGAGATCGACGACTCCAATCTCGATGAGAACAACAAGAAAGACGCCGTCGACCGCGTCATCAAGATCCTGCGCAACCGCATCGACCAGTTCGGCGTGGCCGAGCCCGTCATTCAGAAGCAGGGCCAGAAGCGCATCATCATCGAGCTGCCGGGTCTTTCCGACCTCGACCGCGCGGAAAAGCTGATCGGCCAGACCGCCAAGCTCGAGTTCCGCCTGGTGCGCCAGGAAGACGAAGTGGGCCGGACGCTCACCATGCTCGACAAGATGCTCAAAGGCGTCACCGTGCACGGCACGGAGGTGGACAGCACGGGGGCGACCACTCCTCCCGCCGGCGCCGATAAGGCTCCGACCCAGGAGATCGACACCAACGTCGCCTCGAATTCGAGAGCCAACATCGATTCGCTCCTGCCCACGCTCAGCACGGATCAGACGGCGGAAGAAACGAATGTTCCCCTTCCGGGCGCGTCACCCGACAAGCCTTTCACCTCCTATCTGGTATCGGTTGTCGAAGGTGGTGTCGTCGTTGACGAACGCCAGGTGCCCACGGTGAAAGCACTGCTCGAAACGGAGCAGGCCAAGCGCGCCATTCCGACCAATTCCGAGTTCCTGTGGCAGGACCGCGCCATGCCCATGGACAATCTGAAGGGCCGCGTCCTCTATCTGTGTGAGAAGAATGCGACGCTCGATGGCTCCGCTCTCATCAACGCGCGGACGCAGAACGATCCCGACGATCCCAGCCGGCTCAACGTGGGCTTCACGTTGAATCGACAGGGCGCCATCAAGTTCGGCCGCTTCACCGGCGAGAACATCGGTCGCCGCATCGCGATCGTGCTGGACAACCAGGTTCGCTCCGCGCCCGCCGTGCAGACCAAGATTCCCAACGGCGAGGGCCGCATCACCGGCATGGCGAACGACGAAGAGGCCAATGACCTCGCCATCGTGCTTCGCGCCGGCGCACTGCCCGCCAAGGTGACGATGGTGGAGCTGCGCTCCATCGGACCGACGCTCGGCCGCGACTCCATCGACGCCGGTAAGCGCGCGACGATGGTGGGTTTCGTCCTCGTGGTCGTGTTCATGATCTTCTACTACCACCTGTCCGGAGTTCTGGCTTCGATCGCGCTCGTGTTCAACATGTTCATCATCCTGGCGGTGATGGCGACGCTGCGCGCCACACTCACCATGCCGGGTATCGCGGGCCTCGTGCTCACCATCGGTATGTCGGTGGACGCCAACGTGCTGATCTTCGAGCGCATACGAGAAGAGCTCGCCAAGGGCAAGACCGTGCGCGCGGCTATTCAGGCCGGATTCGACAAGGCGTTCGCGACCATTCTTGACTCGCACGTGACCACGCTGATCACCGCCTTCGTGCTGTGGCAGTTCGGTACCGGCCCCATCAAGGGCTTCGCCACCACGCTCAGCGTGGGTCTCATCGCGAACATGTTCACCGCGCTGACCTGCACGCGCGTCGTCTATGACATTGTTACATCTCGCCGTCATGTTGAACGGTTGAGTATCTGACGGCGGAGAAACGAACCATGCGACATTTTTTTCACAACGCCAATTACAACTTCGTGAGTGTGCGCCGCCGCGCCATGCTGATCTCCGCGATCGTCATTGCGGCGGGTATGCTCTCGATTCTGATTCACAAAGGACTGAAGACCTCGATTGATTTTTCGGGTGGTGCGCTCGTGGAAATCGCGCTGCAACAGCCGGTGCCCGTGCAGGACTTGCGCAGCATCATGGCGACAGCGGGGTTCGGTACGGCCGAAATCACTCGCTTCGGCCAGGAAGCCAACTACCTGATCAAGGTGAAAGAGACTGAGGGCAAGAGCGGCGCGAACACGACCGTTGCGACGGACTCGAGCATGACTCCCGAACGCCGGGTGGCCAAGCAGATCGAGACCGCTCTCTCCGCGGGAATTTCCGGACAGACGGTAGAAGTTCGCCGCGTCGAGACGGTAGGTCCGAAGGTCGGCGGTGAGCTGCGCAAGGCGGCCTTCCTGGCCGTCATCTACTCGCTGATCGGGATTCTCATCTATATCTCGTGGCGCTTTCAGTTCCGCTTCGCGGTGGCCGCCATCATTGCAACCGCGCACGATGCGCTGGTGATGCTGGCGTTCTTCTCGTTTGCGGGGTTGGAAATGTCAATTTCCGGTATCGCGGCCATCCTGACCGTGGTGGGTTATTCGCTCGCCGATACGGTCGTGGTGTTCGACCGAATTCGTGAGAACCTCGGTCTGCGCCGCCGCGAGGACATGGGGATCCTCATCAACACGTCGATCAACGAGACGCTTTCGCGCACAATCATCACCAGCGGCACGGTCATGCTGACGCTGGTCGCGCTGCTCGTGTTCGGTGGAGCAGTGATCCGCGAATTTGCGCTCGCCATGACGGTCGGAATTCTCGCCGGTACCTACTCGTCGATTTTCATCGCGGCACCCATCCTGCTCGAGTGGCAGATGTGGCATCCGTCCAAGGCGAAGAAGTAGCTCGACACGACAGATTCCGCATGACGCGCGGGGCGGGCTTGACCTGCTCCGCGCGTATGCTTTTCGTCCCTTTCCTCGGACACCGGTGTCCTCGGGTGACGACACTTTCGAACCCGAGTGTCCTCTAACTCCTTGTCCCGCCATAGTTCCGCGGGGGCATGGGCCTTGCTCATCCTCCTTTATTTCGGTGTACGCCATGACTCTCCGTCACTGCATATCCGCGCTGCTCATCGTCATCCTCGGAGCGAGTCCGGTGCTCGCCGCGCCCAAGGCAAAGGCGCCACAAGAGGCTCCTTCCGGCGACAGCGGTCCCATGGCCGTGCTCGAGGATATCGAGCAGGGCTGGATCTCGGGTGATGCGGAACTCATCCTGCGCCACTTTGGCTCCAACAAGGTCAACATCGTCATCGACGGCAGCGGTCCCGGCGGTTCGTATTCCAAGGATCAGGGGTTCTACGTCTTCAAGGAGCTGTTCAAGGCGACGACGACAAGGAAGTTTGTGTTCGTGCAGGTTCGCAACAGCAGTGAGCCCGGCGCGTCCACGTTTGCGGTCGCGGAGCGCCGGTATCAACGCAAAGATGATGGCCGCCAGATCAAGGACAAGGTTTACATCTCGCTGCACACCGAGAGCGACTCCGGGCGCTGGGTAATCGATGAGATCAAGTCCATCCGCTAGCCGCCTCGCTCGACTCACCACTCCGGCTCGACTATGCTAACAAGGCTGCCAGGCCTTGCGCAGCAGTACCCAATGCCAAACCGACGTCTCATGATTGCGCTCTCCACCGTGTGCATTGCGACGGCGTGGACGTGGTTGCTGTTCCGCGATATCAGTGGTGCGCGCTGGATGACCACATTCCCCGCATGGCCAGTGGCAGCACTTCTGGTCACGGGGGCGGCCCTGGCGTTGTTGTCCCGCGGACGCGCGCGCGAGCTGGCGGCCCTGTGGACAGCCGCGGTCCTGACGGCAGCCGCTTTTGCGCTCTTCACGTTTCTTCCCGCCAATGATCTTTCGGCGCGGCGTGCATGGTGGCGTGAGTCCGCGCACCGCATCGCCAACACGTTGCGCGCGGTGGGTGAAGAGGTAGCGCAGCTCGAGAACGTCTCCGGAGACCTTGCCACGCGCGTGCGCAGCGAGCTCGCGGGAAGCAACGCCGCGGCGCTTCACGCCGATCCCACGGATGCGTTTGCCCTGCTCGATTCGCTCGCTCGCGCGGTGGCTCGTGGCCGCGCGCTCACTCCCGGTACCGCAATCGGATTGCAGTTGTTCACGCCCGACGGTGAACGTGTCGCGTGGGCGGGCTGGCCGCAGGCGACCACTGCGGCGGATCATGTGTTCGTCGCGAGCGGCAACGAGTTCTTCTATACACGCACCGTGTCACTCTACCAGATTCTCTCGCACGTAGTGCCGTGCCGCAACGCGACGGGCGAACTCGTCGCCACTCTGCTCGTCGACCTGCCGCTTGAAGTTGATTACCGCGTCAACAACCGTTTTCTGAAGAGCACCAGCCTCGCCGACAACGTGCCCAGAATTGCGACGGCGCGGGTGAGCTTCGAATACTTTGCGCCCGCTGGGAATCTGCCGCACCGGCTCGATCGATTCCGTGAGCAGCAGGCAGAGGAACGCGAGCGCCGCGCGGCCACGCTCGCGGCCGCAAAGGCGCGCCCCCGCGCGACTCGTGTGCCGGGCGCGGACACCACGCTGACGGGCTCGTTCACGTGGGAAGACTCCGTGCTTAGCTACGGGACATTCGCGGCCAATCTCGAACCGGAAGGCGATGTGTCGGGTGACGAGCACGTCGGACTCAGTGGTCGTGCCCTGGTTCGAAGCCGTTTTGGCAATCCCATTCTGTATGCGAACGCGGTGGGTGAACCGCTGGAGCATTTTGTCTCCCTGCGCTATTCGACGCGGGCCGCGTGGGGGACCGTGTGCGCGTTGATCGCGCTGCTGGCGCTTTTCATCCACACCATGCAGGCGCTGCCGTGGCGCGTTGCCCGCACGGCGCGTGTGCTCGAGATTGGACGTATCGCCAGCGCTGGCATCTTCACGCTGTTCCTGGTGACGCTGCGCTACGCGCTCCTCGCCGTCGGCATATCGTCCACGCACACGGACAGCCGGCTTTTTGATCCGTCGGTGTTTGCCACTCCGGCACTGGGCGGTCTGATGCGCAGCACATTCGACCTGACGGTCACCGCCGTCTTCTTCGTTGTGCTCGTGTACGGCGTTGTGCGCATCTTCCGTGGCCGGCGTGGGGCCATAACCGAGGACGCACAGCCAGTCACCCCGACGCGTGGCGCACCGTGGCGTGTTTTCTTCGCGGGCGCGGTTGCAGCCGCTGCAGGCTTGTGTGCGCTCGAGCTGATTCACCGTCTCATTGCGACGGTGGTGGTCAACGCCAATCCGCGTCTGCTCGGTGAAAGCATGGCGCTCACCGACGTGAGCCTGCTCTGTCTGCAGCTCTCGCTCTTTCTGATCATCAGCGGTCTTATGCTGGCCGCGGTATTTCTGGCCTGGGGCGCAATGCGCATGCTGGGGAACGTGCGCGTTATCTTGGCCTGCATCGTCGCTTTGCTTTTCACGGCGGGTTTTTGTCTCGTCCAGCATTCATGGGTAGCGCTCGCGCTCATGCTGCCGTTCCTGTGGTTTGTGGCGTTTGCTCCGCGCATCACGCAGCGCGAGGATCTGGTTTCCGTCGGTATTGCCGCGTTCGCGCTGGTGGCGATTGCGTCGGCCACCGGCTACGTGTACCTCACGCGCCAGTACGACGAGCTGCGTCAGGGTTTCGTGCTGGAAAAATCCAAAGAAGTCAGCAATCCCGCCGACAACTGGAAGGTCGTGATTCTCGAGGACGTGCTCGGGGATTATGCCGAGCGCGCCGAGATCCGCCAGGCGGTGCGTTCTACGGCGCCCGCAGGGGACACGGGCCGGCTCGCCTTCGATCTGTGGGCGGACAGCCCGCTGAGCCTGCTGGGATACAGCTGCGCGATCCACGTGGTGAATGCGCAGGACAGTGTGGTGAGCGAATTCTCCGTGGACATGCCGTACCGCGCGCGCATCGGCGAGGGCGGCGAACGCACGGACACGCCGGAAGGGAACCGCTGGGCGGTGCTCGACCTGACGCGCGGCACCCCGCAGGGAACGGTGCGCTTCTATCGCGGCATCGTGAATATCGACGACAGCGGCGCGTTTGAAGACACCACGCACGTGGTGCCGCTGCTCGGCAAGGTGATCGTCGACCTGCCCTTCTTCTTCGAAAGCCTGGAGCTGGCGGCACGCACAGGGCCGCGCACGCCGGAGGTGCTGCGCAACGTACAGCAGGGTGGCGTGGCGCCGCGCGTCGAGGAGCCGGAGGCGTTGTTGCTCGCCCGCGTCGACGAGGACCATCGTATTGTCGAGTCATCCTCGGAGCAGCTCCCGGTGGGCGTGCATGTGAGTGATACCATCATGCGCAACGCGATGGCGCGCGAGTGGCCACTCCTGCGTTCCGCCACGCGCATGTATCGCGTGGTTGCGCTGGAACCGTCTGATTCGACCGGCACGGCGGCCTCAGGCAGCACGCTGCTGGCCGGATTTGTGGTTCCGTCGACAGGCGGGCACCTGCTGCGCTGGTCGACCCTGCTGTCACTCTACATGTGTTTTGCGCTGATGGTGCTGGTTGCGCTGGTGGTGCTGGGGATGGTGCCGCGTGTGAGACACGTGCTTCCCACCCTCACTTCCGCGCGTCGCGTTGGATTCCAGCAGAAGTTGCTGGCGTCATTTCTGGTGGTGGCGCTGGTGCCGGCGTTCCTGCTCGGCGCGTTCTCCGTGGACTTCATCAAGCAGCGTTTTGTGGAAGAGAATCGTGACGAGGCATCGTACAAAGCACAGAGCGCGCGCAAAGCATTCGTCAACCTGCTCCATGGCGAGCTGCAGTTCTTCATCGGTGGACGAATGTCCATCGAGACGATGCTTACATCGCACAAGTCGCCCGTCCATGAGCTGGGTCGTGGCCGCATGGGTGTTCTGTTTGCCGACGCCGGTAACTCTGCGCAGAATCTTCCGGTGGCGGGGTCAATCGACCAGCCATCCACGGACGAACTAGTAGTCACTACCATCGACGGCAGTCCTTACATCGGCGTGTTCAGCCCGCCGTTCTTCATCAATTCCGGGAAGGGCTCGCACGAGTACTACTTCTACTACGGGCGCGCGATCGACGCCGACCTGCTCGCGGAAATTGCGGAGCAGGTGGGCGCGGACGTGAACGTGTACACCGATGGGGATCTTGTGGCGTCGAGCCGAGAAGGCCTGCTGGCCGGCGGCTTCATCAGCTCCGCCATGAACGCCGCCGCCTACGTGGAAGTGTGCCTCCTCGGTTCGGAGCGATCGCTGGCCAGCGAGCGCGCGGGCGAGTACGACTTCCAGGTCGCCTATCTTCCGGTGGATCGCTGGGCGCCCGCGGACTCGACCGGGGCGTGGAGTCCGTCGCCGACGCGCGCCGCCATCGCGGTGCCACTTCTGTTCCGGCCCGAGTCATATTCCATGGAAGTGCAGCGCGCGAGCTCGGTGCTGCTCGGCGGTTTCGCGCTCCTGCTCGCCGCCACCATCGGACTGGGCCTGTTGATGGCGCGCGGCGTATTCGAGCCGCTGCGCGAGCTGGTGGCGGGAACCCGGCGCATCAGCCTGGGTGACTATGACGTGCGCCTGCGCGAGAATCGCGTCGACGAAGTCGGCATGGTGGCGAGCGCCTTCAACGAAATGACCGAGCGCATCGCCGCTTCGCAGCGCGCGCTGGAAGAGCGCCGCCGCTACCTCGAAACCATTCTGGAGAACATCGGTACCGGCGTCATGAGCGCGGATGGGGAAGGCCGTGTGCGCACGGTGAACAGCGCTGCGGAACGCATCACGGCCATGCGCGCGAGCGACATCATCGGGCGCGATGTGCGCGAGCTGGCGGCGTCCTCGACGGCCGCGAAGATATTTGCTCTTCTCGCGGGACCGGGCGCAAGCGCGACGCCGTTTGAATCCGGCGAGCTCGAGTTCGAACTGGGTGAGCGCCGCGCCACCGTGAAGTACATGCGCACACAGCTCGAGGCCGACCGCCGCTCGTTCGGCACCGTGCTCGTATTCGAAGATGTCACCGAGCTGATCGAATCCAAGAAGCTTTCGGCCTGGGTGGAGATGGCGCGGCAGATCGCGCACGAGATCAAAAATCCCCTCACGCCCATCCGCATCTCGACGCAGTTCATGCGCAAGGCGTACGAGCAGCGGCCGGAAGACTTCGACCGCATCTTCAAGGAAGGCACGGAAACCATCATTCAGCAGGTCGACGTGCTGAAGCGCATTGCCGGCGAGTTCTCGAGCTACGGCCGCCTGCAGCGGTTGCACATGGAGCCGCTGCAAGTCGATCCGCTCGTGCGCGGCATCGTAACCCCGTATGAAAACAATGAAAAGGGCGTCCGTGTTCACTACGAGAACGGCGCCGCCGGCGCGGCCGTGCTTGCCGACGCGGAAGCAGTGCGGAAGATCTGCGCCAATCTGATCGAGAACGCCATCGAAGCCATGGGAGCGAACGGCGGCGAGCTGCGCGTGCGCTGCGCGGAGATAACGGTGCAAAATGAGAAGATGGTGCGCGTCACTTTCCGCGACACGGGCCCGGGGCTGAGCGAAGCGACCATCAAGCGCCTGTTCGAACCCTACTTCTCCACGAAGACCACCGGCACCGGCCTTGGACTCGCCATCTGCCGCACGCTGTCGCGTGAAATGGGTGGGGACGTCACCGTGCGCAACACCGAATCCGGCAAGGGCGTCGAAGCCGCGCTCATGCTGAGACGACCTTGAAAGAACCAACCCGGATCGAAAGTTAAATGCAATGAAAACGGCCGACGCATCACAGGGACGCGCCGGCCGCTTTTGTTGAAGCCGAGGCTGCTGTCTTCCTTGACTAGTGCTTGCCGGCTCCCCGGCCGTTGCCGCTTTTCATCTTCACGACATCGCTGCGGCTCTGCTTCGAGTTCCCATGTGTCGCGGAGCGCGACACCTCGCGCGTGATCTGCGACGACCGGTTCGTGCTTCGAACCACTTCACGCTGACGCGTCTCGAAACGCGGTCGCATGGCCTCACGCGACACCGATCGCTTCACTTCCCGTGACTGGTATTGCCGCGTGTAGGCAGGCTCACGCGAGCGCTGCTGCAGCGCGCGGGCGTCGACGAAGTTCTTTCGCTGCGACGAACTCTTGATCTGCTGCTTCGTCTGCACATGCGGCCGCGAGTTCTGCGCGTACGGCTGTGCATGGCGCGTCGACTTCGACTTGATCACCGTCTGCGAACGCGTGGCATCGAAACCGTTGGAGCCGCGCACCACCCTGGTGTGCTTGAAGCTCACGGTCGATTCACGAATCGGCGTGCGGGTGTATTGCTGCACGTAGGTGCGTCCCGGCGACTTGTACGCCACGCGGTGCGCGTAGACGTGGTCGTACGACGTCACGCAGTAGCGCGTGGGATACGGATCGCAGAAGTGATGCGCGCCGATCGTGAACCAGATATTGAATCCGGCCGTCGTGAACGGACGCGGGCACGCATAGCCCGGCGGGTACATGGGCGCCCAGGCGACGTAGTTGTCGTAGTAGGCCCACTGCACGCGGCACGCAGACCATTCGTACCCCGGAATCCAGACCCAGCCCAGCGCCGAGTCGCAGTTCCAGTAGCCGTAGTGATAGGTTGCCCATCCAAACGGCTCATACGAAACCCACGTCCAGCCATACGACGTCCACACCCAGCGCCCGTTGGTGTACGGACGCCAGCTCGTGGCCGCGTACGGTCGCCAGACCCAGCCGAAGTCGGCCGTCATGTACCAGCGTCCGTCGCTCAGAGTGGCAAAGATGCCGACGTCGACATCGGGCCGGTTGTAACCGCGATCGTCGTAGCGGTTGTCCTCGTACTGCTGGTCCTCGTACGAACCGAGCAGCTCCTCGTCATATCCTTCCGGCGCGGTCTCGCTCCGGTACTGCGGCGACTGATTCTGCTCATCCGCCGGAGCACTATCACGATATTGCGCCTGGCCGGCGCCCGCTCCGAAGAGCGTTACAAGCGCTGCAAGGGCGAGTGTGCGAACCATTGTTCTCACCGATCTTCCAAGGGGTTTGTTAACTGACCAACCCGGCGGGGGTCCGGGGCCATAAACAGGGGTGATCACACACCAATAAGACACACAAAGGGGCGGGAATGTTACATGCGATTCGTAGCAGCCTGGCTAACCCTTTTCTTTCTTGTCAGTTGAGCTGTCCTTCGATTTCGGGGCGTCCTTCTTTTCCTGCGACTTGGACTTGTACTTCGTGGTCGTCTTGCCCGAGTCCGCGGGCTTCGAGTCCTTCGACTTCGCCTGGGGCTTCTGCGTGGCCGGCTGGGTCGGGCCCACGGTGGTGGGCGGATTCCAGTTGGTCGATCCGCCCGGCGCATACTGCGTTGGCGACGGCGAAGGCATGCCTCCGGGCTGCACCTTGACCGACGTGGTCCGGCGCTGGGCGATAATCTCCTGCTGGTCGGGCGGGTACTTCACCCGGGCATATTCGCGATCGCGCACGATGCGCCTGTCGAGCGTGACATCCGTAATATTGAATGTGCCGGCCTTGCGCTGAATCTCGGACAGTGCCGGGACCCCACGACGAATGCTCGCATCATCGCCGGGTTTGAACTTTGGCGTCGCGCGAAACTCCCCCACATCCGTCGCCTTGAACTTGCGAGTCGGCACCCACACCCACGCCTTCGATCCTTCCCACGGCTCCTTGTATGAAACTCCCGGCGGTGACACGGGACACCATCCGATATAGTCGCCGTACATCATCCAGTCGCACTGAACGGGCGACCACGTGTAGTCGGGCACCCAGATCCAACCCAGCGTGAAATCGTTGTACCAGTATCCGTAGTGGGACGTGGCCCAGCCCCAGGGGTCGTAGTCGACCCACATCCAGCCGTATTGAGACCATATCCAGTGGCCGCGGGTAAACGGCTGCCAGTCGATGACGGCCGTCGGGCGCCACACCCAGCCATATGGGTCGCGCTCGAACCACTGACCGTAGCCGTCGAGGTCGTGGAACATGCCAATGTCCATCGCGTCCGAATCGGCGTACTCGGCCGCCGGTTCAGGCTGGACACGGGAAGTTGGAGGGGTCGGCTCGCTGGGCTCGGGCTCGCCCATCAGTTCGCGGTCGTATTGCGAACAGCCCGCCATCGTCAAAAAGAAAGCGGCGAGAATTGCCGTCCGCAGCGTATTCCTCATAGTTCGTCGGGTCCGTTCAGCAGGGCCCTTTGCACCTTCCCCACGAAGTGTAAGAGCGTGATCCGGGGCACGCAACGTGCAAGACACACGCCGGGCCCGGGATAGACGTCTGTGGGGACCTTCGAATACCCCTGCCGCAGACGCGCCCTTTGCCTATTCGACACGCGTTAACTATAATTGTTGCACGCTGGTTGCCACGATGCGAATCCGTCTATTCTCACTTTTTCTTCTTGGGGTCGTGGCCTTTGCGACCGTGGCGGAATCGCCCGCCCACGCGCAAATGTTGAAAGGCGATCCCGCCGAGGAATTTGGCGTCCGCATCGGGCGTTTGAAGTACGGTGGGGGTGGCGACTGGTACAACAACCCCTCATCCATCCCCAACTGGGCCGCCGAGCTCGAGCGCCGCGTCGGAATCCCGACCAACAAAGAAGAGAAGGTGGTCTCGCTTACCGACGAGAACCTGCGCGCGTTTCCGTTCATCTACATGACGGGTCATGGCACCATTCGCCTCTCTCCCGAAGAGCGCGACAACCTGCGCGCGTATCTCGAAGACGGCGGGTTTCTCATGATCAACGACAGCTACGGCATGGACGGCGCTGTGCGCGCGATGGTGCGCGACCTCTTCCCGGAGCACGCGCTGGAAGAGCTGCCGAACGCGCACCCGGTTTTTCACAGCTTTTACGATCTGCCCGGACTTCCCAAGATCCATGAGCACGACGGCAAGACGCCGCAGGCATTCGGCGTCACCATCGATGGGCGCCTCGTGCTTTTCTATGACTACGAATCCGATATCGGCGACGGACTCGCCGACCCTGAGGTTCACCACGATCCGCCCGCGAAGCGCGAGCAAGCGATGAAAATGGCGATCAACGTGATGGTCTACGCACTCACACGCTTCGTGATGTCGTGACGAGAGGCACATGACACAGACCCCGCAGCACGAAAACGACGCCCTTCGCCGGTATCTGCGCTCGATCCTCGTGCGCGCGGCAGCGCTGCACGCGGGCGCGGGGCTGGTGTCGTTCCTCGCCGCGATGTCTTGGGTGATGCTCGCGGTGGTGGCGTGGACCGCGATTGTTCATGCGCCGCAGCTGGCGTTGGCCACGTGGGTGGCGCGCGTGACCATCGTGATTGCACTCGGGCTCTTCGGCTGGTTCATCGTGTGGCCGCTCGCGCGGCTCCCGCGCCTGAATCAGCTCGCCGCTGAAATCGAACGCCGCCAGGATTTGAAGGAACTCGTGCGCGCGGGCTTCGAGTTCAGCCGCGACGACAGTGCCGCGCAGCGTTACTCGCCCGAGCTCGTGCGCGAAGTCATTCGCCAGGCCGTACAGAAGCTCTCGGGCCTCCAGGTTCGTTCCATCTTCCTGGACCGGCGCCACCTCAAGCTGCTCCCATTTGCAGCAGCGGGCCTCGTGGTGTTGCTGGCCGTGGCCCTCATCAACCCTGACATCGTCACGCAGGCCGGTCGCCGCGTGGTGACGCCGCGCGAAGTGGCGGTCGCGCCGCACGTGCCCAATCTTCTCGCGCGTCCCGGCAACGTGACCGTGCTGGCCGGCACCGATGTCACCGTGAGCGGTCTCGATATCGGCCGCAGCCGACAGCCGCTCAACATTTCGTTCAATCTTTCGGGTAATTTCTGGAAGACGGAGCCGACCACGCTCATGCACGGTGCCGCCGCCGGTCCCGATGCATTCGACCACCACGACTACACGTTCAAGGATATCCGCAACACGACCGCGTATTTTTTCGAGGCCAACGGTTACAAGAGCGCGAAGTACACCATTACCGTGGTGCACGAGCCCATTCTCACCGACGTCCGCGTGACGCTGACGCCACCGTCGTACACGGGCGAGGCGCCGTCGACGCTCACCGAAAACGCCGGCAACGTGCAGGCCCTCGAGGGCACCAAGGTGCGTGTTGAGGCGCGCAGCAACAATCCCCTCCAGAGCGCGTTCGTGCAGTTCGACGTCTCTGGTACCTCCGGGGCCAGGCAGCCCGTCAATCATGCCGGCCGTGACATTGCGTTCGACTTCACGGCGCTGGCCGACGGGCACTACAAGGTGCTGCTCGAAGATTCGCTCGGGTTTTCGACGCGCAGCCCGCTCGCATACTCGATCGAAGTTTTCCAGGATCACGCGCCCAGCGTCGACGTGCTCGAGCCGGGCAAGGACACCGACTTGCCGCGCACGCAGGAGATCGACCTCGGCTTTGTGGCGGCGGACGATTACGGCGTGGCGCGCGCGTCACTCCACTACCGGAAGAACGGCGAGGGCGATTTCATTGTCCGGGGCGTGCCGCTCGGCGAGCAGAAGACAAAGAAGGAAGTTGCCGTCGCCTATCACTGGAGTCTGGCCGGCGAACAGTTTTTCCCGGGCAACACCATCGAGTACTACATCGAGGTTGCCGACAATAACGTCGTGACCGGCCCCGGGGTCGCGCGCAGCAAGACCTACCGCGTCACCATGCCGACCATCGGTCAGCTTTACGACACTGCGCGCGACGAAGAAAAGCACCGCGACGAGGCCATGAAGAACGCCATTGCCGATTCGAAACAGCTCAGCGAGCAACTCGAAAAGCTATCCCGCGAATATGTGAAGACCGAAAAGATGGACTGGTCGCAGAAGAAGGAATTCGACAAGGCGATGGAGACGCAGGCGGCGGTGCAGCAGAAGATCGAAGAGGCCAAAAAGTCGCTCGACGAGACGCTGCAGAAGCTCTCCGAGAACGAGATGACCAGCCAGGAGATCGGCGAAAAGATGGAGGAGATCCGCGACCTCATGGAGCAGATCAACTCCGAAGAGCTCAAGAAGTACATGGAGCAGATGAAGCAGGCCATGGAGAAGCTCACGCCCGAGGAGATGAAGCAGGCGCTCGAGAATCTGCAGATCAACACCGACGAGATGCTGAAGCGCCTCGAGCGCACGGCCAACCTGCTCAAGGAACTGCAGAAGCAGCAGAAGATGGAAGAGCTGGTGCGCAAGAGCCAGGATCTGATGGACAAGCAGAGCGATCTGAACGAGCAGACCGAGCAGTCGTCGTCCAGAGACAGTCAGAAGATGGACGAGCTGGCGAAGAAGCAGCAGGACCTCGCGAAGCAGGCCCAGGAAATGCGCGACCAGACCGAGAAGTTGTCGAAGGAAATGGACGACAAGCAGATCAAGGACCAGCTCTCGCAGATGTCGCAGGAGATGCAGTCCAAGGACGGCCCGCAGCAGGACATGCAGAATGCGTCACAGAGTCTCTCGCAGCAGCAGAAGCAGCAGGCCCAGCAGGAGCAGCAGGAAGCGCTGCGCAAGATGACGGGCCTGTTCAAGCGTCTGGGTCAGGCGCAGCAGAGCATGGGACAGAACAGCGGCCAGAAGATGGCGATGGACCTGCAGAAGTTCGCGAAGCAGACGCTGGAGCTCTCGTTCCGTCAGGAGAAGCTCGCGGGTGACATGAAGAACGCGGTATCCGGCAATGAGGCGCCCAACCCCGACGCCACGCAGTCGTTCGCGGGCGAACAGGCCAGCTACCTGCAGGCGACGCAGAAAGTGACCAACGAGCTCATGGAGCTCGCCAATATGAGCATGGCGATTCCCCCCTCGCTGATTGAGTCGATGGGCGAAGCGATCAATCGCATGCAGAGCTCGATGATGATGCTCGAGCAGGACAAGTCGTACATGTCGACGGCCCATGCCAACAACGCGGTGGAGTCGCTCAACTCCGCGACCATCGAAATGTTGCGCACGGCGCAGCAGTGCTCGTCGGGATCATCGGGCGGCAGCAAGCAGCAGATGTCGATGCAGATGCTGCAGCAGATGATTCCGCAGCAGCAGGACATCATGCGCGAGACGCAGGAGATGATGCAGCTGCGCCTGGCCGAAGAGGCGCTGCGCCAGCAGCGTCAGGCGCAGCTTGAACGCCTCGCGGGACAGCAGCGCTCGCTGCAGGATGTGGCGAAGCAGATTCAGGAATCGATGAAAAAGGAGCGCACCGGTGTTGGCAAGCTCGACCGCGCGGTCGACGATATGCAGGCCGTCACGGAAGCGCTCCGGAACGGCCAGCTCAACGACGATGTCGTCAACAAGCAGCAGCGCATTCTGAGCCGCCTGCTCGATGCGGAGCGTTCGGTCAACACACGTGACTACGAGCAGAAGCGCGAGAGCCACACCGCGCAGGATGTGTTCTCGAAGAGCCTCGGCCGCAAGGGC
Organism: uncultured bacterium; assembly: GCA_964621155.1. Taxonomy (GTDB): domain Bacteria; phylum Krumholzibacteriota; class Krumholzibacteriia; order WVZY01; family JAKEHA01; genus JAKEHA01. The sequence continues at coordinate 11,164 of CAZULB010000006.1, read as the reverse complement.
GACAGTGCCAGCGCGCAGAGCCTGCGTGACGAGATCCAGCGTGCCATGCAGCTGAAGGCTCCCGGGGAGTTCGAAGATCTGATCCGGCTGTATTTCCGCGCGCTGGCCGGGGAAAACAGCCCGCAGCCGGAGCCCGCAGCCTCGCCCGCGCCGGGAGGAAACTGACCTTGCGCCCACACGTATTCTTTTCGGGCGCGTGCGTCGTGGCGCTCGTTGCCGGTGTGTCTCTCGCGCAAGCGCAGGCGCCGGCAGCAACCAAGGCGCAGGCCAGGCCGCAACCGGTGCAGCCGCGGCCCGCGCCCACCCAGCCGCAGACTTTCTCGCCACCTTTCGCCAATGATCCACTTACCGTGAGCGCGGACCTTGTTGACGCCATGCGCCTGGTATCCGTGAATCCACAGGCGGCGCTTGCCATGCTGCACAAGCTGAACGCGCGCAGTCCCAACCGCGACGACGTTCTTACCCGTCTCGCATACACGCTGCAGGTGGTGGAAAAGACCGACTCCGCGGCTTACTACTACAAGCAGGCCATCGCCGTGAATCCGCTCAATCTGGAAGCGGGCAAGGCGCTGGGCTCGATCTACTTCGCACAGGGAAAGGAGCAGCAGGCGATGCAGGTGTTCGGCGGCCTCCTGGACGCGAACGAGCACAGCATTTCCGCCTACAAGATGGTGGCGACGGCGATCCGTGACCTGGGTCGTCCCGATGAGGCCGTCATCATTCTCGAGCAGGGTCGCACGCGGGCCAAAGCGCAGGATCCGAAGGGTCGCAATGTGGGCGCCTTCACCATCGAAATTGCCGGCTATTACAAGCAAATGGGTGACAGCCGGCGCGCGCTGGATGAATACCTGGAGTATGCGGCCGTCGAGCCGCGTAACTTCCGCTACGTGCGCGAGCGCATGATCCAGGTGCTTGCCGATGACGATCGCAACCGCGAAACGCTGATCGGTTACATGCAGTCGCGCGTGGAGCGCGGCACAGCTGGTTCGTTCGTGGCGGCGGACGTGCTGGCGGCGTACTACCTCCAGCAGGGAGCGCTGGAAAATTCGCTCACCATGGCGCTACGCGCCGATACCGACAAGATGTCCGACGGCGCTTCGTTGCTCTCGATCGGCGCCGACGCCGTGCAGCGGGCCGAAACGCGGTCGCGTGTGGAGCGAGGACGCTACTACGACCTCGCGCTCCGCGCGCTCGAAGCGTACACACAGCGCCATCCGCAGGCGCCGATGATGGAACGCGCGCACTACCTTCTCGCGGGCGTGTATGCGGCCTATGGCTCGGGTGTCAACGCGATGGTGCCGGTGGCCGAGCGTGCCGCTTATCTGGAAAAGTCCGTGAACGAGTACGCGACCGTCTCGAAGCAATTCGCGGGCGGCGATTTCGCCGAGGATGCGTACGTCCAGCGCGGCGACGTGCTGCTGCGCAAGCTCAAGCGTCCCCGGGACGCGATGGATGTGTATCGCGCCGGCTCGATTCAGGCGCGGCGCAACGGAACCACGTACGCGGGGCGCATCGCCCAGATCTACATCGCCACCGCGCCGCCGACCGACACCGAGCACTACCTGAAATCGCTGTCGCGCACCGGCCAGCCCGCGTTTGCCCAGGCCGGACAGTACTACACGGGGCTCTATCTGGTGACGCTCCATAAATACGACGCGGCGCGCGACACGCTGACGGCGCTGGCGGAGAGTGCGCCGTTCTCGGAGTTCACCAACGATGCGATCAATGTGGCGTGGGTGCTCCAGGAAGGACTGCAGCTCAAATCCGAATCGCTCGATGATTACAGCGCGAGCCTCAAAGCGGACATGATCGGGGACACCACCAGCGTGGTGACGCACCTCCAGGCTATTACCGCGCGCAGCGCCGACGATCCGCTTCGGCCGCGCGCGCTGAAGCAGCTTGGTAATGTGCTCTTCGAAGCAGGCAACTACGACGGATCGATTGCGAACCTGCGCAAGTTCCTCGAGGAGTATCCCGAGAGCCCCGACTGCGCCGAGGTGCAGCGCGCGATCGGCCGCACGTATGAACAGGGCCTCGGTCGTTATGCCGACGCGCTCAAGGAATATGAACACGTGCTCGTCGCGTACCCCGATTATGCCATGCTGGATGACGTGAGGCATGACGTCGAGCGTGTGCGCGCAAATCAGGGAACGTATGCGCAGTAACCTCCTCGGAATATTTGTGCTGACCGCGACGCTGGTGGTGTTTGGAGCCGGCGGTGTGTCCGCGCAGCAGATCCTCGTGCCCATGGATCTCGCGCAGAGCAACCACCTCAAGGCCTACGGCCTGGCGTATTTCGCGCTCACCAAAGGGCTCCAGGTCGAGTGGCTTCTCAATTATAAGGGGGGCAGCTTCCTGATCCCCGACACGCAGGACATCGAACTGGAAGCGCGTCTGCGCGACGTGTCGTTCCAGCCTGTCACGGGCGCCGAAGTGGCGCAGATACAGGCCGAGATCGCGAATAACAACATGGAATCGGTCCGTCTCGAGAAAGCGCCGCGCATGGCCATCTACGTTCCGCCGCTCAAGCAGCCGTGGGACGACGCGGTGATGATGGCGCTCGACTACGCGCAGGTGCCGTACTCGCGCGTTTTCGACGAAGATGTGTTGGCCGGCGATCTCAAGAAGTACGACTGGCTGCACCTGCACCACGAGGATTTCACCGGGCAATATGGAAAGTTCTACGGCGCCTATCGCAACACCGACTGGTACCAGGCCGACCAACGCGACGCCGAAGCACGCGCCAAGCGCCTGGGGTTTGCCAAAGTATCGGACGAGAAAAAGGCGGTGGCGGACGCCATCCGTGCCTACGTGACGAACGGCGGCTTCCTGTTTGCGATGTGCTCGGCGACGGATACCTTTGACATTGCGCTGGCCGCGGATGGCGTCGACGTCGTGCCGCAGGAATTCGACTACGACGGCCTTACCCCCGGTTACCAGGACAAGCTGAACTACGACCGCTGCTTCGCATTCACCGGTTTTCACCTCATCACGAGCGCGCTCGTGTACGAGTTCTCGGACATCGACACCAGCGACTACGCCAGTGCGCGCGGTCCCGATTCGGACTACTTCACGCTCTTCGAATTCTCCGCCAAGTTCGACCCGGTTCCGGCCATGCTCACGCAGAATCACGTGAGCTACGTGAAGGGCTTTCTCGGACAGACCACCGGCTTCCAGAAGTCTCTGGTGAAGAAGGGCTGCGTCGTTCTGGGTGAAGACGCGGTCCATAACGAGGTGAAATACCTGCACGGCAACGTCGGCCGCGGTACCTTCACGTTCCTGGGCGGCCACGACCCCGAGGATTACCAGCACGCCGTCGGCGATCCTCCCACGGATCTCTCGCTGCACGTGAATTCACCGGGCTACCGGCTGATTCTCAACAACATCCTCTTCCCGGCTGCCAAGAAGAAGACGCTCAAGACCTAGCGCTATCGGTCCGTGGTCAGACGCCGCGCGATGGCCGCGCGCGCGTCGTACAGCGCCTGCGGTCGCTTATCCCAATCCGTAAAGCTGCGCGCAATCGTGCGCACGGTATCGTCCACGAAGGCCCGGTCGCCGCGCGCGGCGAGCAGCTTCAGATATTCGTAGTCCTCGAAACCCTCGCGGATCTGCTGCAAACGCATCGACACAACCGGGCCGTTGAATCCAATGGCCGTTCCCGGATAGAAAAGCGATCCGTCACCGTTGAAGTGCTCATTCCATGGCGTGTGGTAGTTGGAGGGTTGCGTCCAGATGTCCGGCGTTTGTCCCCAGTTGACCGGTGAGTAATACAGCAGGCCGCGCACCCCGTAGCGCCAGTTGATCCACGTCGGGATGCGGTAATTGAGCAGCGGAAAATCGATCTCCCAGAACGGCACGATGCGCTGCTCACGGGTCAACGATATCCCGGTGTAGGACCATACCTCGTCTCCGGCCCGCAGCCGCTCCGCCACCGCGGCGTCGTCCCACCACTGAAAAGAGATCACCCAGATATCGACGCTGCCCACCAGCGTGCCCCACGCCTTGTCTTCCGGAATGGGTTGTTCCGTGCACATCACCTTGATGCCGGGTTGCGCGTCGTGAATAAGCCGGGCGCGCTTGCGCACTTCCTCGTACGCGGCGGCGCTGTTCGGCTCGTCGTAGACGTAAACGTACGCCATCTTCTCCCAGCCGTTGGCTTTGAGATACGCATACATCGCGCGCAGGTGCGTGACATTGCGCGCGCGGTCCCGCCCGGTGGGATCCTCACCCAGGAGGCGGATGGGGAAGCCGGTGACGTGAAACGTGTCGATCCACTTCTTGAGGGCCGCGTGCTTGCGCGAATAGTCGATGGTCCCGTCGTCGTGCACGCGCGGATAGTCGGTGTTGGTGATGATGGGGGAGATGCGATGGGCGGCCAGCGCCATCCCGTAGTTCCACTCCGGCGTGCGGAATGGCCCCGAGTTCATCTCTACACCGTGCGCCTTCGCGATGTCGGCGCCGAGTTTTCCGAAGTTGGAGCGTAGCGACGGCGTGTCGGGAAGCGTGATGTTCCACACCGTGAGCTTTACGCCGATCTTGACCGGCTTCTCGTTGTCGGCGCTCACCGTGACGGTGCCGGCGTAGTCGCCCGGCACGGTGCCCTTGGGGACGAAGACGTCGATCCACACCGGTTGATTCTCGCCCGCATTCACGCTGAAGGGCGCGCCCGCGAAGCGCGGCTTCACCTTCATTTTCAAGGCGGCCGGAGTCGGTGCGAATGGAATCAACGCGTCCGGATACCAGCCCCGGCCCTCGAGCGAGTTCTCGCTGGGCGTTGTGATTTGCACGTAGTGTTCCCGATAGAAAGTGAGGTTGGACGCGCCAATGACGGCGCCGCTGTTCGAGCGCAGGTCGGTGGCGGTGGCGTTGACGCCGGCAAGCGGCCGCTTGCCGGCGCGCACGACGATCTGGAATGGTTCGTACTCGTTGCGCGCGGCCGCGATGGTAATGGAAGCAGCGACGCGCACCGGATCGCCGGGGCGCACGCGCACAAGTCCGTCGACCGCGTAGACCGCCATCTCGGCTCGAGCCGACGAGCAGCCTGCCGCGAGCAGTATTCCGAACAACAAAGCGAACCGGCACATCACACGGAATCACTATCAGGTTCTGCGGCGGAAGTCACAGCGAGAATCAAACGGCAAACAAGCAACCACCGCACTATTCCGTTGCACAGAAACACATTGACACGTCGAACAGGCCGCCCGGATACTTTTTCAAGCTGTCGCGTGGCGAAAGGGTCGCCGGCGGCGATGTAACACGTGGGAGGTGACGATGCTCGTCGTGAGTTTGCGGCGGGCAGGGACATGACGGAGAAACCGTTTACCAGTTGTCTCAAGTGCAATAAGGGAACGTTACTGCCGCTTTCCGACTACGGCCGTGACGGCGCACCCATCATGTATAAGGCGTGGGTGTGCAACAATCCGGACTGCGGATTCAACATTCGAATCGACAACGGCGAAATAAGCCTGGGCCGGGATATCAGCACATCCGTGAAATAGCGCGACGTCGCCCCCACGCAGCGCAAGAATGAGAAGAGGCTCCTCACGCCGGGGAGCCTCTTTTTTGTGCGAAGGAGCTAGTCCGGAACGGGTTCAGCCGCCGCGGTCTCGGGCAGGGGCTGGGCTTCGGATCCGCCCTGGTGGATCTTGCGTACGAGGAAGACGAAGATTACCAGCGCCACAACCGCCATCCACACGTCGCGCAGGTAGACGGGGAGGTTGCCGCTTTCGACGCTGCCGTCCGTCGTGAGCTGGATGAGTGCAACCGTGTTGAAGATGGCGTGCGCGACCATCGGGTACACGAGGTTGTCGGTCGCCTCGAAAAGAAAGCCAAGGAACAGTCCGAAGCACGTGATGCTGATGAGCAGATGCGGGCTCAGGTGCACGGCACCAAAGATCGACCCCGCGAGCAGCACGCCCAGCACGGGTCCCATGTTGCGCGAGAAGATGCGCTGGATCATGCCGCGAAACACAATTTCTTCCGCGATGGGAACCAGCAAACACAGGCCGACGATGGTGATTACCAGCTGGACGGCATTCTGCGGTTTGAGCTCGCGTATCTGGTCCGCGTACTCCTCGGGCACGGGGGTGAAGTGCTGGTTGATGACGTAAATCTGATCGACGAGCACGACCGCCGCGCAGGTGGCGACGATCACCAGGATCAGCCGGTGCGTCCGGGGCCTGCTGAGGCGAATCTGGCCCGTGAAGCCGCCGGGGAATTTGCGCAACAGCAGCATCACCGGCAGGATGATGCCGAACAGGGAGGAAACGCCGATGCCCATCCGGTACTGGCCCACCGTCATGAACAGGGACTGGATGAACATGCTGGAGAGCACGCAGCTGGCGCAGAAGAAGAGCAGAAAATAGTTGTTCACGGTCGCAAACAGGTCGCGTCCGGCAGGGTTGCTCTGGTCCTGATTCTCCATTACTATTCGCTCTCTCTCCAGGCTATGCGCGGGCGCCGCGGGTTTCCAACACGAACAACGAGTATAACATGATCAAGGCAGTCATCTTCGACCTCGACAATACGCTCACCGACTTCATGCGCATGAAGCAGAACGCGGTGGATGCCGCCATCGACGCCATGGTCGATGCCGGATTGCGTTTCCCCCCGACCGAGATCAAGCAGAAGATCTACGAGGTCTACGACCGCGAGGGGATCGAGTTCCAGAGTGTCTTCGACCACGCGTTGACGGACCTGCTCGGGAGCGTCGACTTCAAGATCCAGGCCGCGGGAATCGTGGGCTACCGTCGCGCCAAGGAAGCCTCGCTGGTGCTCTATCCCCACGTGAAGGTCACGCTGATCGAACTCATGAAGCGCGGGATCCGGCTGGGTGTGGTCTCGGATGCGCCGCGCCAGGAAGCGTGGCTGCGCCTGTGCTACCTCCAGCTCCACCACATGTTCGACTACGTGACAACCTTCGAGGATACAAGAGAGCGCAAACCGTCGCCCAAGCCCTTCATGCGCACCCTCGACCACTTCCAGCTCGAGCCGTCGCAGGCCATCATGGTCGGGGACTGGCCCGAGCGCGATATCAAGGGCGCGGGCGCGCTGGGCATGCGCACGGTGTTCGCGCGCTACGGCGACACCAAGGGCAACAAGGAAAGCGGCGCCGACTACAACATCGACGACATCTACGAGCTGGTGGACATCGTCGACAAGTTGAACGCCGGGAAGTAATGGCTCTGCTGATCGGAGTGGTGCTCGCACTTGCGGTGGGATTGTTTGCCACCCGCGTGCAGCTGGATCGCGACCGCGCTTTCTACACCACGGTGATGCTCGTCATCGCCTTCCTCTACACCTTGTTCGCGGCCATGGGCTCTTCGCCCCACGCCATCATCATCGAGTCGGTAGTGGGCGTTATGTTCGCAGCGCTCGCGGTGTCCGGTTTCAAATCCTCGCTCTGGCTGGTCGTGGCCGCGCTGGCGGCACACGGCATCTTCGATGCTTTCCACGGTAAAGTGATCTCCAACCCCGGTGTGCCTGATTTCTGGCCGGCGTTCTGCGCGGCGTATGACGTTACCGCCGCCGCGTACCTGGCCTGGCTCTTGTGGCGAAAGCGCGTGCCCGCCTCCCGAGAATGAGTGACAACTGAACGGGTCAGACGATAGTCTGACCTGAAGATGTCGTTTCGAGTTCTTACCGCAGAGCAGATGCAGAAGGTTGATGCCGACACCATCGCCGGTGGTGTGGCGGGCATCGAGCTCATGGAGCGCGCCGGGCGCGGCGTCGCGGACGTGATTCTGCGCACGGTCTCGGTCGAGAGCGGGCATGCCTCCATTTTCATGGGGCCGGGCAACAACGGTGGTGACGGGCTGGTGGTGGCGCGTCTCCTGATGGACGCGGGCTGGACCTGCTCCATTCATCTCCTCAAGCCCGGCGACGACTGCACACCCGATACGGTCACCAACTACAAACGCATCGTCGATCGTTCCGGGCTCACCGAATTCAATGCGCTCACGCCCAAATGGCCCGAGCGCGCAACCGAAGACATCCGCGGCGCGACACTCATCATCGATGCCATATTCGGAACGGGTTTCTCAGGCGCGCCGCGCGACAAGGCGGCGCGCATGATCAAGCTCGTCAATACCGCCGCGCGCAAACACAGTATTCCGGTGGTGAGCATCGACATGCCGTCGGGAGTGAATGGAACCACGGGTGCCATCGAAGGCGACGCAGTGCACGCCGATCTCACCGTCACCATTGGCGCGGCCAAGACGGGACTCCTGTTCCACCCCGGGCGCGCGCATGCGGGCCAACTGGAGATCATCGACATCGGCTTTCCCCGGAGAATCGTCGAGCAGCATTCCGGCCGCGTGTTCTATCTGGGCCGTGAAGCGGCCCGGGAAAAACTCACCGCGCGTCCGCCCGATATTCACAAGTACAAGGCGGGCACCGTGCTCGTTATTGCCGGCAGCCGGCGCTATCGCGGCGCTGCCGCACTGACGGCGGAAGCCGCGTTGCGCTGCGGTTGCGGCATGTTGTATCTGGCGCTGCCCGAAGTGATCCGCGCCCACACCACCGGACAGATTCGCGAAGTTATTTTCATCCCGCTCCCGCAAACCAAAGACGGCACCATTGCGAACGGCATCCACGAAGAGCTCGAATCGCACGTGGTGAAGGCCAACGCGGTGGCCATCGGTCCTGGCCTCGGTCGCAACGAGGAAACCGACGTATTTGTGCGCGACTTTGTGCGCAACTGTTCCCGGCCGATGGTGATCGATGCCGACGCGCTCAACGCCTTTGCCGGCCACGCCGATGAGTTCAAGAAAGCGAAAGCAGCGGTCATCATCACACCGCACGACGGCGAGCTGGCGCGTCTTACCGGCGAAAAAATCCCGAGCGACGGGTTGGAGCGCATTGCCCACGCTGCGGCCACCGCGAAGAAGTTGGGCGTCACCCTGGTACACAAGGGCGCGCCCACCCTGGTGGCGGGCGCCCACGGCGAGGTCTGGGTCAACGGCTCGGGAAGCTCTGCGCTGGCGAAGGGCGGCACCGGCGACGTTTTGACCGGCTTCATCGCCAGCTTCCTGGCCCAGGCCATGGCCGCCGGAGCACCACCGGCCGTGGCCGCTGTGGATGCCGCCGCCGTCGCCTGCTACCTGCATGGTCGTAGCGGGGAGATCGAGGCGCGGGAACGCGGCGAACGCGGGGTCATCGCCTCCGACCTGTTCATGTCTCTGGGCAAGGCAATGGTTGAACTGGAGTCGTCTTTCTAGCCGCGGCGGCACGTTTCCACAGCTTTTTCCGCGCCGCCCCGGATCGCCGTTGACTCTTGCGGCCAACCTCTGTAAAACACGTTTTTTGGATCGCCCGGCAGTCCACTGCGTGCCCG
>CAZULB010000006.1:0-1820 GCA_964621155.1 uncultured bacterium | reverse complement strand
GGTCCCCAAAATCCCGCAGTCCAAGGAGGGTGGTGTGATGGAGAAGCGAACTCCCCAGGAGGTCCTGAAGTTCGCACGCGACAAAGGTGCGCGTGTTCTCGACCTCAAATTCGTGGATCTACCCGGCACATGGCAGCACTTCAGTCTGCCCATCAAAGCACTCGAGGAAGGCTCGTTCGAAGATGGCTTCGGCTTCGACGGATCCTCGATCCGCGGCTGGAAGCACATCAACGAGAGCGACATGATCGTCGTGCCGGATCCGAACACAGCGTTCATCGATCCATTCACGAAGGAGACAACGCTCTCTCTCATCTGCAACATCTTCGATCCCATCACGAAGGAGCGCTATCCGCGCGACCCGCGTGCGATCGCGATGAAAGCCGAGGCCTACGTGAAGAGCACGGGCCTTGCCACCGACATCTACTTCGGACCCGAAGCAGAGTTCTTCATCTTCGACGACGTGCGTTTCGATGTGCAGCCGCACGAGTCGTTCTTTTCGCTGGATTCGTCGGAAGGCGCGTGGAACTCGGGCCGCGAAGAAGGCCCGAACCTCGGCTACAAGCTGCGCTTCAAGGAAGGCTACTTCCCGGTGCCGCCGGCGGACTCGCTGATGGACATCCGCACCGAGATGATGCTCGAGATCATGAATCTCGGTATCGAGGTGGAAGCACAGCACCACGAAGTGGCGACGGCCGGTCAGAGCGAAATCGATCTCAAATTCGATACGCTGACGCGCATGGCGGACCGCCTGATGACGTACAAGTACGTCATCCGCAACGTCGCCAAGCGCCACGGCAAGACGGTGACGTTCATGCCCAAGCCCATCTACGGCGACAATGGTTCCGGCATGCACTGCCACCAGAGTCTGTGGAAGGACAAGACGCCGCTGTTTGCGGGAAACAAGTACGCGGGTCTGTCTGACATGGCACTGCACTACATCGGCGGATTGCTCAAGCACGCGCCGGCGTTGTGCGCCATCACCAACCCGACCACGAACTCGTACAAGCGTCTCGTGCCCGGTTACGAAGCGCCCGTGAACCTCGCGTACTCGCAGCGCAACCGCAGCGCATCGGTTCGTATTCCGATGTACTCGCAGTCGCCCAAGGCGAAGCGCGTGGAGTTCCGCTGTCCGGATCCGTTGTGCAATCCGTACACGGGCTTCGCGGCCATGCTGATGGCGGGGCTCGACGGCATCCAGAACCGGATCGATCCGGGTCAGCCGCTCGACAAGAACATCTACGATCTGCCGCCCGAGGAAGCCAAGAAGGTGCCGCAGGCGCCGGGTTCGCTCAGCGCGGCGTTGGATGCGCTCGAAGCCGACCACGACTTCATGCTCAAGGGTGACGTGTTCAGCGAAGAGCTGATTCAGACGTGGATCGACTACAAGCGCGAGAAGGAAGTCGGACCGATGTCGCTCCGGCCGCATCCGTACGAGTTCTTCCTGTACTACGACGCGTAGAGATCAGCTTTCGCTTCTGGTGGGGGCGAAAGTAACGAAGGCCCGGCTGCGCAGGCAGCCGGGCCTTCTCATTTGCGCTGCGCCGCGTGGTCCGCGTATTGACGAAGCTGTCTACTATATTGTAAAATACGGTCAGTCTCGTCGTTATGGGACATGCCGCGAGTCGCGGTATTCGAACGGCGCCCCCGCTCTCCCTTCCTCGCTTCCGCACCCGCGCCCTTTTCTCGAACTACGGCTGAACGTCTTCTGGTAGTCGGCCCAGCCGGCCACCAAGGCATTCGTGCCGGCAAGTCGATAGCGTCGTGATGAACCATCACGATGGACCCAGGAGGGCATCATGACATCGTTGATCCTGAGTTCG
>CAZULB010000005.1:12297-55100 GCA_964621155.1 uncultured bacterium | reverse complement strand
GCTGATGCCGGAGGCGCTCACGTACTACAAACCGGTGAAATAGGTCTCAGCATGAAACGATCCGGATAGCGCTGGTGTGCGCTCTCGCCCTCGCCACCGGGTCCGGCGTGCAAGCGCAGGCCGATCACGATGCCGGGCAGACCACGCTGCCGACTACCATGGTGCGTACGATGTGAACGGGCGATTTCGGCGCGATGTTCGAACCGGCCCCGCGCGCATCGCGTCATTGCGCAAGACCGCGACGGCGCGCGGTCTCGACGCGAACGTATGGTTCAACAACGTGGAGCTGGTGGCGGCGGACAAGATCGGGCGGGAGACGACCACCTACGTGCACAACATCTACAAGTACTACGTGTCGTACAAATTGTTGGAAGACGATGAAGCCGCGCGTCAGCGCGCGCGCGACGCGGTCACGCCGGGGAAGTAGCTCTTCTATTCCTCTGCGAGCACGCCGCTCTTGATGACTATCTTCTTGCCCAGTAGATGACGGGGATCCGCGAGGGGATCCTCGTCGAAAACGATGAGGTTGGCCTTCTTGCCCGCCTCGATCGACCCGGCCTCGGCTTCGATGCCCATTTCTTTCGCTCCGTTCCACGTGGCTGCGATCAGCACATCAGCAATGGGAATCCCGCACTCGTGAAGCAGCAGCATCTCGGAAAGACATGCCTTGCCCGGGTCGGCCCAGTCGGACCCCACCGTCAGCGGAATTCCCGCCTTGAACATTGCGCTGACGTAACCCGCCATGATGCGATATCCCGCGCGGCAGCGTGCCAGCGCGCTGTCGGCAAGAGCCTCGGTATCGTCGTAACCGGCGCGCGCTGAGGGCGTGGTGAAATATGCGAGGCCGAAGCGCTGGGCAAAGACGTGCAACGTGGGCGTGACACCCGCGCCACGCGCATGCAGCGAATCGATCAATGCCTGCATGGCGGGATGATCGGCCCCCAGGTAGTTGAACACCTCGGCGCGCGAAATGAAGAAACTGCCGGGAACGCTGTTATCCTTGATGTAACTCGCATAGTGGTCCGAGAACACGGCGCCATTGATGTACGCGTAGCCCGTGCTGTCGATTGCATTCACGCCCAGCGTATACGCATGCTCGAACTGACGAAGACCAAGTTCCATCGCACGACCGATCCCGATGACCTTGTAGTCGACGTGGCCGGTGACGTTCATGCCGAGTGCGCGCGCTTCGTCCATGACCGCGACGAACTCGGGTTCGCGCAGCCGCCAGTACACCTTGAGGTGCCGTAGCCCCGCGTCGTGGTATTCGCGTACTTTGACCCGCGCGGCGTCGGGACCATCCACCACAACGTGGCCGGGGAAATTGCGGTCGTTGGGAGAGACGAGCGCACCACCGCAACCGTAGAAATCAGGGCTGCCCGCCTCGCCGTGCATCCAGCCGCGCAGCATGGGTAACCAGCGCTCGGTATCACCGCACGAGCGCACGGTGGTGACTCCGTACGGAAGGTAGGCCCGGGCGAATTTTTCGCGATAACGGGGCAACGAGTCGGGCTCCAAAGAAATGGAGTCGGCGAGCAGCGTCCCCGCGTGGAAGTGCACATCGACAAGGCCCGGCGTCACCAGGCGACCGGCGGCATCCAGCGTGTGGTTGGCGCTGAACTTCGCGCGAACACCTGACGGCACCACGCGCGCGATGCGGTCACCGCGGATCAGGATGGTGGCGCCGTCACCCGCGCTCCCAGAGTGAACATCGAACACGCGGGCATGAGTGACCGCCAGGTCATAGCGCTCGGTTGGTGAGCAGGAGAAAAACAGCGCGCCCGAAGCGAGAAGCAATACCGGCAGTACGACGCGGGTGAAACGGCGCCTCACGCAGCGGTAGAACGACGAACTACGCAGGTTGCAAAGCGGCCGCATCAGGCTGGGCCACGCGCCGTCACGCAACCAGCCCGTGCTTCTTCCCGACCTTGCGGAATCCCTCCAGGGCGCGGTCGAGGTGCTGCCGCGTATGTGCGGCTGAAATCTGCACACGAATACGCGCCTTGCCCTTGGGCACAACCGGGTAGCTGAAGCCGATGACATAGATGCCTTCGGCAAGCATGTCGCGCGCGACGTCGTGCGCGAGTTTGGCGTCGCCGAGCATGATGGGTGTAATGGGGTGCGTGCCGGGCACGATGTTGAAACCCGCCGACGTCATGCCGTCGCGGAAATATTTGGTATTGGATTCGAGCGTGTCGCGGAGCTCGGTGCTTCCTTCCAGCAGCGCAAGAACGGCGAGCGAACCCGCGACGATCGGAGGCGCCACCGAGTTGGAAAAGAGATAAGGCCGCGAGCGCTGGCGCAGCATCTCGATGATGTCCCTGCGCCCCGTGGTGAAGCCACCGGACGCGCCGCCCATGGCCTTGCCGAGCGTCGACGTCATCACGTCGATCTTCCCCATCACGCCACAGTGCTCGGGCGTTCCGCGTCCCGTCTTCCCCACGAAGCCGGTGGCGTGCGAATCGTCGACCATGACAAGCGCGTCGTACTTCTGCGCCAGCGCGCAGATCTCGTCAAGCTTTGCGATGTACCCGTCCATGCTGAACACACCATCGGTCGCAATCATGCGCACGCGGAACTTCTGCGCTTCCTTGAGGCACTCCTCGAGGTGATTCATGTCGCTGTTGCGATAGCGCATGCGCTGCGCCTTGCACAAACGGACGCCATCAATAATGGAAGCGTGGTTGAGCTCGTCGGAGATGATGCAGTCCTGGTCACCCAGCAGCGTCTCGAACAGACCGCCGTTGGCGTCGAAGCAGGACGAGTAAAGAATGGCGTCGTCGGTGTGGAGAAACTTCGCAATACCCTGCTCGAGTTCTTTGTGAATCGACTGGGTGCCGCAGATGAAACGCACGGACGAGAGCCCATAGCCCCATTGGTCGAGTGCCTTGTGCGCGGCGGCAATCACGGCCGGATGCGACGACAACCCGAGGTAGTTGTTCGCACAGAAGTTGATGACTTCCTGGCCGTTGACAGTGATGGCGGCGGCCTGCGCGCTCTCGAGCACGCGCTCTTCTTTGTAGAGGCCGCCTTCGCGAATGGAAGCGATTTCGGATTTCAGGATGGACTTGAGTTGGGTTTCCATCCCGGCATTTTAGCAGAGAAGGCTTTTGCGCTCCAGACGCTGCTACGGGCCGGCGGTCACGGCTTCCCGCATCTTTAGATACTCCAGGATCGCGTCCAACGCCGGGTCGCGGTTGTTGCGGTAGTCATCGGACGTCATTTCGGCAGCGAGTTCGGGCGCGATCCACATGCGCATGTCTTCGGAGACGGAATCCTGCCACAGTCGCGACGACGCATTGACGGCCAGTCCGCTGTACGGCAGCACGATCACGTTGCCCTCGCCAATGAAGTTGGGACGCGAACCCGTGGGTTCACCGACGAAGATCGCCGGCGTGTAGCGGTCCAGCCAGTTGCAGAAGTTCTGGCAGGCGCTGAACGTCTCACGACTCGTGATAACGAAGAGACGGTCCGGCGCGTTGAATACGGACTTCAGGATGTCCTCGAAGAAGGCCCGGCCCAGGAAGTTGTTACCGCCGTTATTGAGGCGGACATCGACGACGAGCGCGCGCGCCTGCTTCGACTGCGCGAGCTGGATCACCCGATCGCCGAACTGTGCCAGCGTCTCGTCGTGAGCATCTCCCACCATGCGGAAATTTGCGTACACGAGTTTTGAATCGTCGAGATAGTCCACCGTGAATACATTCTCCGGGCTCTTGCGCCACAGCGGTGGATTCGACGTGCTGACCGCCATGTCCGCCCAGCCCTGCGGGGTTTGACGAGCCCCGTGCTGCATGGCCGGAAACGGCCCCGCCTTCACCGGCAAGGTGGTTTCCTTGCCCTTCACATCGACCACGGTGACATCGACGGCATCGAGACTTTTCGCGATACCGAGCGTGTTCAATATCTCGAGACACGCCAGATGGATCGGCGTGATCCATTTGACCTGCTGGTCGTTGTCGCGCTGCGTGGTGGTTGAGACGATCTCGAGTGCCTTATCCACGGGGGTCGACCCGATGCGAACCACGCGCTTCCCGAGCAACTTTGCATAGGCGGGGTCGGCTTCGCGCACGAACAAGCCGTCCTTGAACTCGTAGAAGCGAAGCGGAATGGTATGAAACGCGAGCTTGCCGTCGCGCGGCGCGAACACCGCGGAATGGCCGTCGCCCAGGCGCACCACGAGCTGCATCAGTGCTACGACGATTTCGCTGTCCTTCATGGTCGCCGCAGCGGCCTCGATGCGCGTGATTTCGCGGTTCCATTCCTCGCGCGATATGTTGCGCCAGGGCGCGTAGTGCGTTTCTTCGACGCGCCGGGTGAGATAATCAAGATCCACCTTCCACGCATCCGCGCGCGGTGTCTCCGGCATGACCGCCGGAAGAATGCGTGACCGGAATTCCGCCGTGTCCCGGATCCCGTCGAGGTCGCCATCCGTGCGCAGCATGTTCTCACGGTCCTTGAGCCCGCTACGAATGGCCAGCTCGAGCGCGTCACACGCCGGCGTCGTTTGGCCCATGAGTGCCAGGCAGCACGCTCTATTGTAGTGACTGACGGCCACCTGGAAGCCCACGCCGACTGCACGCTGATATGCTTCCGCCGCCTCTGCGTAGCGCTTCGCGCCGTACTCAGCGCCGCCGAGTGCATACCAGAACGACCCATTGGCGGGGTTGTCGGCGGCGAGCTCACGGTAGAGCGCGGCCGCGCTGGCCCAGTCTTTCTGGTTGAACGCGGTTGTGGCGGCATCGAGCTTCTGCGCGGCGATGCTTCCAGCGAGCCCGGGATGGGATTGCGCGAGAGCAGCAATCATTACAAACAAACGAATGGCATGGCGTGGCTTCACGTCGGCTCCTTCACAAAGTGGGATGCCAGGTAAGACGGCGGCAGACCGCCGAAAGTTGCGGATCTACTTGCGGCTGAGCAGCGCGGGCCAGTTTTGAACGATCGTAATTGTCTGCGGCGGCAGCGGGCGCGCGGGCACCAGCAGCAGGAGCCGATCCTGGCGACTGAAAGACAGATCGAAAATGGTGTCCGGAAATCGCGCGTACAGCCGGGCGGGACCGAGACGGAACGCCGGACCGGCCAGCACATCGGCGGTATATATAGTCTCGTTCTCTCCACTGACGCTGTAGAGTAACCGCCGGCCGTCGCTTGACCACGAAGCGGCTTGCCCACCGTGTGTCGTCACCTTGTACTTGTTTCCGCCATCAGGAAACGACTGCACGTAGACGTCGTACTGGCCCGACTCGTTGGAGCGATAGACCATCCAGCGCCCGTCGGGCGACACCCGGCCGCTGTCCTCCCAGTACGGCGTTTCCAGGAAAGGGCGGGGCTTTCTGTCACCATCCAGCGGCAGAATCCAGATGTCCCAGCGCGTCGCAGGATCCTGGCGACCGTAGACGAGCGCTCGGCCGTCGGGCGTCCACCCGTAGATATTCTTGAACACGGGTTCGTTCTCCAGATAGGACTCCGGTGCACCTCCGCGCACGTTCACAACCACGATCTTCTGATACGAGCCAAGCGAGCTCGCCGTGTACGCCACGCGCGACCCGTCCGGTGACCAGCGCGTGTTCGTATTCTCGCCGCCTTCATAGCTCAAACGCGTGGCCACTCCTCGTTCGAGATCCGCGAGCCACAGATCCGAGATACCGATACGGGGACTGCTCTCGATAACCGCTTCGCGTTCATCGGGAGAGAGCTCAACATTGATATATTTTCCCGCCGCCACGGGGATGTCCGACGTCGTGCGACCCTCGAGGTCCGCCCAGACCAGGTGGGTGGCAAACGGAGTGTTGGTCGTGAAAGACAGCGTTCCATTGGCTGACGCAAACACTTCGGGGCCACCTGAGAAGCCGGTTCCGATCGGGTGGTCTCCCAGCGGAACCGGTTCACCCAGCACACGTCCGCTCTTTGCATCAAATCGATGCGCGATCACGACACCGTCGCGGTCGTACAGAAGGTATCCCGGCGGCGAATACGATGCTCCACTTCCCGCCGAATCCAGGACGAGTTTTCGTTCCTTGCCGTCCAGAGACCCCATGTAGATGCGATAGCGGCCCTCACGTGGCGGCAGCGCGGTATAGAGGAAGTGTTTACCGTCCGGGAGAAAAATCGGGTAGCGGTGCGCGGATTCGGTCGAATCCAGCTTCGTGATCGCGACCCCATCGCCGCCGTTGGCGGAAACCCTGTAGATCGGCCCGTCCGAGAGCGGCACGTACAGGATGACGCCGTCACGATTCCACGTGCCACCGCGCGGATTCTTGACCGATGTGACCGTCTCCGGAGTGCCGCCGGCGATCGCAACTTTCATGAGTGTTGTGTTGCGCTGGAAGAATCCGATGCTGCGGCCGTCGGCCGACCAGAACGGCTGAACCCCGTTATTCGTGCCGGGCAACCGGCGCGCGTTCAGTGCTTCGAGCGAGCGCAACCAGAGACTCTGGTTCCCGGCCGAGTCAACCGCCGCATACACAACCATCCTGCCGTCGGGCGAGATGGCGCCGCTCAGGACACCGTCTACGTCCATGCGTGTGCCCGGCATTTCGGAGATCTCGAAACGTGT
This sequence comes from uncultured bacterium, assembly GCA_964621155.1. Classification (GTDB taxonomy): domain Bacteria; phylum Krumholzibacteriota; class Krumholzibacteriia; order WVZY01; family JAKEHA01; genus JAKEHA01. Next base: position 48,544 of record CAZULB010000005.1, on the reverse strand, counting down.
TACTTCCGTACTTGGCTTCTCACCGCGCGGCACCCCGAAATACGTTGCGGCAGCGGTAGCTGCCACAAGTGCGAGCGCGCCCGCCACGGAACGTACGCGCGCACGACTCCTGTTCGCGGCGGCCGCGGCCGCCCTTGCTTCCGGGTTCGAACTCTTGGTGGCGATGACGTTGTCGATCTCGATGCGCGCGTCGCCGATGTCGCGCATGCGCTGTTTGGGATCCTTTTCGAGGCAGCGCTTCAGCAATTCGCGGATGCGCGACGGCGTGCGCGACGGCAGCGCGTCCCAATCCGGTTCGCGCTCCAGAATGCGCGCAATCAGATCCGAAACGGTTTCCCCTTCGAACGCCTGGCGTCCACACAGGCATTCGTAGAGCACACAACCAAACGACCAGATGTCGGTGCGCTTGTCCACGGCACGCCCGCGCGCCTGTTCGGGGCTCATGTACGCGGCCGTGCCCAGAATGACGCCGGCACCCGTGTGCTGGTGCGTCATGGTGGGTGAATGCGACAGGCTGATGTCCGACGACGAGCCCGTTCCCATGCCGCCCTTGGCAAGTCCGAAGTCGAGTACTTTGACGTCGCCACCGGACGTGATCATCACGTTGCCCGGTTTCAGATCGCGGTGCGCGATGCCGTTCTCGTGCGCGCTCTCCAGCGCGGAAGCAATCTGCCGGCAGATCTGGAGCGATTCGTCGATGGAGGGCGTACCGCGGTCGAGCCGTTGCGCCAGCGTTTCCCCTTCCACGAACTCGAGAACGAGGTAACGGTGCTTGTCGATGTCTTCCAGACCGAAGATGCCCGCGATGTGCGGATGCGACACCGAGGCGAGGAGCTTGGCCTCGCGCTCGAAGCGCGCCAGACGCTCGGGGTCCTGCGCGAACTGCGGCGGAAGCGCCTTGATGGCCACGTCCCGGCCGAGACGTGTATCGCGGGCGCGATAAACCTCGCCCATGCCGCCCGCGCCGAGCGGCGCGACGATTTCGTATATGCCGAGCTTGGATCCGGGTGTCAGCGACATGCGCCGTTATTCTCTCATTACCCGTGGAGGGAGGACAAGGAGAACGCTGACACCACGACGCGCGACATGTATGATGTTCGCTGGCGCGGCACCCGCCCCAAACTCCATGGCAAAAACCAACCGCATGCATTTCTGGCACAGTCTTACGCCCCGTGCCCGCGCCAAACTTTCCGTCGCCATCTTCTTCACGTTTGCCACTATCGGCATCTTCCAGGACTTCTGGGCGCCGGGCGCTCCCGCCTGGCCGTACCTGACGCTGCAGTGCCTGGTAGCGGGCGGCATCGCGCTCTCGTGGGCCTACACCTTCATGTGGAGCAAGAAATTCATCGTGGCCATTGTGCTCTTCACCCTCGTGAGCATCGCGATGGGCCCCTTGTCCCAGATCAAATTTCCGGATTCTCGTATCCCATCGCTGGACGCATGGCGAGTGCGGGCCGGCATCGAGGCCGGCGCGTGCTGCCTGATGGTGATCATCGGCTACATATTCTTCGTCCGCTTCGTGGGCACCGAGGGCGCCGAGCAACTTCGCTTGAAGACGGAAGTCAATCTCGCGCAGCAAATCCACGAAGTGTTGGTGCCGCCCGTGAACGAAACCTTCGGTCGCGTCGAGGTCTTCGGTCGCTCCAAGGCGAGCGCGGAGGTCGGTGGCGACCTGTTTGACGTGTTTTCCGGGAACCACGGCGTTGTGGTAACGGTTGCCGATGTGTCGGGACACGGCGTCGCGGCCGGTACCATGATGGGCATGATGAAAAGTGCGACGCGCGTGAAGCTGATGGACGGCGCCAAACTCGACACCCTGGTGCACGATTTGAACCGCGTGTTGTTTCAGGTCAAGGGCGATGGAATGTTCATGACCATCGCGGCGCTGCGTTTTCACGGCGACGGCGCCGTGGAGATTGCAGTGGCGGGCCACCTCCCCGTGCTGCGCGTGCGTGCCAGCGACGGAGAAGTCGAACTCCTTCCCAACGAGCAACTGCCGCTGGGAATTCTCGAGGACACTTCGTTCTGGTCGCGAACTATCGAGGGCAGGAGCGGAGATTTGTTCGTGCTCCTGACCGATGGACTCACCGAAGTGGAGAACGAGAAGGGCGAAGAGCTGGGCTGGGAGCGCCTGCGCGATATCTGCGCAGCCAATCGTTCCAAGTCACTGCAGGAGATTCACGACGCCGTGATGAGCACGGTCGCCGGCTTCGGACGCCAGGAAGACGATCAGACGCTGGCACTCGTCAGGCTCAACTAGCTTTCCCGGCGCTCCTCTTCACCATAAAATAGCTCCCCGACAACGCAAGCATGAGAGCGGACAGGCCGATGAGGGTCAGCGGCTCCGTGTGGTGTGCGTCCAGACCGATGATGTGGCGGCCCGTCGCGATGATGGCAACGAAGATAATGACCTCGACGCGCACGTGGTGATCGGCGAAATAGGAACGCATGGTCTCGAGTAGCTCGAGTCCCACGAAAATCACGAGAATTCCGCCGAACGCGTTCTGAAGAATGTCCTGGAAGTCCGCGGCGGTAGCGATTTCACCCATGCGCTCTTCGGCGCGCGCGAAGAAGAGCCCCCACAGTTCCCAGACCGCCAGCAAGAGCACAAGCACCAGCAGCACGATCATCGCAATTACAACGATGTGCTCGATGAGGCCAAGCGTGCGAAAGAAGCGTTTTCCGAGGGACGTCGAACCCAGCATGGCTACCACCGAATGATCAATTTGGGATGCGTTCCGATCTTTTTCTCGAACTCGGCGGGGACGAAGTCCTTGATATCAGTGATGGTGTCCTTGCCGCGGTTGAGCATCACATTCCAGATCTTGTCCTGAATCCCGTTTTCCTTCGATTCGAGCAGGCTCTTGGTGATGACCCACGTCTCGAACAGTCGCCGGCCGATGATGCTGTGGATGTTGATGCCCTTCACAATGGTGCGCTGGAAGTCCTCGACCTTGAAGTCTCCCTGCTTGAGTCCGAACAGCACCACGTCGCCGCCGCGGCGGACGGACATGAGCGCGTTGTTGACCGACGAGTTGTAACCCGCCATCTCCATCGCCACGTCGACGCCATCGATGCCGCTGAACGCGACCACCTGCTCGACCAGCTCGGGATAGGACTTCCATCCGTTGTTCTTGTCCGGCTGAACCCTGAACTCGACCACCTCGTCCGCACCCAGCTTGCGCGCGAGTTCCGCGTTCACCGGATTGGGGTCGATCCCGATGATCTTGGCCGCGCCCAGCGCCTTTGCAATCATGATGGTGAACTGCCCGATGGCGCCGCAGCCGAAGATGGCCACGGTCTTGCCGCGCATATCCACGGCGGTGGCGGCGTGCACGGCGTTTCCAAACGGCTCCTGCACCACGGCCACTTCCGGTCGAATCTTGTTGGGGTCGGTGCGCCACAGCACGCTGGCCGGGAGCTTGATGTACTCCGCAAAGCCGCCATCCTGCGAGATGCCGATGATCTTTTCGTTGACGCACACGTGACGCTGGCCGATCAGACACTGGTGGCAGCGCCCGCACACGATGTGTGACTCGGCCGCGACCAGATCGCCTTCCTTGAAATTATAGTTCACGGCCGCGTTGGCGCCGATCTCCGCCACGGTGCCAAGCACTTCGTGACCGATGATGCGCGTCGTCTTGTGCTCGCCCTTCAGCGAATTGTGAATCATGGCCTTGAAAGACGACCGGAACCAGATACCCGCGTCCGAGCCGCAGAAGCCAGTGTACTTGAGCTTCACGATAACGGCGTTGGCGTCGCGGCGGTCCTTGGGGTCGAGCGTGGGCTTCGCCACCTGCGTCTTGCGGAAGCCCCTCGTCTTGTCCCACTTGTCCTGCTCGACGTCGTAGACCAGCGCCCACATGGGCTCGGCTATACGCGGAAACGGGACGCGAGCGCGTCCCGCCGTGGCGGCGCCTTTCGGGTTGCGCCGGGCCGCGCGCGTGTTCTTGTTGGCGCGCAGGGCCGGTGCGGTGCGACGCGTGCGAGCGCCGTTATTCGGTCGCGTACGTGAAGTCATTGGCGGTCGGTGTCCTTTGCTTGAGTTGATGGGACTGGCTTACGCGGCTTCGGCGGCGTGCTTGTGGGTTGCGTTCAACGCCCGGCCATAGAGTGTGGCACCGTGTGCACGGTCGATCTCGACACGCACGATTTCGCCGATTTCAATTCCTTCGCCGGGCAGAATCGTGTGCTTGAAAGAGTCCGTGCGGCCGGAAACAAAACCGGGTGTCTTTTCCACGTGATCCTCGATCAGAACTTCCTGCGTGCTGCCAACGAAAGTCTTGTTGACCTCGCCCGTGATGGTCTTCTGCATGCTAACGAGCTCGACGATACGCCGGGTCTTCTCCTCGGGCGTCACATCGTCGGGGAGTTTGCGCTCGGCATACGTGCCCTTGCGCTCGGAATACTTGAAAATGTAGGCGCTGTCGAAGCGCACGTCTTCCAGGAGCCGGCGCGTCTCTTCATACTCATCCGCCGTCTCCGTCGGAAACCCGACGATGACGTCGGTGGTAAGACCCAAACCGGGAATGGTGGTGCGCATCTCATCCACGAGCGCGCGAAACTCTGCGTTGGTATAGGTGCGGCGCATCAGATCCAGCACACGGTCATTTCCGGACTGCAGCGGAAGATGGATGTGCTTGCACAGCTTGGGATGATCGGCGATGGCGCGGATCAGGTCGGTTGGAAAGTCCTTGGGATGCGGCGACGTGAAACGTACGCGCTCGATGCCGGGAACATCGGCCACGCGCCGCATCAGGTCGGCAAAACGCATTTCGCCGTGGCGGTATGAATTCACGTTCTGCCCCAGCAGTGTGACCTGCTTGTAGCCGTCTCGCACCAGCGCCTGCACCTCGGCGATGACACCGTCCGCGTCACGGCTGCGCTCGCGGCCGCGCGTGTACGGCACCACGCAGAACGTGCACATGTTGTCGCAGCCGCGCATGATCGCGATCCATGCGTTGACGCCGCCGCTGCGCACCGGATCGACGCCCGTGTAGGTCTCTGTGACCGACAGCTTGAGCGCCGCCTTGTCCAACATGGCGGTGGGTTCGATCGTACCTCGTGAGGCGTCGATCAACTCGGGGAGATGCCGGTAAGAATCCGGCCCCGCCACGAAGTCCACTTCGCCGTGACCATCGAGCAGGTCCTGTTTCAGGTTCTGCGCCATGCAACCCAGGATGCCGATGGTGAGGTCGCTCTTGCGGAGCGCGCGCTCACGTTTGAGCTGCTGCAAGCGGCCGTAAATCTTCTGGTGCGCCTTCTCACGGATGGCGCAAGTATTGATGAGGACGACGTCGGCCCGCTCGAAGCGGTCCGAAAGCTCGAACCCGCGCTTGACGAGGATCGACTTCACCAGCTCCGAGTCGTACTCGTTCATCTGGCAGCCGTAAGTCTCTATATAGACGTGCAGTGACATGAACTCGATTATTGGCAAGGCGTTAGGGCGGGTCCCACTATACCAGAACCGGGGCCGGGCCGAAAGGGCGACAAACGGCGTGGGCGAGCCGCCCGGGCTCCCCCCCTCCACGCCATCGATTGAGCGGGAAGTTTCCAATCACCGGAAAACAAGAAAACCCCGGAGCCTGCATTCCGGGGTTTCTTGTTCTTGAACTCTGGTGCGGTACTACTTCACATCCGGCGGCGCCACCGGCTGCGGTACCACGTTCTTGATCGGCGGCAGAGATTTCAAGTACGCGAACACAGCCTTGAGATCGTTGTCGCTCATGTCACCGACAAACTCCCAGGGCATGGGCGGCAGAATCGGACGCCCCTCACCCATGTGCTTGCCGCTGCGCATGGCCTTGATAAACACGTCCTCGGTCCACAGCCCGGTCCCTGTCTGATCGTCCGGCGTCAGATTGGCGGCGTAGGAAACTCCCCACGGTCCCACCCACGCCATGAGATCAGGGCTGCCGAGCACCCAGTAGCCGGGCGTCAGGGCCTTCTTGTCCACGGGTGGTAGTGGTGTACCGGCCTGAAAACCGGAAAGCGCCCTCGAATAATCGAATCCCATACCTTTGGGTCCGAACGTCTTGGGCGTATGGCAGTCGTGACACATGCCGTGCATCACAAGTGCTTTTCCTCTCGCGACAGCGTCCGGAGCGGCTTTGTCGTTTGCGGCCAGCGCAGCGGACGAGAGCGCCAACACTGACGCACACGTCATCAAGCGCACGATTCGCTTCACTAAACTTCTCCTTCTGGGTGGGGGGACACTACTTCACATCGGCCGGTGCCACCGGCTGCGGCACCACGTTCTTGATCGGCGGAATGGAACGCAGATAGGCGTAAATGGCTTTCAAATCGTCGTCCGCGAGCGGCTGTAGGTTCTCAACAAACATAGGCGGAAGCAGCGGCCGACCTTCACCCATATGCTTCCCCGTGCGCAGCGTCTTGACGAAGATCTCTTCGGTCCAGAGCCCGATCCCGGTCTGTTCGTCGGGGGTGATATTCGCGGGGTATGAGATTCCCCACGGGCCAACGAAGGTCTGAAGATCGGGCGCCATCAACATCCAGTTGCCCGGCGTGAGCGCCTTCTTGTCGATGGGAAGGAGCGGCTGCCCGGCCGGATGCCCTGAGAGCTGGCGCGAGAAGTCCGGCACCGGGCCTTCCGGCGTCATGTTCTTGGGCGTGTGACAGTCGTGACATCCACCAACCGCAACCAGAACCTTGCCGCGCGCGACGAGGTCGGGCGCAGGCTGCTTTTGATCCGCCGCCATGACGACGGACGATACGAGCGCAACCGCAGTTGCTGCTGCAAACAGAGTGCGTTTCACGAAATCCTCCTGGAGAAGGATGAACTGCGACGGAATGACGGCAAGAATAGCGACGAGTTGCGCGAAATTCAATCTTCTACCACCTCCCCACAAAGCGGCCTGCCTTTTCGTATCCATCGCCCCAAGAAAAAGCTCCCGGTTGCCTCTGACCGCAACCGGGAGCTTACGCGCGCAAGGAGGTCCGGCGCGCAGACTCGGAACCGGAACTAATCGTAGTCGTTCATGTTCATGGTCACGCCGTGGCGCCCGGCCGAAGCGCGGTCCTGCTCGCGCCACTTCTTCTTGAGCGCGCGCCAGCGCTCATCGGCCCGCAGCGGGTCGAGGTCTTCGTCCCAGCGCGCGCTGTTGCGCACTTCGAAGCCCGCTTTTTCCGACTTGTCGAGCCACGCGAACGCAACGTCGATCTTCCCTTCCTGTGCCGTCGAGCACGCCAGGTTGTACATCATGGTCGAAGGCTTGTAGCCCATGTCGAGCGCCTTCTGGAAATTCGGCGTGCACGCTGCCGCGTCGCCCGACTTGAGCTGCGCGTAGCCCAGGTTGAACCATGCCCGGCCGTAAGTTGGGTGCTTGCCGACCATCTCCTTGAAGTGCGGAAGCACCTTGGCCCAGCGCTGTTCGTTGTCCCAACTGCCGTGGAATATGTTCTTGCCGTTGATGATCCACGACTCGCCCTTGAACCCCGGAAAATCCAACTCGAGATCCTCGGCCAGATCGATGAGCGCGTCGAATTTCTTGTTCTTGTGCAACGAGGCCAGGTCGGCATCCTCCGCCATGTGATCGGCGTCGACCGAACCGGTCTTGATGGCCTGGTCGAGAAGCGCCAGCGCTTCATCGTTCTTCCCCGCCAGCGCGCGCGCACACGCCTTGTTGTAGATCGCGTCCTCGTCTTCATTGCGGCTCTGCTTGAACTCGTTGTCAAAGGCCAGCGAAGCCTTGTCGTAGTCCCCCACCCGCAGAAGATCGATCCCGACCGAGTTCCATTCCCCGTCTTCGATGCTCTTGCTGGACGCAAGACGATCGTATTCGCGACCGGCGGCCCGCTTTTGTTGCGTGGCTTCATCCGAGTTCTGGACCTGCGTCATCAGCTTCTTGAAACGGGCATCCGTACGCAGCGAGTTCAGGTCTTCATCGCTGGCGTACATATCGAGGTCTTCGAAGCCCTCGTCGAAGGAAGCCTGCAGCGACTTCATGGCCGCATCCGACTGCCCGGCAAGCGCCCACGAGCAGGCCGCGTTGTAGTACGCCGTGGCGCGGTTATAACCGAACCGGGCCGCGTTGTCGTAGGCCCGACCGGCTTTTTCGAAGCGGCCGCGCATGTAGTAGTTGTGGGCGCGGTCGTACCACGACTCGCCGTCGTCGCCGTACTCGTCGTCATCATTGCCAACCACGACGTAATTGCCGTGATTGCCATAGGCGAGCGCGTACGCGGTGCGCTCCTTCGTTTTGTGTTTGATGATTTTCTCGGCCGATCTGGATACCGCCAGAGCCGTCCCCACCAGAGCAAATCCCGCCACGACTGCGACGGAGAGCGCGATCAGAAGATCAGTCGTATTTCTTGATGTTTTTTTCACGGTCCTTCTTTTCCTCCTCTTGCTGCCAGCGATCCTGGAGTTCGTCCCAGCGCGGATCGGCCTTCAGGGGATCGAGATCGTCGTCCCACTGTGCATAACCGTGCACGTCGAAGCCGGCCTTTTCTGCCCGCGCGAGAAACGTGAATGCCGCGTCGGTATTCCCCGCCTGCGCGCTTGCGCAGCCGAGGTTGTACAACGTGGCCGGATTGCGAAAACCGAGGTTGAGCGCCTTCTGGTAGGACTCGATGCTCTTGTGCGCCTGCTCACCTTTGAGCTGAATGAAACCCAGGTTGAACCACGCGCGCCCCACCCGCGGATAACGGCGCGCTACCGATTCGTAGTGCGGCAGTTCGGTGGCCCAGCGGTGCTGCTCGTTGCCCTTCCATGCCTTGTTGTCGTGCTGCCATGACGCGCTGAGGTTCAGGTCGTTCGCCATCACCACGAGCTCGTTGAAGCGCTTGTCGCCGTGAAGCGGAATGAGGTCGGTATCGCCCAGCATGTGACCGGTGTCAACGTCTCCGGCCGTAATGCACTGCTCGAGCAGGTCGAGCGCTTCTTTGCTCTTTCCCTGCAACGCGCGCACACACGCCTTGTTGTAGATGGCGTCGATGTCTCCGCTCGCCTTGTATTCGTTGTCGAACGCCTCCGCCGCGCGGTCAAACGCGCCCGCACGCATCAGATCGACGCCAGCCTGGTTCCAGTTGCCGTCGTCGACGCTGCCCGCAAGGGCGAGGCTCTGGTACTGATGCTCGGCCGCGCGCAGGCTCTGCAATCCGGCATCGGAATGACGGGCGTCGTTCACCAGCTTCTGGAAGCGAGCATCACCCCGCAGCGAGTTGAGATCCTCGTCGGTGTCGTACTGCTCGGGATCATTGAAGCCGTTCTCAAGCGCCTTTCTGAGCATGCGGATGGCAACGTCGTTCTGGTACGAGAGCGCGAACGAACAGCCGGCGTTGTAGAAGGCGACGGCCGTGTTGTATCCGAAGCGCGCGGCATTTTCATAGGCGCGCCCCGCCTTGTCGAACTTGCGCGCCCGGTAATACGTGCCCGCGCGGTCGAACCATTCGGCCCCGTCGTTGTCCTTGCAGCTTTCTTCCTGGTCAGCCGCTGCCTCGCAGTCCGCCTTGTCGGCGCCTTCGAGGCCGGCGTCGACCGCGCTCATCACCGCATAGTCGATGTGATTCTGGACCTGCGCCTGGACCCTGCTTTCGATCTTGTGGGCATATTCGTAGTCGAAGCTTTGCTCGGCCTTGCCGACCTGCCTGTCGAGCCTGGCCTGCTCTTGCGGTGTGAGCTCATGCACCTTGAACCGGTAGTTGGGCCCCCATTCGTCCACGACGGCGGCGTGCGTCGGACGCATGATCGCGATACCGGCAAATGCACCCAGGGCCACCAGAACGATCGCCGCAATCATGCGACGGCTGGTGGCGTTGAGCCGGCCGGCAAGAATTGAAAATACGCGCTGCTCGAGCGTCGAGCGGGCTGCGAACGCCAGCGTCGATGTTGCGAGCGGGTCGCGCAGCGACGATAGCCGCGCGATCGAGACCAGATGCTCGGCGTAGTCGGATCCGCGCACACCGGTGGAAAGCACCAACTGATCACACGCGCGCTCGGACTCGCGCCGCACGTCGCGCGCCAGCATCGCAACCAGCGGGTGAAACCAGAGCAGCGAACTCATGGCGCGCGCAAACAACATCGAAGCGCAATCACGCCGGCGAATGTGCGCGATCTCGTGCAGTAACACAACGCTCAGGCGCTCGCGCGACCACTCCTGCGCCGACACGGGCAGAATAATGCGCGGGTTGCTCAGGCCGAACACCAGGGGCACGGCGACTTCGGAGGAAACCGCGAGGTCGATCCAACGCGTGACACCCAGCGCGCGCGAGGCACGCTCGATTTCCACGCGCACAAATTCGTCGGTTACGAGTGTCGCCCGGTTGGCAGCGCGCTGGGCACGCACGAAAGCAAGCGCCAACCGGACCAGCAAGCCCAGCGCGACGAGAACCCACATCACGACGGCGAAGCGCGTCCAATTGCGCGACGAAAGGAACGCGTTGCGCACGAGAGACAACGCGCGAGCAACCAGCCCGGGTGTCGTAGCCTCGTGAACCGGCGCCGCGGCAACGCCGACCGTGGTCGGCGCTGCGGAGCGGATCGAACCGATGGTTGCCGGGGATGGCGTCTGTTCGCCGACGGTGTCAATGGTGAGCGAACCCGGCTGGTCCGTCTTTACCATCAACGTGGGAATCGGAGCCTTGAGGACCGGAAGATTGACGGCCGGCAGCAGCTTCGACGCCACCGGCAGGAGTACGACGGCGAGCAGGCTGCCGACCGCGACGGCATGGCGCAACGCCGGTTGGGCGCGACGAGCCATCGTGAGGTACATACATGCGAGTGCGGCCAGTACGGTAATCCGAAGCAGCCAGGTTACGAACGCCACGGAGGCGATCGCATCGATCAGCGATGTCAGAGTGTGAATCGCGGCCATGTTCATCGACCTTCCTTGCGCGCCCGATCAATCAGGGCCGCCATACGGTCCAGCTCGTCCTGGGAGAGCTCGCGTCCCGGCGACTCCAGCAGCGCCATCACAGCGCCGGCTGCCGAGCCGCCAAAAAAGGTGTCCAGCAGGTGATCCACCGCGGTCCGTCGCGCCTGGCTCTGCCCCAGCGCCGGGCGGTAGATGTACCGCTTTCCGTCGTAATCGTGCTTGAGCAGGCCCTTCTCCTCGAGAATGCGCATGGTGGCGCGGACGGCGGAGTAACTGGGCGGGGATGGGATGCGCTCGTGGACTTCGGCCGCGCTGGCGCGGCCCATCTGGAAAAGAACGTCCATGATCTCCCGTTCCCGACGACTTAGACGACTGAGCGTACGCTTCGGTTTCATGGCAGGTTTCCTTGGTCGGTGTTTTTGTGCTGAAAATTTAGCACGTGCCAAAAAACTAGCACTGGTGCCGGGGGTCGTCAATGAACAAAAAAAGGCCCCCGGGCAATCCCAGGGGCCTTCTTCTCAGGAAGCGCCCATGCGTATGCAGGAACCGCTAGCGGCTCATTTGCTGCTGGCTCTGCCGGACGGCGGCGGCCAGACGCTGGAAGGCCGTGTTGTGTTTTGCCCTCGGCCACACCACGCTGGTGGACGACGCGGGTGCGCCGGGGACATCGACAACTTCAAATGAGATGTTCTTCGTGTCGGTTCCGTTGGACATATGAACAACCGTGGGTTGCGCGAGAGTGCCGTACAAACCGGCCGGCTCGACGGCCGCGTCGTAGCTCTGATTGTTGTTCGTATCCATGAACGCGGCCAGATAGTAATCACCTTCGGGGATCAGATCCTCGAGGGTGCTGAACGACCATGCGAAATCGGGGCCATACGCCGGCACTCCGAAGACCGGTGTCGCATCGAGTGAAAACCCGGTGGTCTCGAACAAACCGACGTAGACGATGGGCTCACCCACGAACGCACCATTGTATGTAATCGTGCCGCGCGCCGTGCTCGGATCATACAGACCAAAATTCCGCCCGGTGACGTGCGCGCCTCCATCGATCACGACGCTGTCCGGATTGAAATCCTGTGTCGCGAAATCGACACCGTATGCGCCGATCGCATCGCCGTCGGAGGGATCCAGATCGCCATCGCCATTCGTGTCCTTGACCGAGATGATGTAGTAGTAGAGACCGTCGGGCAGATACGGGAGCGTGTAAGTGTCGTTGGTGGCCACCTTGGCACTCGCAAAGACGTGGAAACTGTCGTTGTCGAATGGCGACACGTCGGCCGCGATGACGGTCGCCCCCGTAGGATCCGCCGCCTGCGTACCCGCATCTCCGGCAATGGTCCCGGCTATGCTTCCACCCGCCAGCTGCGCCGCGGTCGTAAATGTCACAGTGTGCAACCCCAGAATACCGTTTCCAGCCAGGTCGAAAACACCCTTGGGGAAAATCGTGAGCGTGTACTGAGTATTCGTCTGGAGCGGATTGGTGGGATCAAAGGTCACCGTCTTCCCGCCGTTGGACCATGTGGCCAGACCGGCGCCCGGATCGGGAACCAGCTGCACGTTGAAATCACCCTGGTAGATTGCCTCCGAGAACGTGATCGAGAGGTTCGAGTTCACGTTGACGTTGGCCGCCAGATTGGCCGGCACCGTCGACACCAGAGTCGGCGGGGTGCGGTCGTTGTTGGCCGCGGTGGTGAACGACCACTGTATCGTTCCGCTTTGGTTCCCCGCAAAGTCGTCGGCGTTCACAGTTACGGTATAGAGCTGGCTGTACGCCAGCTGCTGCGTGAGCGTAAGCGTGAGCTTGGCGCCATCAATGGATTGCGTAAAGCTCACACCGCCTTGCGCGTTCGAGGACACGTTGCCGCTTGCCGCGCCCGCGCCGGGACCGGCGACCCACAATGCGCTCGCGGTTGAAATCGCTTCAGAGAAATTCACAACCACCGTCGCGTTGACCGCGATGTTGGTGGCGTTCGAAAGCGGAGCGTGTGACACCTCCGACGGCGCAGTTTCATCCACGGTGTCAGATCCGGTGAAGCTCTTGCCCGACCCCGCTTCACCGATCTTGTTCCCCGTCATGTCGGAAACATTGTGCACGGTCACCTGAAGATTGAGACCGGCCATCGACGACCCAGTCGCGACTGTCACCGTCTTGTTATCTCCCTTGAGTGTCGCGCCCACAACGCTCACGCCACCGGCCGCGGCGACACCGCGTTTGGGCGACACGGGAACCGGCGCCGGAATGATTGTGTAGTTGCTCTCGTCTTCCGCCGAACTCTTCGTCACCTGCTCGCTGAACGTGATGTCGATATGGTGGTCATCGACAGGCGTCACCGTGCTCACGCCGGGAGGCGTGGTGTCGTTGGGAGTAGCGGGGTTGTCGTCGTCACCGCATGCCGCGAGTGCGAATGCAAGCACGAGCACGGCAACCAGAGAAAATCTGGGACGGATGTCCATCGGGGATTCCTCCTCATTAATGAGAGAGTGAAACGGGGCAGATCGAAGTCCCAGCCGTCCAGTCGCGGGGCGGGACTGAGTACCCGGATAGATTGCCACGGCTGCAGGGCGCGCGCAACGAGGTAACGATGGGGGTGAACCCGCCGCCCCGGCGGGCGCAGGCGCCTACAGCGTGAAGGCCATTCCCTCGCGGGCGACATCGGTGTTGTCGAGGAGCGCGGGATTGGAGTGGTTCAGGTGTATGAACCAGAGCTGTGCCCGCGTACCGGCCAGCATGGCACGGGTTTCGGTCATGAGCGGATGAGGTACCTGTGAGATATCGCGGCCAGGAAGCTCACCTATGGATGAAAAAGTCCCGTCGATCAGAAGCACGTCGACCTCATTCGCGTAGTCACGAAGGCTCCGGTTCCACTTCTCCCACTTGTCGATGTCGGGAATGAAGAGTGCCTTCGCTCGCGGACCTTCGATGAGGTAGCCCACCGTATCGGTAAATTCGTCGCGGTGCGGCACGAGAATCGGCGTGATGCGGAGCCCGTCGCGCAGTGCTATGGGTTCGTCGGGTTGCTGCACGTGCACCGCGATGCGCCGGTCGTGTACGAGCGTGCTCCACGGTTCATTCTTGCGCAGGAACGAAATCATCCGACGTGTGCCGTACACCGGCACGTTGCTCGTCGCCATCGCTTCCTTGCCGAGGTACATGAGCCCGGTGTAGTGCCCGCTGTGACCGTGGGTGAGAAAAATCCCGTCGGGGGCCTTGCCGCCGGTCAGCGCGTGCAGCTGCTCCGGCAAATCAGGCGTGGCGTCGATCAGGTACGCCGCACCACTGCTGCGATTGACGAGACCAATGCAGCTCACTTTCTCCGCCTTGCGCGTTCCCGCGTATACGTCGCTGCACGGCGCTTTTGAGCAGCCGGGATGCGGCATACCGCCATCCTGCACAATGCCGAGGACGACCAGTTGCCAGCCACCCGGATCAGGAGGGGAGGGAGAGTCGGCGCTGAGACACAGCGCGCAAGCAACCAAAAGCCAGCGCAACATGCGGAAATCCTATCATCACGCCGCGCCGCGGCGTCAATGGTTCGAAATCTTCGGGCGTTCGCCGCTCGACGGATCCAACGCATCGAGGAACGGTTTCAGACGCGACGAAGGTGCTTTGACGGGCCATTGCACCGAACGCCCGGCGACAGGCGCGACGGGATCCGTCAACTCGAAACTGGTGGCGGGCGCATCCCTTCCGTGCGAGAGGTCGACGGCGATCGGCGTTGCGCCGCCATACACACCCAACGGATCGATTCCGTACTCGAACGCGTTGCTTTGATTGGCGTCGAGAAATGCGGCCACATAGTAGTTGCCGGGCGCAATGGGAGAAACGAGTGAATTGATCAGGTAGTCCCAGATGCCGCCGGCGTCGGCGGCGGTCGAAACAACCGGAACGGACGTGGCCGGATCAAAATTCCCGGTCGCGAACAGACCCACGTACATCACGCCGCCGTACCTGCCGTTGTAGGCCAGCAGCCCGTAGACCGCGCTGGGATCGTGAATCTTGAAGTTGATTCCGCCGATCACGCTGGTGCGGACGTCCACCAATTGCGGCACGTCCGATTCCCAGATGTTGACGCCGTAGATACCGATCGCGTCGCCAAAGTTGGGCTGGTAGAGATGGTCTCCGTTCGAATCGACCACGTAAAAAGGAAAGTAGGACTGCGCGGGTAATCGCGGGATCGTATACGAGCCGTTCGCCGCCACCGTGGCCACAACGCTGGTGAAGAGATCGAACGGAGACATGGGTCCCGCGAACACCAGCCCACCGGCTGGATTGCTGGCTTCCACAGAATTGATGTCGCCCTGGATCGTTCCCGCCAGGCCGCCCGTCGCCAGCGCTGCGCCGGTGCTGAAGGTCAGCGTAAAGAGCTTGCCCGTGTTCCCGGCCAGGTCTCTCATTTCCGCGGGCCGGATCTGCACCGTGTACTGTGTGTTGGGATCCCACGTCGCCGTGCACACGAGCTTGCGCCACCCGTTCGTCCACTGCTTCGTGGTCACGTCGATAGGGGGCCTCAGTTTCACCGAGTTGGGATCCATCGGCTCCGAGAACGTAATTGTCAGCGACGTGCTCGTACCCACGTTGACCGCGAAATTCGACGGCGTGCTGGACACAACTCTGGGTGCCGTCGTATCCAGCGTCTTCGCGGTGTCGAATATCCAGCTGGTTTCCGGCAATGTATTTCCGGCCAGATCCTGAACTCCGGTCAGCGCGACCGTATACTGCGTGTTGGGCTCGAGCAGCTCGAGATCGCACGTGTAGTGCAAGAGGTCGTCATAGCTGATCGACACCAGCCTGGCACCTTCTCCGGTTACGTGCAGTCCGCCAATGACGCTGGCCGGCCTGACCGCTTCGGTAAATCCGATCGATACGAACGTGCCGGTCGGAACGCTGACTGCTCCCGGAGCGGGGATCTGATAAGCGACCTCGGGCGGCGTGACGTCATGATTGGTCGTGCCGTCGAAAATCCGCCCCACCTTCATCGTGAGCGCATTGCCGTAAACGTCGGACACGCCGTTCACAATGAGTCCGAAATCGCCGACCGCGAGCGAGTCGGTGGTGAGGGTCACGGTGCGGTTGTCGGAATGCAACGACGCATCGAGCACGCCGTTAAGAGTGTCTTCCCGTTCGAATGCGATCCCGTTGCCGGCGTACCCGACCGTGTAATGTTCCGGATTGTCCGCGGATTCGCGCGTGACGCGTTCGTCGAATGTGAGCACGACGTGGGTGATGTCCCACGCCTGAACGCTGATTACGCTTGGGGGCAGCGTATCGCCCGGATCGGCGCCGCCCGGATCACGCTCGCTGCACGCCCCCGGGATGAGCGCGGCAACCACGGCCAGAATGAGAAGAGAACGCCTCATATTTTCACTGGAGTCGGACACGGTCCGCGAGTCAACGCCATGAATTGGCGGGCGCGCAGGCCGATGCGGTGGTAGTCACGGAAGAAAGGCCCTAGTCCCGCCGCGGCGTCTCGCTCATCAAGGCGAGCTCGTTGTGATCGGGATCCTGGAAGTGGGCCAGCCACACGTCGGTCTGTTCCCCACGATGAACCATGCGCGGTTCGTGCGTGAAGGCGACCCCGCGTTCGGCAAGCGCGTGATAGGCGGTGTTCATGTCGTCCACCCTGAAATAGACGATGGAGGACGGTTCCGCGGTCTTTTTTTCGGGAAGGCCGAGCAGCAGGCGCACGTCGCCGGCCTGAAAGAATGCCATGCCCGGCGCCTCGAACAGAAATGGAACGCCCAGTGTGTCGCGGTAGAACGCGGCGGCGCGCTGAACGTCGCGAACGGTGAGCGCCACCTGGGCGATGGCCGAGAGTCCGAAAGTCTTCGCCGTCGTCATGCTTTCCTCCTCGTTCGTCATCAATAATAGCATTGGCGCCGCAGCGGTCTCAACGGCCGGTCTTGCGTACCAATCTGGTTGGTGTAAACTCGCCTTCCTCCATGCGGCAAACCATCCTTTCCATTCCCGTCAAGCGCATCCGGATCGGCGCGCAGCTCTTCGTCGCGTGCAGTCTGATCGGCTACTTCTTTCTGTTCCAGCGTTCGTCGATCCACGAATCGATTCACCACCTGCGCAGCTTCGACATGCGCTGGTTTGCCCTGGCGCTCGGACTGGTGATGCTGGACTGGGTGATTGCGGGCACGCGCATCATGATTTTCGCGCGCAAGGTGCACTCGTCGATCGGCTTCGGTGCCAGCTGGCGCAGTTGCATGGTGCACGTCTTCCTGGCGGGCGTGACGCCGTCGCAGACCGGCGGCGCCGCCGCGCAGGTGTATGTGCTCTACGCCGAGGGCATGCGTGTCATCGACTCGACCGTCGTTCTTTTTGTTGGCGGCTTCATCACCACCGTGATCGTACTGATGAGTGGCGCCACCTACCTGCTCTTCAAGCCGGAACTGCTTGCGCCGCAGCTGCGCACGTTGGCACCCGTTTCGTTCGGCGTGTACGTCATCATTCTGGTGGCCATCATCCTGACGCTTGTGTATCCGAACGGTTTCAAGCACGTGCTGCGCTGGTTGCTCTCGCGCATTCCGAAGGTACGCGACACGCGCGCCGTCGAAAAAGTCGAGCACACCATCGACAACTATCACGAGCTGATGGCGGGCTTTTTTCTGCGCGGCAAACTTATCTTCGCGGCGGGACTGCTGCTGACCGCGCTCATCTACGTGAACAAGTTCCTGATCGGGTGGGTGGTGCTGCGCGGGCTGGGGCTCTCGGCCGACGTGGGGCAGGTGCTCTACCTGCAGATCATTCCGCTGCTCATCTTCTATTTCTCGCCCACACCCGGCTCGTCGGGACTCGCCGAAGTGAGCACGATGGCGGCCATGGCGCCCGTTCTGCCCCAGAGCTACCAGGCAGCGTATGTGATCTTGTGGAGATTCTTCACATTGATCATCAACATGATCATTGGATCCGGCGTGGTAATGAGCTATCTCTCCGGCAAGCGCGGCCGGGCCGCGCAGAAAATTCACGATGCCCGGACCGGCTGACGGCGCTGTGTGCGCCTACTTGTCGCCGCAGTACGGGCAACCCTTGTCGAAAATGATCTCCCACTTGCCGTCGGCCTTCTTGCGCCAGATGGAGCTGAACGAGCCGAACTGCTTGCCGTCGGGACCGAACACGGGCCCCGAGCTCAACCCGAGCGTTCCCGAATCCAGCACCGCGACGGTTTCAGGCTTCCATGAGAACGGCGCTTCCTTGCCTTCGAAATAGGAAGCCCACGCGTCCATCACGGCTTTCTTCCCGCGAATCTCACCGTTACGGCCGAAGAAGATGGTTTCTTCGGCCAGAAAAGCGGCGAATGCAGCGTGGTCCCGGTCCGCCATCGTTCTGGCGAAGGCGGTTTCCGTGGCGCGCAATTCATCCTGCAGTCTGGAGACCTGGGGCGCTTGCTCCGCCTGCAGTGCTGCCCCGCCGGGCATGATCGCAACCAGGGCGGCGATCATCACAATCATGATTATTGTTCCACGCTGCATTCGCGAACCTCTTTTCTAGCGGTAGAGAGACTTCACTTTGCCCCACGTCGTCGGTTGCGTGGCTACCGGCAGGAACGACAGGTCAACCTGCATCATGGCACTCGACTCCACGCCCGAACTTGAGTGGGTAATGTAACGTAACATCAACCCTTCCGTCCCGCCCGTCGGCGATTCGGGGAGATCGATCACGAGCGGCGGACTGCCCGGCGCCAGCACGAAGCCGGTCGGGCACATGATGACCCAGGTGCAATCCTCGCCGTGGCCACCGCGCCGCACCTCGGACGCAGGGAATAGCGTCGGTACCTCCGCCATCTCGAGTTGATCGATGATGAGCGGCTCGGGACTCGGGTTCGAAACTTCCATGTAGAGGCCGAGGCCGGGGGCATCGCTGGTTCCAATGACGGGACCGTGCTCCGGCGGACACGCTGGTGGTCCGACCTGGGACGCGGGTACCGTATAGAACTGGATGTTCTGAATGCTGGTCGAGGTATTCGGAAACGCCGACGAAGAGAAAGTCATCGACACCGTTTCGCCCACTGCGACCGTGTCCAACCCGACGACGACGTGAAAGCTCGTCGAACTCCCGGTCAGGGTCGGCACGGGAATAATGTTGGAGCTTCCGTACTGATATGTCGCGGGAAACAGGGCGTTGCTCGCAACGATGTCGAAGCTCATCGACAGCGCTCCATCAACGCAGGATTTCGCCTCCATGTTGATGTCGACGGGCACGGGGACCGAAGGTCCGCTGCATCCGAGGGCGATCACAAACGCCAGGCCAGAAAGGAGAATGGGAATCCGAAGCGAGCGGGGTAATACCAGTGATACATCCACGGAACACCTCCGGGATAGGGGGCGCACTGCTATGTGGGGTTGCCAGCAAACTGCAGCCGGTGCCTCATCATGGCACGAATCGGTGCGGCGTTCCAGTGGCAGGTGCAACCACGTATCCCGAAGCAATCAGGCGGCCGTCTTCCCGTGACATGGTTACGCCGCTTACGCCCGCAAACAGAAGAGCGTTGGTAATCTCTTCGCCGTTGCCGACTTGCACTCGCACGTATTCGTCCGAAAAGCCGCCCGAGGTGCCGTCGGGCGCCGGGCGCTCGAACAACACTCGCAACTCCCGCCCAACCATGGATGCATACACCGCACGCACGCTGTGCTGCGCAACGCGCTGCAGTATGTCGTGGCGGCGATGAATTTCGCGCGGGAGCAGGGCGTCTTTCATGGCAAACGCGCTCGTTCGTGGCCGCGCGGAGAAACTGAAGACGTGCACGTTCACGAACGGGAATTCCCGGATGACGTCGCACGAACGCTCGAATGCGGCCTCGTCTTCACCCGGGAACCCGACCATCACGTCGGTGCCGAACGTGAGGCCACTCACACGCTCCATCGCCTCGTACAGGAAACGCCGATACGTACCCGAGTCATGACGCCGCCGCATCGCGGCCAGCACACCATCGTCACCGCTCTGCAGCGGTACGTGGAGATACGGGCAAAGCTTGCTCCCTGCCGCCATCCGGTCCAGAATGCCACGTTCGATAGTAGTTGGTTCGATGGAGCTGATGCGGATGCGATCGATGCCGTCGATGTCTTCGAGCGCGGCGATCACATCGACAAGCGTCCGCCTCCCTTCGACATAGGTGCCTATATTGACTCCGGTGAGCACGATTTCACGGTGGCCGGCGGTGGCAAGCACGCGCGCTTCGCGCACGAGGTCTTCGAAGCTGCGACTGCGCGCGCGACCCCGACTGCGCGGAATGATGCAGAACGCGCATGCGAAATCGCAGCCTTCCTGAATCTTGAGGTTGGCGCGGGTGTGGTGCGGATAGCGACCGGCGCCTTCCATGGTGAACGCAGCCGGGGACGCCCGTCGTGTGATTACGACCGGTCGGGCCTGCCGGGCCGGGGTGGGTATGATGTCGGCGAGGCGCATCTTGTCCGCGGTGCCGACGACGTAGTCGACACCCTCCAGGCGCGCGAGCTCTCCGGCGTCGGTCTGGGCGTGGCACCCAATGGCCGCCACACAGGCGGTTGGATTCTTTCGGATGACCTGGCGCAGGCGGCGCCGGCACTGCCGCGTGGCCTGGGCCGTTAGCGTGCAGGTGTGCAGGACAAAAAGGTCCGCCTCGGCAGGATCATCCGCAAGGGCGTAGCCCTTTTCCAGAAAGCGGCTTTGCAGGACGGCAGTCTCCGCCTGGTTCAAGCGACACCCCATGGTTTCGAAAACGACCCGGTGCATGGGGCAGCAGTCTACCAACTTTCGCCGCGCCGGACTGTAGTAGTAACGTCGGAGGTTTCGCCCCCCGGCCGGGATGTCTTCGGGTATGCCTCCGGCACGAGCCCGGAGTGCATCCCGGCGCTATGCTAGTATCGACAGCATCCGGCGCCCCTCCTGGCGCCACCAATGAGGTTATGATGAAAACGATTTCTCGATTTGCCGTGCTCGTCGTCGCCATCGTGGCGTGGTGGACGTCGGCTTCGCACACGCAGAACGCTCCCGCGGCCGTACTCACCTCGTGCAGAGGCGTCGTGATGGTGATCCACGGTGGAGTATCCTCGCCGGCGTCGTTCGGCATCGCCCTCACCGACGGGGACGAAGTGAAAACGGGCGCCGGCGGCGAGGCCGAGATCATGTTTTCGGCCGGCAACTGGGTTCAGATCGGCGCCAACAGCTCGATGAAGATCAAAGCGCACACGGCCAGCACGCCGGCCACGGTGGGCGACAAGAATGATGCGGATAAGAAGCCGGCCAATCCCGGCAGCTTCGAAGTCGTGCAGAGCTTCCTCAAGCTCAAGAACTCGGAGGGTTCGAGTGCGATTGGCGGGCTCCGCTCCGGCCAGAAGACGTCGCGCCTCACGGCCGTGTCGCCGTGCCAGACGCGCCTGCGCACCGCGCAGCCCGTCTTCGAGTGGAACATCGACGACGCGTCAACCGAGCTCAAGCTCACGGTGTACGGAGAGTCGTCCACGCTGTGGCAAACGAACGTTGCGAATACGACGACCGTGAAATATCCCGCGGATGCGCCCGTCCTCGCGCCGGGTGTTTCGTATTCCTGGACGCTCGAAACCACCGACCCGTTGGTGTCGCCGCCGTTGCGCACGCCGGCTTCGTTCTTCGAGATCATCCCACCCGCCGACGCCGCCCGGCTCGATAGCGACCTTGCGCAGCTGGATACCAATAAGCCCGGCACGGTCACCTACCACCTCACACGCGCGAGTCTTTACTTCGATCGCGGTCTCGTCGATGACGCTATCCGCGAGACGGAAGGCGCGCTGGCCGCGGACCCTGGAAACGCTTCCCTGCGCGGCATTCTCGCACGTCTGTATGCCGACACCGGGCGGACCCAGGAAGCGATCAGGGAGCTCAACAAGAGTCAGAACTAGCCCTCCGCGCTTTCGTTGCGGCTTCCCTGTTAAGCTGATAGTCTCGGGGGATGCAGGGACGGCGCCTGGGCGGCTATGAGCTGCGCGACAAGCTTGGGGAGGGAGGTATGGGTGCGGTCTATCTGGCCCACGATCCCACCCTCGACCGTTCCGCAGCCGTAAAGATCATCCGCGCCGAAACCCTCACCGCCGAGGGCAAGGACCGCTTCCTGCGCGAGGCGCGCGCCTGCTCCCGCATCAACCACCCCAACATAATCACCGTGTATGCGGCCGGCGAAGAGAACGGTACGCCCTACATGGCGATGGAGCTCATCGAAGGCCGCACGCTGCGCAGCATCATGCACGACGGGCCGCTGGCGTGGCGCACTGCCACCAAATGGTTGATCGAGCTCCTCGATGCGTTGCAGCGCCTGCACGCTGAAGGCATTGTTCATCGCGACTTGAAACCCGAGAACATCATGGTGACGCGCGACGGCATCATCAAGCTGATGGATTTCGGCCTTGCGCATCTCACCACGCAAACTGCCATCACGCAGGAAGGGACCACGCTTGGAACGGCGCCGTACATGTCGCCGGAGCAGGTGATGGGAAAGCGCCTCGATGCACGCAGCGATCTCTTCTCGCTCATCACCATCTATCAGGAAATGCTGACCGGGCTGTACCCCTTCGCCGGCGACCACGCCATGTCCATCATGTACGCCATCCGCAACGAACCTCCCGCGCCGCTCTCGTCGCGCGAACCGGACTTCCCCGCCGCGCTCAAGCCCGTGGTGACGCGTGCATTCGAAAAAGAAGCGGACAAGCGCTATGCCGATGCGGGGTCATTGCGCGCTGCGGTGCTGGAAGCAGCGCCCGAGATCGGAAGCGGTGTGCGTGTGGTAAAAGCCTCGACGCGGCGGACACTCGCGCTCACCGCTATCATTGCCATCGCGGTTGTCGCGCTGGGTTTGACAGCTTGGAACGTGTTGCTGAAACACCGCAAGGCGGCGGATCGCACCGCTGCCCGCAATCTCAACGAAATGGGATTTGCGAAACAGGAAGCAGGTGACCTGGCCGGGGCCGAGGAATACTACCGCCGCGCGCTGGAAAAGGACCGCCACTACGCCCGGCCGTACAACAATCTTGGACTGCTGGCGCTGGGAAACGGCCAGACCGCCGAAGCGGACTCCATGTTCCGCCTCGCCATCGGGCTCGATCCCCACTTCTCCGCCGCGCTGGTCAACCTCGGCAATCTGTATGTTGACGCGAAGCCGGAAAGCGCGGAGGTGTTCTACTCCCGCGCACTCAAGGGCGACGAACCCGCGCCGGCCGCCAACCAGCTGGGCCATCTCATGCTCGACTGGGGCCGCATCGATGAAGCGCGCGCCACGCTTTCCCGTGCGCTTCCACTCGCAACCGGCAATGACGTGCGCGGCGCTCTGTTGCGCAACCTCGGCAAGGCGGAAGCCGCCGCCGGCGATTCGACGGCCGCGCGTACACATTGGAAAGAAGCGGCCACTCTCCTCCCCGACGACGAAGAATTGCGTTCCCTCCTCTCCCATTGAAGTGGGAAAGAGCGTTCGGACGCGCGTGTCTTCGCGGCGAGTTGCGCAGCGCGCGAAACAATATTGTTCGTGCTCGCGCGCGAGCACTGTCTGAGCAAGCGAAGACACCGCGCGTCCGAGCACTTCCCCCCCCCAAAGAAAACGTCCGATCACCCTGCGGTGACCGGACGTTCCTACGTCAGACTTGGCGTGTAATCCGACTACTTCTTGCCCGTGCCCCGGACGACAGCCTGGAAGGTAACGCAGGCGCGAACGCGGAAGTCCAGCGGGCTGGACACGGTCGGCGTGGGCGTGACCGACTCGTTGTCAACGATCAGCACGAGGCGCGGATCCTGGCCGGCCAGCAGCGCAGCCAGGGCGCGGTCGACAAGCGCCACACCGGCGGCGTTCATCTGCGCGTCCGTCGGCTTGCCCTGGAGACTCTTCAGCAACGTGTTGTTGAAGGTCACGAAGGCGGCCGGTCCGTCATTGTAACCGCCGCCCGGATTGTCCTGGCGCGCGATGTTGATATTTGCGGTCGCGCGCGTGTCCTGAGGGCTCACGGCTTCCGCCTTGAAAGTGGCGCTGATCATATGGATGCTCTTCACATCCGCAGACTTCTTGCCACTCTTGGCGAGGGCCTTCTCGAGTTGTTCCTTGAAATCGCTGACCACGGTGAACGTCTGGAACGAGCCAGTCGTTTCGTGCTCCACGATATTCGCACAAATTTCATCCGTGACTACAACGTCGCTCTGGGACGTGATGCAGCCCGCGGTCGCGAGCAGCATGCCCAACGCAGCAATCACGAGAAGTTTGGCGCACAGTTGTTTCATTGCGTCACGCTCCTGCTGGAAAAGGGATAATTAACCGACAAGCCCGCCGCCAGGGTGTTCTGAGCAGCGAAATTGTACTCACCGTAGGCGGCAACAAAGCCGACCCGATACGAAGCACCCAATGTGAGTTGAAAATCCTGGTCGGCGTTGAACTGCAGATCGACGGGATCCGATCCCTCGATGTCGTAGTGAACGCCGAAGCGGTACCAGTCAACCGCGACCCCCGCGTACGGATACAGCGGACCCATCGCCATGCCCGTATGCAGCGCGACGGTATAGAGGTTCGAGTTGACAATATCCAGATCCTGGCTCGTGTGGAGGCGCGCATGCTGCCACATGCCGCAGACGGCGATGTCCAGTGGTGCGATCCCCGGGAAATACTGGGACACGCTGTGGCGGATGCCCCCGCCCCACACGCCGAGACTTCCAATTTCATCGTTGCCCGTGTTGTAGAAGATGGCCCGGGCCATTGCTTCCGTTCCTTTCCAGTTGCCGATGCGCAACTGGGGAGCTGAAAGATACCAATCGTTGACGTCGAACCCGCCCGGGAATGCGTAGACCGTGGATGCATATCCATCGGTAAAAACCGCTTCCGTAGATCCGACGATGGTGGGTACCCGAACCCACTTGTCTTCGACGCCCTGATCCGTCTTGGCCATGAAGGACCGGCTCGCCTCGTCGAAGAAAGTAGCCATGCCGACAAGCTCGAGGCTCACATGAAAACCTTCCGGCTCGACGCGGGCCGTATTGAACAGACCCGAGTTCAGATTCGAGCGAAAGGCGTCCACCAGCGGAGCCATGTACCCGGACGCGTTGCGCCCCGTGTACGCCTGGAGGAGATTCTGTGCAGACGCAGACGCGGCCGTTGCGATGCAAAGCAAAAACACGCCCACGCCGCTAGACCGATGTCTCGACAAAATCCAAATCCTCCGGGCAGCGAAGTCGATCCGAAGATCGCTCTGTCTATGTCAGCAGTCGACCAAGTATAACACGCGTTTCGTGGCGTTTTCAAGCCTCAGAACGGTCTTAAGGTTTTCCATGCAACGCGTTACGGCGAAACACGGACCTCCCCGTTGGTGGATTTCCCGGAGTTGCTTTCAGGGTATGGGAAGGGCTCGAGAGGGAGCCAACGTAGGGGCGCGGAGGGGGGGGAGCCCGCGTGGCCGCGGGCTCCCCGTGGTCGCCGTGCTACTTGAGCAACATCATTTTTCGTGTCTGCACGTACTTTCCGGCCACGAGCTTGTAGAAGTACACGCCACTGGCGACGCGCGCACCTTGATCATTCAAACCGTCCCACGCCACCTTGTACACATCGGCACGCTGGTGTGTGTCAACCAACGTACGAACACGCCTACCGGATACGTCGTATACCACCAGGCTCACATCCGTGTTCTGCGCGATCGAGTACTTGATGGTCGTCGTCGGGTTGAACGGGTTGGGCACGTTCTGCTCGAGTGTGTCGGTGATCTTGAACGTCACCGAGTACGGTCCGAACTGCGCCTGCTCGCCCTCGGGGGTCACTTCCACCAGCTTGTACCAGTACGTGCGGTTGGGGCGGATGCTGGTGTCGTGATACTCATAGCTCGACCCTGTCGCCTTGCCCCGCGACGCGATCATGTCCTTCGTGATGGTCGTATAGAGGCCCGCTTCCTCTTCGGAACGGACCACGTGGAAACCGCTCACGTTTTCCTCGAAGTTGGTTTCCCAGCTCACCACCGCGTCGCCATCGACAATCTTGGCACCGGCGGACTTGAGCGCCACCGCTACCGGCGCCGAGATCAGGAACGGTTCCTGATTCATGCCCTGCGCGAACACATCGTTGTGTTTGCCATTGAGCGTGATCATGATCCGGCATTGCGGCAAATATGCATTTGCGGGTGTCGTCCACGTGAAGGCGCCGCTGTTCGCGATTTTGTTCGCGATCTGCGCCCACGTGGTGCCGTTGTCGCCCGAGAAGTGAATATCGACCGTGGAAATCTGATTTCCGTACCCGCTGGGTGTGGTCCACTCAATCTGCGTCGGAGCACCCGATGCCACATGCTGGCCGCCGTGCGGCTTGACCACGTTGGGGCGGAGGGTGCGGATGGTGTCTTCGCCGGCGAACGTCCGGTTGCGCACGTCACCGGTCACCGTGACGGGCACGTACTCGCCCTGCGGCAACACCGCCTGGAACTGCGCGCGATCGAACTTCACGGTGAGCTCCTGGATGCCGTCGGCGTTGGCATCGCCAAGCAACTCCGTGCCGGGAACGGCCGGAATCGTTCCCTGCAGCCGGATGCTGGCGGGCACGATCTCTGCCGTGAAGAACGGCAGCGCGAGCTCGATGGTCCCCGTCACGTACTTGCCGTTCGAGTTCAGATTGAGCGTGCGCGGGGTAATGCTCACGCTGGCCGGCACCGGACCAACTGCCACGTCCGACGCATTGATCACAACAAGCGACTTGTCCCCCGGCGTGGGCACGAAGATCTTGCCCGTGCCGCTGGGATCGACGGCCACGAAGGCCGGGCTCGAGGTCAGCTCGATCTCGTCGATGACGTTGCTCTGGAACGTGAAGCTGGGTGCTGCGCCACCGGCCACACCGACGCCCGGAATCACGTTGATCGAAATCACCAGCACGTTGTCGCTGCCCTCCAGAATCACGAACAGGAGCGTACCATCGGGCGAAACAGTGAGACCCTTCGCCCCCTGGCCCGCGCCCACGGTCGAAACCACCTGGTATTGGCTCGCGCTGCCAGGCTGCACATCCACCACCAGAATACTGCCCGAAGTGGTGAGGATGAACAGCAGCGTGCCGTCGGGTGTGACGGTGACGCTCTTGGCCCCCTGGCCGGTGTTGACGGTGGAGATGACCGTGTACGAGTTGGCCGCCATCACCACGAAGCCCGTGCCCGTGCCGATGTAGACGCGCGCGCCATCGGGCGACACGGTGACGCTCTTGGCCCCCTGCCCCTGGCCGACGGTGGAAAGCACTTCATGATACGACGCGCTGGTGTCATCACTGTCGATCACGCTGATGTCACCCGAGCCCGCATTGGCAACGAGCACGCGGTCGCCGTCGGGGAACACGGCTATGTCGGCCGGGTTGGTACCCACGGTGATGGTGGCGATTACGGTGTTGAATGTCGCCGAGTTCTTGTCGACATCGATCACCGAGAGGCTGCCCGAGTTGAAGTTGGCCACGTAGGCAACCTTTCCATCGGGACGCATTACGATCGCGACCGGCTGATCGCCCACAGAGATGGCTGGATAAGTGGTCTCGCCCGCGATGTCGACCGGGATGACGACGTCACCGTCGGGGCTCACCGTATAGCACAGCGAACCGTCGGGCGACACGGTGCATGACTTGGCCCCCTGTCCGGTGTTGATGCTCGAGATGACTTCGTCGAGCGGCGTAAGATTCGGCACCAGCACGGTGAAGTTCACCGCGTTGGATGTCACCGCGTTGCGCGTCACCGTGACCGGTCCTGGAATCGCCCCGGAGGGGATTTTCACCACGAGTTCAGTGGTATTGCCGCCAACGGGTACCGCGGTCACACCACCCGTGAAGTTCACGGTGTTGGACGCCGGGTTGGCATCGAAACCGGCTCCCGAGAGCGTCACGTTGACACCGACGAGAGCACTGGGCGGTGAAATCGCCTGCAAGGCGAGTGCGGGCGCAGCGCCGGTGGTAAAACTCGACGTGGCGAAACTCACCGGTTCCCCGTTGGGTGCATGTACGCCCGTGTTCACAACGATCGTGAACGGCGTGCTGTAGGCCAGCGGCTGCGACGGCGTCAGGGAGACACGCCGGTTGCCGTCAGTGAAGCCGTACGTCACCGGAACCTTGGTGGCGTCTGCGGTCACCTGCGTCCACAGAGAATTCAAGTTGACCGTGGCCGGATCGACCGCACGACTGAAGGTGACCACAACCGCTGTCGAGGTGCTGACGTTGCTGGCCAGCATCGCGGGCAGAATCTCGTTTGTGGTCAGCGGCAGCGACTCCGGATCCGGGGCCGACGTCGCGGTGAAGGTGACAGGTGAGGCCACCAGCCCCGTGCAGATGAACTGCACCTGCTGCGGCAGGCCGGCGGTTCCCATCTGCCACGTTGCATTGACGTAACCGTTCTGGTCCGTCGCCACCACCATCTCGTTGACGAGATCCTCACCACTCTTGAGCAGTCCGCCTCCCGAGGTGACGCGCACGGTTACCGAAACGCCCGGCACCGGGAAGCCGAACTCGAGGCTGTCGAAGATCTGGCAGCGCAACGGCGACGACAGGAACTCGCCCGTCACGCCGCTCTGGTTGTCACCGGAGATCTCGAAGATCACCGCGGGATTGGCGAGCTCGAAAACCTTGAGCGCATCGTTGATCATGTCTTCGAAGTAGAGGCGGTTCCCGGTCGGATCGAAGTCCATTTCAACCTGTGTCAGCGTGCTCAAACCTCCTGCCGTCGCGATATCCGCCCCGGTGGCCAGATTGATCAGATGCAACGGGTCGCCGTAGTGGGTCTGCACGGCTGCATCACCGCGCGGCGAAATGACGATGCGTTCACCGGTGGTGGCGCTGGCGGTGGGAGGAAACGACGAGACGATCTCGGAGCTCGTCGAGACTCCGCTGGTCGGGTCGACGTTGACCCTGAACAGCGTATGCGCGGGCGGACCCGAGAGCTGCATGGTCGCGGCGTAGAGCGCGAACCCGTCGGGTGACACGGCCAGAGATACCGGCGCGTGAGCCGGGCTTCCCGGCGTTATGATCAACTCCTGGACAACTCCGAAATTCGGGGAGTCCACATTGGTGTTGAGACTGACGATCTGACGAACCGGTGATACCTCGGCCAGATAGCACATCAGTCCGGTCGGATGAAATTCCATGTCTGTGTAGTGCGCGAGCGGAAGCGTCGCCACAACCTGGGGCGGCACACCGTCGGCGGCGCCGGTGACGTCGTAGATGTAAACCAGCTGGTCATCCGGCGTGTGGACGAGGAGGTGCTTGTTGTCGGGACTCATCTCGAGCACCTTGGGAGTCGCGGGCAGATCGAAGTCCTGCACGGTTTCGCCGAGCAGCGGTGCGTTGGGATCCGCCGTCAGCACCAGCACGCGGGAATCTCCGGTTGTCGGGCAGACGAAAAGCGCGCGCCCATCCTTGCTGACGGCGAGGTCGCTGATACTCTGGCTAAACGCGAGGAAACGCCCGATCGACTGGTGAAAGGTCGGACTGCCGGGACGCGTATCGAAGGCCAGCACACGCCCCTGGACGGTTCCGACAAAGACCACGTCACCCTGCGGTCGCATGGCCAGCGCAGGCGTGAATGCGTCGCCGCCATCGGCGGTGATGCTCACCGATTCGCGCAAGCCCGGGAACGAATTGGTCTGGAACACTTCGAAGAACAACGCGTTCGACTGCTGGGTCACGCCATTCTTCGTCGTGCGCACGCGCACCGGTCCGGTGGTGGCGCCGCTGGGAACGGTGACAATGACGCGATCTGGATTCCAGGTGATCGGTGTGGCAACAACGCCGTTGAAATCCACCGACGCCAATTGCAATGAGTCCGGATCACCGAAGTCACGACCGGACAAAACAACTTCCACACCCACGTGTCCGTGCGACGGCGCCACCGCTTCGAGCGACGGCCCGATGCCGATGGTCGTCACCAGCATGCGCGGAGAAGTATTGCCGGTGCCTCCGCCCTGCAACACCGAGAACGCGTATTCACCACCCGGCGACATCGCGACATCCACCGGATTGCTCGGCGCGGGAATCACACCAACCACGGAGCGAAACGTCGAGCTGTGCTCCTTGAGGTCGACGATCTTGAGGTTGTCGAGCTCGCGGTCGGTTGTATAGAGATACGACGCGGCGGGTGTCACAATCGCACCGCGCACCGATCCGCCCGTTGCAACATCCTGCACCCGGAACGGAGCCGCCTCCACGTTGACCACGGTAACGTCGCCATTGTCGTGGGTGACATAGGCGCGCTGCCCGGCCGGGTCGACCGCGAGGCCGCGCGGCGCGAGTCCAACATTGATGTCGGTCGTCAGTGTTTCCGCAGGCAGCGCGTAGAACGCAAGCCGGCCGGCGTCGGTGATGGCGAGCAGTCGATCTCCTGCCGGCGTGATCGCCATCGGTCCCACGAAACCGCTCCCCGTCGGCGCCGTCATCTGCCCCACCTGCTCGGTGTAGTTCACGCTGCCGAGCTCGATGTCCCAGGACTGGATGTGGCCGTCGTCCATCGCGACGTACGCGCGCTGGCCGGTGGGATTGGTGATAACGCCTCTGGGCGACGCGCCCAGGTCATGCGAGGACAGCACGGTATTGAAAAGAAGTCCCGTGGTTGGATCAGAGTTGATTTCGACCAATTCATTGGTGGTTCCGCTCACCGCGTAGGCGCGTCTGCCATTGGCGGTCGTCGCAATGTCATCGAGCGTGCCCGCGTAGGAAATGTTTGTCTGCGACAGGTAGCCGAACAGCGCCGGGTTGATGACGACGGCATGCGCGCCGCCGACACCCGCGATGTATGCGTAGTCGCCACTCGGCGTCACCGCGATGGCATTGGGCGCTGCCGGCAGAACGGCCTGGCCCGATTCATAGCCGCGCGCGAACTCGGCGTCGCTCAGGACGGTGAAGGTGAGCGAGTTGCTGAAAGATGCGTCCGCATTTGTCACTGTAACCGCGCCCGTGGTGGCTCCCTGGGGAACGTCAACCACCAGGCGGCCCACCGTTCCCGACGAAACCGTAGCCGTCAGACTGCCGAACTTCACCACCGGCAGCGGCGACACATCGAAGCCGTGTCCGGTGATCACAACGGTGGTGCCGGGGACTCCCTTGTTGGGTGCCAGGCTCGCGATGCTCACTGGAGGCTCGATTTCCGTGTTGAAGTCGACGGTGTAGTCGGACGCGAGCGCATTGCCCGCGCGGTCTTTGAGATCGGTGTCGAAGCGCAGGCGGTATGCCGTCGAGAACTCGAGCGGCGGTGAAGGCGTGAACACGATCTGCGTGTCGTCGCGAATGAGCGCAATATTGCCGCCCTTGGCCGCGTTGGTCACCTGATCGCGGAGCGAGAACGAACTGCGAATGGTGTTGATGTCGATCGCTTCGGAGAACTCGATCACGATCGCGCCGTCAACGGCGATCGGGGCGGTGCCGTCGGGGCGTGCGGATGTGACCGCGGGCGCGGCCACGTCGACATTGGTGATGAGATCGATGGTGGCCGTCGGTTGGCCGTTCGTAATGCTCACCTGCGTGCGCGCGTCCGGATCGTCCGATTCGGATTCGGCGTTGTCGTACCACTCCGGTTTGAAGTTGGTTTCGGCCGTCGCCGCCACCAGCGAGTTGATGTTGCCCGGCTGAATGAAACCGATCGACGAAGTCCCGTCGAGCGCGTGGATGGCGACGTAATAGTCGCCGTTCGCGATGCCCGGGAACGTGTAGGTGCCGTCCGGCAACGTGTAATCGCAGGCAGTGGTGTCATTGGTGGCCGCATTGACGAGGAACACGATGGCACCCGGCACGGGCAGGTTGGTGTTGCCGTTGTGAACGGCGCCGTGGATGTTCTTCGCCGCCGAGAGAGCGGTCGCACTGCCGTAGGCCTTGAAGTAGGCCAGCTGATCGTCGGTCGTGAGCGAGCGCGCGGCGAAGCCGCCGGGCAGGGCGTAGAACATCGTGGCTGACTGGATCGTGGAGTGCGAGATACCGAACATGTGGCCGGCTTCGTGCGTGGCCACGCTTTGAATGTCGACGCCCGGTCCCACGCCGCCCACCTTGAAAGTTTTCGACGGGTTGAACAGCATGTCGGCGTCGAAGATCTCGCCCTTGCGATAAACGCGCGCGGCGATGGTGGTGTCGGATTCGAAGCTCGTCGAGAGTCCCACCGCGAGAACGAGGTTCGAGAAGTTGTAGGTGTTGTCCTGAAATGTCACCAGGTTCACGTGGTCGAGGCCGTCGGCATTCTTCTGGACCACGGTGCCGCCATAGTTAACGACCAGGTCAGTGTTAGCGATGGCCGCCCATGCCGCAAAGGCGCTCTGGATCGCCGTGATGTCGGAGCCGTTCGTAATGTTGGGGGCCGCATCGGCACTGATCACGTAGCTGAGGTTGTTGTCAGTCGTGCTCCAGTATTCGATGTGGCGCGCGCCGCGAAACGGGTCGAGGCACCCATCGCCGTCACGGTCGAAGGGAGCCGAGTTCTCGGCCGGGCACAGGTCGGTTCCGTTGGGAACACCGTCGCCATCGTCGTCGTTGGGAATGAGCCCCTGCGCCGTCATGGCGAACGCAAGCAGCAGCGAAGTGACCAACGCAAATTTCAGGAGTGTAATTTTCATGAGAGCCCCTCTTTATGCATTCGGCGCTGCGTCTTCCCCCTGACGCTCGCGCATGTCGATGAACCGCGTTATCGTTTCGGCAGAACCTGTCCCAGGAACTGGTCGAGCGTCACTTTCCCGCTCTGCGCCGGGGTGTTTCCCGACGCGGCCGATGGAGTGCTTCCGCTCATATCAGCCGGCATCGCCTGCCGCACGAATTTGCGGCCGGTCCTGGCGTCGCGCTCGATGTCGTACTTGCCCTGCGAGAAACCCGTGACCTGAAATGTACCCGGCTGCGTCGAGCCCGCTGGCTCGAGGAAGAGCAACACTTCCTCGCCCCGCTTCCAGGCCAGGGCGCCGTGCGCCGTCTGGCGCACATTACCGACCACTCCGCCGAGTTGCAGCACACGCACGAGGCTTGCATTCGCGCCTTTGTGCGTCGCGTTCACATCGACGGTGGTTTCGGTGAAGATCTTGCTGTGATCGGCGTTCCAGTACGAACGAACACCGCTCACCTTTCCGTCGACGACCAACGTCGACGACTTTGCGATTTCCTGCGGCGACACCTGGATGATCTGGGTGGCGAGCGCCGGCAGCGCCGCAACCACCAGGCCAGCCGCCATCAGCAAGGAACGAAGCACGCGGTTCATCAGAAATCCTCCAACGTCAATTTGCCTACCACGGCGAACGCTCCGTTCCTGTCACAACGAACGGAGACCAGAAAAACGGATGTGAAAACTTCACGCTGTCGAGCAGCGCAACGCGCGCGTCACGCAACGCGCGGCTGGCCGGCTCTTTCTTTCCGAACATGCGGTCGTAGAACGAGCGCATCAGCTCGGCGGTCGATTCATCCGAGACCGACCACAGGCTTGCCACCACTGACTCGGCGCCAGCGCCCAGGAAGGCGCGAGAAAGCCCCACAACCCCTTCCCCTCGTGAGACGAACCCGCGAGCCGATTCGCACGCGGACATGACAATCAAATCACTCTTGGTGGGAGTAGAAATGATCTCCAGGGTGTGGAAGTAGCCGTCTTCCCCGTCGCCGGGGGCAAGTGCCACGCTGGATCGCGCAGGCTCGGTTGCGTTCACGAGCCCGTGGGTGGCGAGGTGTACCACGCGTGGCGACTCGGTTCTAAGCTCCTGTTTGACTGCGGCTTCGCTCGCCGCCCGCCCGGTGAGCAGGGTGCGACGGTCGGGCTTCACCCTGACGCCAATGGCGTCGACTTCTTTCTGTGCGTGCGGGAGCGGGGCAAGCGGTTCCGTCCCGGTGGTGACCAGCCCGCTGAAGTCGGGATTGCCGACCGCAAACAGATCGCGTGCGTATTTCTGTTCGCGCGTGGAAGTGCGCAGGCGTGCGTAGACGGTGGCCGACGGCGCGTACACGGTGGTCCACTTGCGCGCGACGAACCACTGCGCCCCGACCGGCATCCCCGGTTGTGCGTCGCCGCGAGTAAGGGCGTCAAACGGCAATTCGAAAAGCGCTCCATCCGGGACGAGAATAATCGTCTGCGCCCTGTCGAGTCGCTCCTGCCCGGGAGCAAGGAGGATCTGGAAAAGCGAGCGGGCTTCGGCAAGCATGGCGGCGTCGCCTTTTCCCACCTGCGAGATGGCGTCACGGAAGTGTCGCACCCGGGTTTCGATCTGCGCGCGCGCCGGCAGCTTGTACATCTCGCGCCGGTCACGGTCGATGACCCAGAGCAGCGACGAAGAGTCCCCCAGCGCAAACTCGAACAGCACGGTCTTCTTCGGCAGCACCTTCGCAACGTCGTCCATGGTCGCCACCGTCATGTTCGCGTTGCGGCCGGGCGACATGCCGGCGACGGCGGCGTCCACGCGTGCGCGGCGCAGATCGAGGTATCTCTTCTCGAGCTCGGCGCGCCGGTTGGCGTAATCCGCCTGGGCGGGGTCCAGCGAGTAGAGCGCATCGAGCGCGGCGTCCTCTTCGCGGGTACTGCGCGACGACACGGACGTGCGCAGGAGGTCGAGCAGGCCGCGCGCCTTGGCGCGCTCCATGGTGCAAAACGCGCGGTCGCTCCACACCGCGGCGGCAGCCGGTTGCGCCGTGGCCTGCGCAGCGTAGTAGCGCGCCACTTCTTCGAAATAAAAACGGTTCTTGCCCGAGAGATAACCGGTCTGCAGCTCTGCACCGCCAATCCGCTCGCCCTCATTCTCGAGATTCAGGAGTGCTCGCTCGTAGTAGTACCGCGCACTGTCCGGATTCTCCTTCTCGTACGAGTGCGCAATTGCGTTGCTGAGCGCTCGTTGCACCAGCCCGTTGCCAGATGCGCGCACGCGCGGCGCGAGCGCGCGCAACGCTTCGCGCGCGGCCGACGTCTCCCCCTTGGCCGCCTGAATGGCGGCAATCGCCACCTCGTCGCCGAGGGCAAGGTCGGCGGCTCCGTCGGCCTGGTCCTGGGCCAGCGCTTCCCGGTAGCTCGCAAGCGCATCGTCGTAGCGACCGGTGCGCAACTGGACGTCGCCCTTGAACGCCATCGCATATCGATACGAACGCCCGTTCCCGGCTTTCTCGCACAGTTCGCGCGACTTGTCGGCTGCCTGCAGCGCTCGATCGTTGGCCCCCAACTCGGCGTACAGATACGCGAGGTTGTTTTGCGCGATAATGGCGGGGTTCGGATCTTCCAGGCCCTGGGCGATCTCCGCGCTCTTGAGAAGATCGACGCGTGCGTCGTCGAGCTCTCCCATCTCCAGATAGGTGAGCCCACGGTTGTTGTGCATCGCCGCCTCTTCAACCGGATTGGGATTCGCGGCCAGCAGCTGTTCCACCGCGGCGAGATGGTCAAGCGCGTCATTGTAGCGAGCCTGAGTGCGATCTATGTCGGCGAGACTGCGCAGGAGCACCGCCTGCTTGTCTGTGATGCCGTTGGCCGCCGCCAGCCCGATGGCTTTCTCGTACGCTTCACGCGCACCGTCGAGGCGGCCCATGCTCGCGTTGACCGCCGCGATACCGCTCAGCAGATCGATGCTCTGGGATGGATTGTTGAGCGACTGAATGATGGGAAGCGCGGCTTCGTACTGTTTGCGCGCTTCCACAAAACGCCCGGTATTGTTGTAGACGTGGCCGAGATAGGTGATCGAGGTGCCGAGGCCGGTGAGATCTCCTGTCTTCTGGCGCAGATCGATGGCCTGGGCATAGTAATCCGCCGCTTTGCTCCACTCGCCCTTCTGCTGCCATGCGGTGCCGAGGCCGTTGAGCGTCCTGCCTTCGAGAATGCGATCCTCGACGGCACGCCGCGCCGTGAGCGCCTGCTCATAGTCCGCGATGACGACGTCCCAGTTGCCGGTGCTCCAGTGCGTAACACCCATGGTGCCCCAGTTGACCGCGACGGAGTGCTTGTCGCCGATTTTTTCGTAGATGGCGCGCGCATCACCCAGAAGCTTGACGGCCCTGTCGACATCGCCGGCCTTGCGCGCAGCGTTGGCGTCGTTCTCGAGTGCGATGGCTTTCGCACGCTGCGTGCGTTGCGCGCTGGTCCAGCGCGTGTAAGTGTCGACCAGCTGCTCCGCCACCGGCGTGCCGCCGGCGGACTCGTGCGCGAGCGCGACGCGCCTGGCAAAGTCGACGTTTTCCTTCGCGGCGGTCTTGTCCTCGGAACGGAACGCGTCGTCGAGGAGCTTCGCGACTGCCGCGCCGGTCAGGAGCGAGTTGTCTTTGACGAAGGGGGAAAGCGCGGCGTCACCGCCGGCTCGGTACACCGAATCAGCGGCGGAGACGAAGAGAGCAACGGGATCCGCGGACGGAGCCAGCGGCGCCGAATGCGCGCCAACGCCGTGCCAGAGGAGCCCAAGCGCAACCACAAAGCCGATGCCAGGCCGGCGCATGGACCCCTGCAACGGTCTGCCTCGCCGGATCACGCCGGTCGCGGAACAGGGTACGTCGGCGAGAATACGATCGAAC